>DATBPY010000239.1:0-3269 GCA_036561085.1 Methylophilaceae bacterium | reverse complement strand
GGCAATTCGTCGCCCTGGGTCAGCTTGCGTTTTTTCTCTTCAAACATGGCGTCGAAGTTGACTCTGGACTGAGACAGACTGTCTTTCACTTGCTCCAGTTGACGTGCAGCTTCTTCGTCGCTCAGACGGATGTCGAACCAGTCATGACGGTTCAATGCATCCAAGTATGCCGCGGTCAGTGCGTCGCCTTTTTTCAGCTTGTTCGGACCGCCGTTGACGGTCTTGCCTTCGATCAGGCGGCGGATACGACCGAATGCATCGTCTTCCACAATACGCATCTGGTCGGCCAAGTCTTGCTTGTAATGGCCGAGCTGGTCGTCAATGATCTGTTGTGCACGTGAATCACGGTCGATACCTTCGCGGGTGAACACTTGTACGTCGATCACCGTACCGGACATACCGGAAGGTATGCGCAGGCTGGTGTCTTTAACGTCGGATGCTTTTTCACCGAAGATGGCGCGCAGCAGTTTTTCTTCCGGCGTCAGTTGGGTCTCGCCTTTAGGCGTTACCTTACCGACCAGCACGTCACCCGCTTCGACTTCAGCACCGATGTAGATGATGCCGGACTCATCCAGACGTCCCAGCATACGCTCGGACAGGTTGGAGATATCACGGGTGATTTCTTCTGCGCCCAGCTTGGTATCGCGAGCCACCACAGTCAGTTCTTCAATGTGGATGGAGGTATAACGATCGTCAGCCACCACGCGTTCGGAGATCAGGATCGAGTCTTCGAAGTTGTAACCGTTCCATGGCATGAACGCCACCAGCATGTTCTGACCCAGAGCCAGTTCGCCCATATCGGTAGAAGCACCGTCAGCAATGATGTCGCCGCGTGCGATCGCGTCGCCCATTTTTACTAACGGACGCTGGTTAATGTTGGTGTTCTGGTTGGAACGGGTGTACTTGATCAGGTTATAGATGTCCACACCGACTTCACCGGCGCTGGCTTCATCATCATTCACACGGACCACGATACGACCGGCATCCACATAATCCACGGTGCCGCCGCGATAAGCGCGAACCACGGTGCCGGAGTCGGCAGCCACGGTACGTTCGATACCGGTACCCACCACGGCTTTTTCAGCACGCAAGCAAGGTACAGCCTGGCGTTGCATGTTGGCGCCCATCAGTGCACGGTTTGCGTCGTCGTGCTCCAGGAACGGGATCAACGAAGCAGCCACGGATACGATCTGGCTAGGAGCCACGTCCATGTACTGGACTTCGCCCGGAACCTTCATGGTAAATTCATTGTGATGACGGCATGACACCAGACCGTCAGTCAGCTTGCCGCTCTTGTCCAGCTCGGCATTGGCCTGCGCGATCACGTATTGCGACTCTTCGATCGCCGACAGGTAATCGATCTGGTCGCTTACCTTGCCGCCGCTCACCTTACGATATGGGGTTTCCATGAAACCGTAACGATTGGTGCGCGAATACAAAGCCAGCGAGTTGATCAGGCCGATGTTCGGACCTTCCGGTGTTTCGATCGGGCATACACGACCATAGTGCGTAGGGTGTACGTCGCGCACTTCGAAACCGGCACGTTCCCGCGTCAGACCGCCTGGTCCAAGCGCAGACACGCGGCGCTTGTGGGTGATCTCGGACAGCGGATTGGTCTGATCCATAAATTGCGACAATTGCGAAGAACCGAAGAACTCGCGAATCGCGCTGGATACAGGCTTGGCGTTGATCAGGTCATGCGGCATCAGATTGTCGGATTCTGCTTGCGACAAACGCTCCTTCACGGCACGTTCCACACGTACCAGACCGGCACGGAATTGGTTCTCAGCCAATTCACCTACTGAACGCACGCGACGATTACCCAGATGGTCGATATCGTCGATCTCACCGCGGCCATTGCGCAGTTCCAGCAACACGCCAACCACGGCCAGAATGTCTTCATTGGAAAGCACCAGCGGACCTTCTTCGCCTTTGCTGCCTACGGTCTCATAGAAACGCTTGAGCCAGCTTGCGGTGCGGTCGTCGATCTTTTCCGGATAAGCTCTACGGTTGAATTTCATGCGACCTACAGCAGACAGGTCGTATGCATCTTCACTGAAGAACAAACGGTTAAATAGCATTTGCACTGCATCTTCGGTCGGCGGCTCGCCTGGACGCATCATGCGGTAGATCGCCACGCGTGCAGCATATTGATCCGTTATTTCATCGATACGCAGGGTTTGCGACAAATAATCGCCATGATCCAGATCATTGGAATACAGTACGTTGAGCTTGGTCACGCCCGCTTCACGCAGTTTTTCCAGGGTGGTTTCGGTGATCTCGTCATTGGCGTTAGCCACGATCTCGCCGGATTCTTTATCGACGATGTTATTGGCAATGGTTCTGCCCAGCATGAAATCTTCCGGCACGGTGATCTTGTTGATACCGGCTTTTTCCATTTCACGGATGTGCTTGATGGTCACGCGCTTATCTTTAGCCACGATCACATTGTCGGACTTATCCAGGATGTCGAACTTGGCGACTTCGCCGCGCAAACGCTCAGGCACCAGCTCCATCTGCACGCCTTTTTTGCTGACGTGGAAAGTGTCGAAATCATAGAACATGCCCAGGATCTGTTCCGGCGTGTAGCCTAAAGATTTAAGCAATATGGTGACCGGCATCTTACGTCTACGGTCGACGCGGAAATACAGATAGTCTTTAGGATCGAATTCGAAATCCAACCATGAGCCACGGTAAGGAATGATACGTGCGGAAAACAACAGTTTTCCGGACGAATGGGTTTTGCCTCTGTCGTGCTCAAAGAACACGCCAGGAGAGCGATGCAACTGGGACACGATGACGCGCTCGGTACCGTTGATCACGAACGAACCGTTCTCAGTCATCAGAGGCAATTCGCCCATGTAGACTTCCTGCTCTTTGACTTCTTTCACGGTAGGCTTGGAAGCCTCTTTGTCCATGATGGTCAGGCGGACTTTAACGCGCAATGGTGCAGCGTAGGTCAAACCGCGCTGTTGACACTCTTTCACGTCGAACGGCACTTGCCCCAGGGTGTAGCTGACATAATCCAGCTTCGCGTTGCCGGAATGGCTAACGATGGGGAATACTGCGCTGAAAGTCGATTGCAAACCTGAAGGCTTACGCATTTCCTGCGGCACATCTGCCTGCAAGAAATCACGATAGGATTCAAGTTGCATTGCCAACAGGTATGGAACCTCTTGTACGCTTTCACGCTTGGCAAAACTTTTACGGATACGTTTTTTTTCAGTAAACGAATAGCTCATTGGTAACTCTCCACGGGCTAGTGTAGG
>DATBPY010000238.1:0-2858 GCA_036561085.1 Methylophilaceae bacterium | reverse complement strand
AAACCTTTAGGCCGCAGATCGACCATGAACATGTGCGATTCGGTACGCCCGGAGATGATGCGCAAGCCGCGTTCGGCCAGCGTGCTTGCCAGTGTTGACGCGTTCTTCAACACTTGCTCCTGATAGGTCTTGAAGTCAGGTTGCGATGCTTCCAGGAATGCCGTGGCTTTTCCTGCAATCACATGCATCAGCGGGCCGCCCTGCAAACTTGGAAACACGCTGGAATTAAGAGATTTCTCAAATTCCGCTTTGGCCAGGATGATACCGCCGCGCGGACCGCGCAAAGTCTTGTGGGTCGTAGAGGTCACGAAATCGGCATGCGGCACGGGGTTAGGATAAACACCCGCTGCGATCAAGCCGGAATAATGTGCCATGTCTACCATGAAATAAGCGCCTACTTTTTTGGCGATAGCTGCCATGCGTTCCCAATCGAAACGCAGTGCGTAAGCGGACGCGCCGCCTATCAGCAGCTTGGGTTTGGTTTCGGTAGCGATGCGCTCCATCTCGTCGTAGTCGATCTCTTCCTTATCGTTCAGGCCGTAAGCCACGATATTGAAAAGTTTGCCCGAGAGATTAGCTGGAGAGCCATGCGTCAGATGGCCGCCATGCCCCAGGTTCATCCCCATCACGGTATCGCCCGGCTTAAGGATGGAGAAGTAAACCGCCTGATTGGCTTGGGAGCCGGAGTGCGGTTGTACGTTCGCGTATTCTGCACCGAACAGTGCTTTTACTCGATCAATCGCGATCTGCTCTACCTGGTCCACAAACTCGCAGCCGCCGTAGAAACGCTTGCCCGGATAACCTTCTGCATACTTGTTGGTGAGTTGCGAGCCTTGTGCCGCCATCACCGCTGGGCTGGTATAGTTTTCTGAAGCGATCAACTCGATATGCTGTTCCTGGCGCTGACGTTCCGCCTCTATGGCTTGGAACAAGGCAGGATCGGCCTGGTTGAGAGTAAGGGATTTGCTGAACATGGTTTTATTCCAAAATGTAAAAACGTCACAAATGAAGCTTACGATTTTAACATGATAGAGGCGCCTTGTTTGCGCGACCGGATTCTGGGAATGAATCACTTGCGCTCGTATCCCCAGTGGGCGAAAATTCACCTACTATTTTTAACCGTGAATGGGGGAGCGTCATGAAGTGGGCAGATGTACAACTGATTGCTGAAACGCTGTGCGACAACTACGGGGAGATCGACCCCAAAACAATCAATTTTGTGGATTTGCACAACATGGTCATTACGCTGGATGATTTTCACGACGACCATAGCCGTGGCGGGGAAAAAGTGCTGGAAGCGATCCAGCAGGCCTGGATAGACGAGGCCGACTAAGCCTCGCTGTTTTTTCAAAAAGCAGAACTACCGCTAAAAATTCAAGCTTCCTAAAAATTTAAGCTACTGAGTCAGGCAAGACGCAAGCAGAAAAATCGCGACGCGACATATGCCTTATATGTAAGGAGTGATTTTACTGCTTGCAACGCCACATGGCGACGAAGATTGAATTTTTAAACTGCGTCTTCGCCCATCTCGCCGGTACGGATACGCATCACCTGCTCTACCGAAGTCACGAATATCTTGCCATCGCCGATCTTGCCGGTACGGGCTGCACTGATGATAGCCTCGATAGCGCCGTCAACTTGCGCGTCTGCCACCACGATTTCAATCTTGATCTTAGGCAGGAAATCCACCACATACTCGGCACCGCGATAAAGCTCGGTGTGCCCTTTTTGGCGGCCGAAGCCTTTGACCTCGGTCACGGTCATGCCGCTAACGCCGATTTCGGAAAGTGCTTCACGCACTTCGTCGAGTTTGAAAGGCTTAATGACGGCTTCTAATTTTTTCATATTCGGCTCCCCACCTAGTTCAGTGAAACATTGATGTCATGTTAGCAGAAAGCCGAAATTATGTCGTGGAATCTATACCCGCAAACTGGCATGATGGCGTAAATACTTGCTGCTTGGCACTGCCATCTAAAAAAGACAGCCATGAAGAAACATCTCACCCTTCTGATTTTCACCATATGGTCATGCCTGGTTTGTGCGAGCAGTATTGCCGCCTGCCTCGATACCGATAAAGACTGCATTACAGCCGCCCACCGCGGCCATGTCGTCAACCGCATAGCTTTCTGGAAAGTGGCGATGGATAAACCCTTGCTGCAACGCATAGGCCCGGCTCCTGCTGAGCTGATCGATTATCTGAAGCTGGACAACATCCTCAACGAATTCCCTGATCGCCCTACTTCGGCCACGCTCCCTCTCGATTTCAAACGCGACATCGATGCTGCGATCTCCGAGTTACCGGACAATATCAAACACGCACTTGATAGCCGCCTGGCAGGAATCTATCTGGTACACAACCTGGGCGGCAGCGGTTTTACCGAAGCTGTCTCCGCTGCTTCAGGCAAACCGGTCGCGGCTTATGTGGTGCTGGATATCGATACGCTGGAACATCGTAAAGCTAACGAGTGGGCGACATGGAAAGAGAACTCGCCGTTCCGCGCGAACAGCGTTGACACTCTGGTTGCAACTATAGAGTCGCCGGATAACGATAACCGCAAGAATGCCATCCAATACATCTTGCTACATGAGTTCGGACATGTGCTCTCGGTGGGGCAACATTTCCATCCACCCTGGACGCAAGACCCCGGAGAAGTGAACGCTGCGGAATATCCGTTCTTTGCATTGTCGTGGCGCTTTGATAAAGCGCAGAACAAGTTTGTGACTGACTTTGAAGATCGCTTTCCTTTGCGCAAGCAGGTGGTCTACTACTTTGGTGCTAAGTTGGATACTGATCAGATGGCTGATGTTTATATTCAGCTAGAAACGACTAATTTTCCTACATTGTATGGCGCGACCAA
>DATBPY010000237.1:0-2369 GCA_036561085.1 Methylophilaceae bacterium | reverse complement strand
TTGTAATGTAACCCCACCGAGGCCACTGCCTGCGTCTCGATCTGGTAGCCGTTCACGCGCTGAAAGATCGGGATCTGCAGGAAGCCGTATAGCAGCACCTGCTTGCTGATCGGCACCGTAACGCCGGGGCTGAGATACACCAGCGTCGCGCCGCTATTCTCCACATCCGCCTGCCCGCCCGACTCACGCTTCTCCATGCGCGCATTCACCTGCAATTGCGGGATGAAGTTGTCGAAACTCATATAGCGCACCCCGGCAGTCACGTTCAAACCGTCTCCCGGACGGAAATCGTCATGGGAATCCAGCGGGAGCTGCAACACCGCCTGCGAGAAATAATCCCAATCGCGATTGATGGTACCGAAATGGTAACCGCCGATCAGCAAGTCGGTAGTGCCGCTACCCAGTTGCAGGCCGCGGTCCAGCTCGCTACCGTCGCTGAAAGTGTCTTTGGTTTCACCCGTAGGCAGCTTCAGCCCGGCAATGATGCCGAAGCTGTGGTCCGCGCTAAAACCGGAATAACGCGTGGTTACTTTGATGTCGCCTATGCCTTGCGATGACGAAGTCTGCAAGGCATTAGGGTCGGGGTAGGCAAAGCCGCTGCTACCGTCGCCGAAAGTGCTGTGGGTACGGCTATACACCGGCAGCATCACATTCACCGCCCAGTCCGCATTGAAGGAGTAATCCACCGCCAGCGACAGATTGCGGTTGATGGTGTTTTCCTGCACCTCGGTACCTGCAGGTACGCTGGTACGGCTGACAGAGTCGGTGCCGTGGCGCATCTGGTTCTGCTTGAAGTAGTCGGCACGGATGTCGAAGTGCAAACCTTCACCGGCAGAAACGCCCTGGGCAGACCAGTCGGAGTTAAGAGTACAGCCGCAACTGGAGCAAGCGTTGCTGACGAGCGGCGTGAATAGAGTTAGGGCGAGCAGGCTCGCGGATACGAATTTCATGTTCTTTCCTTTTAAATGATTGAGCACAAGCCACACCCTCAAGGGGATGGCTTGATCTACTAAAGCAAATCAGGAAAGAACGGGCGGGGCGCGGGGATTCGCGCTTATCCACGCGAAGAGCGGATAAGGCGAGCGATAGAATAATTGCGGGTAAGGCTGAGATAAAGCGAGCTTGACGATACTGAGTTCATGCCCGGGCATGATGCCGAACGAACCTGCGTGGGTGAAGCAATACGGGCAATGTTCCATCGCCATGGGCTTGTTCTGCGCCGGTTGGCTCGACTTGCCCGACACCACGGCGAACGACACGAATTTGGCGACACCGGAATTGGAACAGATGGCGCTCAGAAAGCTATCGGTCACCTGCTGCGAGGCGAACGCCTGGGTGATGGTCGGCATCAGCGACGCGAGCAATATCGCAAAGCCTGCGCATAGCGCAATCACTGTCCGTTGCCGTCTGAAATAATCCATGTACGAATTCACGCCAGCATCATAGCCCAACTCCCCCTACAAAGTCATTTCTAAAAAGCGACCTTTTCAACAATCGCCTCGCCCGCTTATATTCATTATTGTTATAAACATATTAATTAATATTCTTTTACATTGTATACGGCGATTCCTATACTGCCCCTCGTTTTCAACCAGCAAGAGAAGCGAACATGAAAAGCGACGATCACTCTGTTGTAGCACTCCAGCAAAAACCCGCACTGGATAAAGCGTCGGATAAGACGCTGGATAGAAAGGTGCTGGAGGATATCTCGCGCATGCTGGCCGACCTGCGCTTCGGCTCGGTAGAGATCACGGTGCACGAGAACCGCGTCACCCAGATCGAGCGTAAAGAGAAGGTTAGATTTAACTGAATGTAGTGGGCATTTTGATTTAGTGGGTAAAGCTTAACTAAACGGAAGTACAAACCTACCGGACAGCCGGAGGTAAAAATCTTATAGACAAATGACGAACTGACCGGACATCCGGAAGAACGCACAAGATGAATGGGGAACGTCATGCAATTCAAGAAAAAATTAATTCCTGCGTTGGTTTTCAGCGCATTGGTAAGTGGGGGTCTGGTAACCGGCTCGGTTAATGCGTATGCAGACGACAATGATGATATTGCCAAGCTGCGCGCCGAGATCGACGCACTGGACCAGAAGATAAAAGTGCTGGACCGCAAGAACGAGATCGCGGATGAAGAAGCAGCCGCGAAGAAAAAGGATAGCGCTGTGGTGAAAGCAAGTGCAGACGGTTTCGGCATTCAATCCGCCGACGGCAACTTCAAGTTGAACCTGAAAGGTCAATTCCAGGCCAACGGGCGCAGCTATATCAGCGGCATCTCCAGCGGTAATACCAATGCCGCGGCACAGAACACACCGGACACCTACTTCCTGAGACAAGTACGTCCTATCCTGTCGGGTACCTTGT
>DATBPY010000236.1:0-6820 GCA_036561085.1 Methylophilaceae bacterium | reverse complement strand
GTACTTCCTGAAATAGCCATCGGCTGAACGGTAATCGTAATAAGCACAGAGATAGATACTCCCTGAACGGTCTACCGGCACTTTGGCAAGTTCGGCGGCATCCTGCACCAGAAACACCCCTTCACCGCCATGGGATGCGAGGGGCCGTGCCAGGGCAGGGAATTGAAACTCGGGATTTGCAAACCAGTCACCCTCCTGTTTGACCTGCCATACCGCAGGAATCACCAGCCCTTCTATGCCGGCGAACAATTCCGACATCAGATGACGGGGAGTGCGGGCTACTGCTTCGGGCGAGTTCAGTACCGGTTTGGTGCAGTGCTGCAGGAAGTCTGCCATCGGTCGCGCTGATCTATCAGTCATATCGGGATTACCGATGGCATTGAATACCAGGTCATAGGCCGGTAGTTGCCGGTATTGATCAGGGGTTGCGTATTCGATGACCCATTCGATCAGATGATTGCACTCGATCAGGTCGTTGGCTTTGGTGGGGAGTAACAGGCTGGAAGGGATGTTGCCGTTGTTTGCGTCCTGCAATATCAGCACGGTTCTTACTGCATGAGGCGAGCGGGTGATGAACAGGCACTGTTTGCAATAAGCCAAATCACGGTGCTTTTGCGCCTCTTCCGAATCTTCAGTGAGTATTCCGGACAGATTGACATGCGCCGATACCAGATCGGGATCGATCTCCAGTGCCTTGCGATACCATTGTTTCGCTGATTCGGTTTGTTTGGTCAAGCCATACAACACGCCCAGGTTATAGAGCGCGTCTACCCAGTCGGGGGCTATCGCCAGTGCGGTCTGGTAGCAAGTCAAAGCCTCATCGTATTTCTTCTGTTCTTTAAGCGCCACGCCCAGATTGCAGTGAGCTTCTACATAATCCGGACGGTAGGCTGTGGCAGAACGGTAACAGGCAATGGCTTCATCGAGTTTTCCCTGTTCCATCAATGCGGTGCCCAGATTGAAATGAGTGACGCCAGAATCCGGGCGCAAAGTCAGCGCTTGATGATAATAAGTAATGGCTTCGTCCAGTTTTCCTTGTATCTGTAAGGCATTGCCGAGATTACTATGGGCATCCGCCAGGTTCGGCTGGAATGAAAGTGCTTTTTGGTAGCTGGCGATAGCATCAGCAATGCGGCCCTGGTCCAACAAGGCATTACCCAGGCTGTTATGAATAAAACCGTCGTCGGATTTTAATGCCAGTGCTTGCTGATAACAGGCGATCGCCTCATCCAGCTTTCCCTGGCTTTTGTAAGTGCGTCCCAGAGTGCCGTAATATCCGGGGATGGAAGGATTCGCATTGATGGCTTTCGTGACCAACTCGGTCGCCAGCGTGAATTGCCTGCGCTGACTAGCGATCTCGCCCCATAGATGCAAGGCATCCGAATGAGCGGGCATGGTTTGCAACAGCGCTTTATAAATGGCTTCGGCTTCAGTCAGGCGCCCTGCCAGATGATGCTGTAACGCGCTTTCCAGTGTCACTTCCATGTTCGTCTCGTCAGCAATCCCTAATTTGCAGTCGAGTGAAATAGTATTCACTTTTTAATGATTCGATTGTATCGGCACGTAACAAGATATCCCTGCGGGATGCAAGTAAGGGTGCGGCAGTGTGGGGATCCAACTGAAAAAACATGCCGGATGTGATCAGCACTTTCTTATCGTACCCAGCACCGTAAATGTTATGATTCGAGTCGTACGTTCTGCTGGAAACTCAATGAAAATCGGTACTCCATTAACGCCTTCCGCCACCCGTGTGATGCTGCTCGGCAGCGGCGAGCTCGGCAAAGAAGTCATCATCGCGCTGCAACGCCTGGGGTGCGAGGTGATCGCTGTCGACCGTTATGCCAATGCGCCGGGTCACCAGGTGGCACACCGTGCGCATGTGATCGACATGACGGACGGTAATGCTTTAAGGGCATTGGTCGAGTTGGAAAAACCCCATCTGATCGTGCCCGAGATCGAGGCTATCGCCACCGATGCCCTGGCCGGTATTGAGCATGACGGGCTGGCGCAGGTGGTGCCTACGGTACGAGCCGTGCAACTGACCATGAATCGGGAAGGCATACGTCGTTTGGCAGCGGAAGAATTACAACTGCCGACCTCCCCTTATGCTTTTGCCGAAAGTCGCGAACAGTTGCAGGCGGCGATCGAAGGGGGTATCGGCTACCCATGTTTTGTTAAGCCGGTGATGTCTTCATCCGGCAAAGGTCAGACTCGGCTCACTGAGCCATCCAAAGTATCGGCAGCTTGGGACCATGCGGCGGCGGCGGGGCGCGTGAATCACGGCAAAGTGATCGTGGAAGGGCAGATCGATTTCGATTATGAGATCACCTTGCTCACGGTACGCGCCAGGAATGGCGCAGGACAGGTAGAAACCAGTTTTTGCGACCCTATCGGCCATGTGCAGGTACAAGGCGACTATGTGGAAAGCTGGCAACCGCAAGCGATGAGCAAAAAGGCGCTGGAGCAAAGTCAGGATGTCGCCCGCAAAGTGACGGAAAGTTTGGGTGGGCTGGGCTTGTTCGGGGTAGAGCTGTTCATTAAAGGCGATCAGGTCTGGTTCTCTGAAGTCAGTCCCAGACCGCACGATACCGGCATGGTCACCATGATCAGTCAGCGATTCTCCGAGTTCGAATTGCATGCGCGAGCCATTCTGGGGTTGCCGGTCGATGTGAGCATGCGCAAGGCCGGTGCCAGTGCGGTGATCTACGGTGGAGTAGAGGCTAGCAATATCGTTTATGAGGGTGTGAGCGAGGCACTGAGTGTGCCGGAGTCGGATATACGCTTGTTCGGTAAACCGGAATCGTTCGTCAAGCGCCGCATGGGCGTGGCATTGGCGACAGGCGATGATACCGACCAGGCACGAGAACGCGCCAAACAGGCTGCGAGCAAAATAAAACCTGTTAAGGTCGCTTAGATAAGGTTAGGCATGTTAAAGATTCCCACAGAGCAGGGTACTGCCACGTTTTTTGAATTACTCGGCGGCAACGCTGAGGTCATCCGTGAGCTGGTCGAGCGTTTCTACGACATCATGGACAGCGACGAACGGGCTGCCGGGATACGTGCCTTGCATCCGCAGGATCTGACCTCATCTAGGGAAAAGTTATTCATGTTCCTGACGGGTTGGACCGGCGGTCCGCAGCTTTATATAGAACGTTACGGGCATCCTTTCTTGCGCAGGAGGCATTTACCGTTCGCTGTTGGTGAAAGTGAGCGTGACCAGTGGATGTATTGCATGATCAAAGCCATGCACGATATCGGGGTGACGGAGCCCGTGATAACCAAACTTTCAGCGGCCTTATGGGATGTTGCAGATTTCATGCGCAATCAATCTGCGTAGTCCTGCTTCGTGTTAATATTACCAATTTGTAACATACAGTATTAAGGAATCGGAAATGCAAGCAACTGTTGAAACTATCAGTAATCTCGAGCGCCGTTTGACGGTGGCTATGCCTGCGCAACCCATAGAAGAAGAGATCGGCAAGCGTTTGAATACGCTCGCACGCACTGCCAAGATGGCAGGCTTCCGCCCCGGCAAAGTGCCGAAGAATATCGTGGTACAGCAGTACGGCGATCAGGTTCGTCAGGAAGTGATGTCCGCCAAGGTCGAGGAGACTTTTGGTCAGGCGGTCACGCAACACAAGCTGCGCATCGCGGGCTACCCCAGCATCGCGCCGAAACCCGTTGAAGGCAATCCGGAAAGCTATGAGTACGTAGCTACTTTTGAGGTGATGCCGGAAGTGAAGATCGGCGATCTTTCCGGCGTGGCTATCGAGCGTCCCAAAGTCAAGCTGACTGAAACCGATGTCGACAAGACCGTGGATGTGTTGCGCAACCAACGTGCTAGTTATGAGCCGGTGACACGTGCCGCCAAGGTAGGCGATCGTGTCAGTATCGAACTAAGTTCAACTATTGAAGGTCAGAAGGTGGAAGACACCGGGGGCCAGAGTCTGGATTTGACCTTGGGCGAAGGCGGACGTTTACCTGAGTTCGACGACAACATCATCGGCATCAAACCCGGAAAAAGCAAACAGTTCGATCTGACTTTCCCGGCGGATTATCACAATGCCGATCTGACCGGTAAAACAGCAAGCTATAACGTCACGGTAGTGTCCGTGTCCGCGCCTAAGCTACCTGAAGTAGACGCCGGTTTTGCCAAGGAGCTCGGTGTGGCCGATGGCAATGTAGAAAAAATGCGTGCCGACATTCAGGAAAGTCTTGAGCAGGAAATCGCTAAACGTATCAAGGCGGTAGTCAAGCAGCAAGTGATGGATGGCTTGGTCGCGGCGGTAGATCTGGAATTGCCGCGGTCGCTGATTGCCATGGAATGTAATAACCAGATGCAGACGGCAACGCAGAATATGCAACAGCGCGGTGTGGCGCTTGAGGAGATCAACCTCAACCCCGGTATGTTTGAAGAAACGGCAAAGCGTGTGGTCAAGCTGCGTATGATGATGATGGAGATCGTGCGTGCCAACTCATTGCAGGCTACGCCGGATCAGGTGCGCGCGCAGATCGATGAATTCGCCAAGAATTTCGAGCAACCTGCAGAAGTAGTGGCCTGGTATTTTGCCGACCCGAAACGTTTGGATGAGCCTACCGCAGTAGCTACTGAAGAGAATGTGGTGAATTGGGTGCTGAGCCAGGCCAAGGTCAGCGACAAAAAAACCAGTTTCGATGATTTAATGGGTAATAAGGATAAAGCTTAATGATGCATACATTCGGCATGGGCAACAACGCTGAAACGGCGAGTATGGAACCGCAGGGACTGGGTTATATCCCTATGGTGGTGGAGCAGAGCGGGCGCGGAGAGCGCTCGTATGACATCTACTCGCGTCTGCTCAAAGAGCGTGTGGTGTTCCTGGTGGGGCCGGTGAATGACATGAGTGCCAATCTGGTGGTGGCGCAACTGCTGTTTCTGGAAGCCGAGAATCCGGATAAGGATATCTTCCTGTATATCAACTCTCCCGGCGGCTCAGTGACCGCAGGCATGGCTATCTACGACACCATGCAGTTCATCAAGCCGGATGTGGCGACGCTATGCATAGGTCAGGCAGCGAGCATGGGTGCGCTGTTGTTAACTGCCGGCGCAGCAGGTAAACGCGCCTGCCTGCCTAATTCCAGAGTGATGATACACCAGCCTTTGGGCGGTTTTCAGGGCCAGGCTTCGGATATTGAGATCCATGCCAAGGAGATATTGTTCTTGCGTAGTCGCCTGAACGACATCTTTGCCAAGCATACCAAGCAAGCTGTTGAAAATATTGCTAAAGATACCGACCGCGATAATTTCATGAGTGCGCAGCAGTCGGTTGATTACGGTATCGTGGATAAAGTAATTTCCAGCCGTGCCGATGTTTGATATATGGATTGTTGGTTTTTGGAATAGTGAGTTTTTAGCCTGAATCTGATGGGGAATTTGAATGGCGAATAAAACTGAAAGCGAAAAATTACTGTATTGCTCCTTCTGCGGCAAAAGCCAGCACGAAGTGCGCAAATTGATCGCAGGCCCATCGGTGTTCATTTGCGATGAGTGTGTCGATCTGTGCAACGATATCATCCGTGAAGAGGTGCAAGGTAACACCCTGCGCGACGGTGATGCCAGCCTGCCTACCCCCAAAGAGATCTGCGAGCTGCTGGATCAGTATGTGATCGGACAGACACATGCCAAAAAAGTATTGTCGGTCGCGGTATATAACCACTACAAGCGTCTGGATCATGGCGGCAAGAATGCCAATGCCAAGGTCAAAGACGACGTCGAGATATCCAAAAGTAATATTCTGCTGATCGGTCCAACCGGTTCCGGTAAGACTTTGCTGGCACAAACATTGGCGCGCATGCTGGATGTGCCGTTCGTGATGGCTGACGCCACCACCTTGACCGAAGCCGGTTATGTGGGTGAAGACGTGGAAAACATCATGCAGAAGTTACTGCAAAAGTGCGACTACGACCTGGACAAAGCACGCCGCGGCATCGTCTATATCGATGAGATCGACAAGATCTCTCGTAAATCGGACAATCCTTCCATCACCCGCGACGTTTCCGGTGAGGGTGTGCAACAGGCTTTGCTCAAGCTGATCGAAGGCACCATGGCTTCTGTTCCGCCTCAAGGTGGACGCAAGCATCCTAACCAGGAATTCGTGCAGCTGGATACCACCAACATCCTGTTCATTTGCGGCGGAGCGTTCGACGGTCTGGAGAAAGTCATACGCCAGCGTTCGGAAAAAGGCGGCATGGGCTTCGGTGCTGAAGTCAAAGGCAAAGCTGATCAGAAAGCCATCGGCGATGTGTTGCGTAGCGTAGAGCCCGAAGATTTGATCAAGTTCGGGTTGATCCCTGAATTCGTAGGTCGTTTACCCGCAATCGCCACGCTGGAGTCTCTGGACGAAGCAGCGTTGATCACCATCATGGTAGAACCCAAGAACGCATTGACGCGTCAGTTCCAGAAGTTGTTCGCCATGGAAGGCGTGGAGCTTGAGTTCCGCGAATCTGCGCTGCATCTGATCGCCAAGAAGGCGATGGAGCGCAAGACGGGTGCGCGCGGGCTGCGTTCCATCATGGAGTCGTCCTTGCTTGAGGTGATGTTCGATCTGCCTACACTGAACAATGTCAGCAAAGTAGTAGTGGACGACGGCGTCATCAAAGGTGAGAATCCACCTATCATGATCTATTCGGATACGCCGATGCGGGCGGGGTCGAATAAGTAGAGTCGTTGCAAGTAAAGCAGCACAGTAGTACCAGTAGAACTGCGTTTATAAGGTAAGGTCGTCTTTATTTTGTGGGGCTGTCTTGATTTCATCAAGTTCAGCCCTCACATGGGAATCAA
>DATBPY010000235.1:0-9838 GCA_036561085.1 Methylophilaceae bacterium | reverse complement strand
TCCTGTGTTTCTTCCGCGACGATTACCTGTCCGACAAGATAGGTTTTGAATATTCCAAATGGCATAGCGACAATGCAGTGCAGGATTTCGTCTACCAACTGGAAAAGATATGGGAGCGCTATCCTGAAGGCGAGACGCCGGTAGTCAGTATCATTCTGGATGGCGAGAACGCCTGGGAATATTACCCTTACAACGCCTATTACTTCCTGAGCCTGCTGTATCAAACGCTGGCCGAGCATCCTTACATCGAAATGGCGACTTTCAGTGAAGTCGCGCAACAATGCGCTGCCGACACTCCCGATAAAAAACCGCTGGGCGATGCCAATATCGTGGCACAACCGCTGGACGGCATCGTAGCGGGAAGCTGGGTGTACGGCACTTTCAGCACATGGATAGGCGACCCAGCCAAGAACCGTGCCTGGGACCTGCTGTGCGACGTTAAGCAGAAATACGACCTGGTGATGGCCAGCGGTCTCCTCAAACCCGAGGAGCAGGCTGCGGCAGAGCGCCAACTGGGCGACTGCGAAGGCTCGGATTGGTTCTGGTGGTTCGGCGACTACAACCCATCGGACAGCGTGCAGAGCTTCGATCTGTTGTACCGCAGGAACCTGACCAATCTTTACCGCTTGCTCAAGTTACCGGTACCGGAAATATTGTCGCAATCCATCAGTAAAGGCGGCGGATCTGGTGACGGCAGTGCTGAAGGCGCGGGAGCGATGCGGCGAGGGCAGGAGTCGTGAGGGTAGCGTAGGGGCAATAAGTTTTTGGGGTGTGTTGGCAGCATTTAATCTGGAAAGGTTAGACATGGCGAAATCAGTGGCGTTACTGTTAGGCGTACATGCACACCAGCCGGTGGGCAACTTCACCCATGTGCTGGACGATGCACATCAACGTTGCTACGGGCCATTCATCAGAGTGCTCTACCATTACCCGGAATTCAAATTCGCCATTCATTACAGCGGCTGGCTGCTGGACTACCTGATGCAGCATTACCCGCAGGATATGCTTCTGCTGAAGGAGATGGTTGCGCGCGGGCAGACCGAGTTGTTCGGTGCAGGCTACACAGAACCCGTGCTGGCGGCGATCCCTGCCAAAGACCGTATAGGCCAGATAAAGCAACTCTCGGATTACCTGCAAAAGAAACTGGGGCACACGCCCAAAGGCGCATGGCTAACCGAGCGCGTTTGGGAAGCCACCGTGGTGCCGGGCCTGGCCGATGCCGGCATCAATTATGTGACGGTGGATGATTACCACTTCCTGTGTACCGGCAAACAGGCGCAAGACCTCAACGGTTACTACACCACCGAAGAAGATGGTCGCAAGCTGGACCTGTTTCCCATCTCTGAGCCGCTGCGTTATCGCCTCCCGTTCTCGCCTGCGCAAGACGTGGTGAATTACATGGAAAGCCTGGCGGACGACAGTGGACGTGCCGCCGCCGTATACTTCGACGACATCGAAAAATTCGGCATCTGGCCTGAGACTTATGAATGGGTGTATGAAAAAGGCTGGCTCAAAGGTTTTATCGAAGGGGTGCTGAAATCACCCATCATCCGCACCATGCGCTACAGCGATTATCACGCCAGTGCACCTACACGCGGCATCGTTTACCTGCCTACGGCATCTTATAGCGAAATGAACGAATGGGCGTTGCCCGTGCCTGCCGCGCATTATTACGCCGACATGGTGGATAAAGAGAAGCGGGAAGGGCGCTGGGATCAGAATAAGCCTTTCGTGCGCGGCGGTATCTGGCGCAACTTCTTCATGCGCTTCCCTGAATCGAACTGGATGCATAAACGCATGCTGAACCTGTCTGAGCGCTACCATGCGCTGGACCGCAAACACCAGCATGCGCGCATGTTGCATCTGCTATATGAAGCACAGGCCAATGATGCTTACTGGCACGGCTTGTTCGGAGGGATCTATCTGCCTCACCTCAGACGCGCCATCTTCAATGCCATCGTTGAACTTGAAGCATTGCTGGATGCAGTATCTCCGCGGCCGGCCAAGGTCACTATCGACCTCGACCTGGATGGAGAGGACGAGATATTCCTGCAAAACGGACGCTTGCAGGCAGTGGTGCACCTGGATGGCAGCGGCTCGATACGCGAACTGGATAGTTACGACCTGCGCCATAACTTCGGCGACACTTTATCGCGGCAGATCGAGCACTATCACCGCCGGGTCAATACTAGCGGCGAGCATGAGCAACACGGCGAAGGCATTGCCAACCCGCACGAGCGTATGGTGTCCAAACATGAGATCACGGCTGAGGACATGGCGATCGACCAGTACCCCAAGACCTTGTTCGTGGATCACTGGCAAGCCAATGCAGAGCATGCATTGCAACCCGTGGTATACCAACTGGCGGAAAGCAAGGGCAAAACCCCTGCACTGAACTTTGCCGGCGTATTCGACGGCTATGTAGTGGTAAAGAAGATCAGCCTCAAGAACAAAGTGCTGCGAGTGGAATACGACTTCGATAAATCCACTACCGGTATATTCAACGTCGAGATCAATCTCGCCATGCCCAGTTGCGACGGGGTTGCCGGACGTTTCCGCGTAGGCGGGGATGTGCCCGGAGGCTTCGGCCAGCCTTTGCATATAGAACGCATGAAAGAAGTGATGCTTGAAGACGATGTATTGGGCGGCGTAGTAACGGTTACCAGTGAGACCCCGGCGATATTCAATGCCTGTCCGCACTTCAGCGTATCGCAATCCGAAGCCGGCTTCGAGAAGATCATGCAGGCACTGACCGTGACCTTGTCATGGGATCTAAAAAAGCACAAAACGCCTATCGTGATCGAGCTGGAAATCAGCTAATGCTCATCGGCGTTGATGTAGGTGGTACTAACCTGCGAGTGGGCGTGGTAGACAACCATCGCGTGGTCTGGGAGAACCGCTATCACGCTGACTTTTCCCACCTATGCAAAAGCTTGCCTCCGGCCGAAGCGCTGGCTGCCATACAGCAAAGCCTGGTGCAGTCGCTGGCCGAGGCATTGGCGTTATATCCTGCCGTCAGCGCTGTCGGCATAGGTTTCCCCGGCTTTATCGACCCGGTCACGCAATATGTGCTGCAATCGCCTAATCTGCCGGGGCTGATCAACGTCGATGTGATCTCCGGTCTGCGGTCGTTACTAAAATTACCTGTAATCGTGGAAAATGACGCATCGGCAGCGGCATACGGCGAATATGCGATATCGGATGAGTTGCATGATCTCATCTATATCGGCTTGGGAACCGGCGTCGGTGGTGGGTTGATACTGGCGGGCAAATCATATCCGGGCAGCAATGGTTTTGCCATGGAAATAGGGCATCTGTGTGTAGTTCCTAGCGGCAGGCTGTGCGGTTGCGGCAACCGCGGCTGCATGGAGCAATACGCTTCAGCGAGCGGCGTGGTGTTAAATTACGGAGAGCTTGCCGGAAACGCCCGCGATGCGGAGCAGGTAGCGGCATTGGCAGCAGCAGGGGATGTGCACGCTTTGAAAGCATACGAGGTTGCCGGGGATGCGCTGGCGCAAGGCGTGGCGCATATATTGAAGGTATTGGATGTACCGGACGTAGTGATAGGCGGAGGATTAAGCCTGTCCTGGAAATTATTGCAGCCCGCATTCGAGTCGCGCTTGAATCAGGACTTGATCCCGGTGCTGCGCGGCAGGATCAGGGTACATCTGAGCAAAGCAGGAGATCAGGCCGGTATCATAGGCGCCGCCATGCTTGCGCAACTGGCGGCGACTTCTACTTAACTCTTACTTGGCTTTAACTGCGAACTTGCTGATAGAGCCGTTGAGCTGATCGGCAAGCGAGTTCAACATTTCTGCAGTCTTGGCCAGATCGTTCACTGCCGTCACGTTCTCGTTCACCATATGGCTGATCATCTGTACTTCACCGGCCACTGAGTTCACTGCGCTGCTTTGCTCCTGCATGGCATGTGAAATGTCGCCAGCAGTCATCACCACCTGATCGGTACCTTGCTTGATCTGGGTCATGGAATTACCGGCCATCTCAGCCTTGGCAACCCCTTCGCTCACCAATATCGTGCCTTGTTCCATACTGGCCACTGCATTGGTGGCGCCTTTCTGGATCTCGGCGATCATGGTGGAAATCTGTTGCGTGGATTTGGAAGTACGTTCTGCCAACTTACGTACTTCGTCCGCCACCACCGCAAAACCGCGACCTTGCTCACCGGCGCGGGCTGCTTCAATGGCCGCATTCAATGCCAGCAGATTGGTCTGATCGGCGATCTCCTTGATCACGTTCACAATGTCGGAGATCTTTTGCGAGCTGTTACCCAGTTCGCGGATGATGTTGGAAGATTGCGTCACCGACATGGCGATCTTGTTCATCTCGGCCACGGCATCAGCCACCACGGTCCCGCCTTCGGTAGAGATAGCACCTGCGGTCTTGGCGATCTTTTCAGATTGCTGCGCATTACTGGAGATCTGTTCGATACTGGAGGTCATTTGCTCTACGGCAGAAGCCACGCTGGTCGCAGCATCGTTCTGGCGTTGCGAGCTGGTAAGCACGGTATTGGCGGAACGGGCAAGCTGATTCGCGGATTGCACGATGGCGTCGGCATTGTCAGCCACTTCCTGCACCATCTCACGCAGCTTCATCTGCATGGAGCGCATGGCGAACAACATGCTGGAATTGTCGCCTTCATCGATGCGGATATCGCGGGTGAGGTTGCCTTTGGCGATCTCCTTGGCGATGCCCTTGGCATACATAGGCTCAATACCGAACAGCATGAGCAAATTGTTCGACATCCGATAAGACAGCCAGATGCCCAGGCCGATACAGATCAAGCCTGCAACCAGGCCTATCAATGTCGCTTGCTTGGAAGTATTCGCGATCAAGCTCATCTGATGTTCGGTGTCGCTTACTTCGAAATCGCGGATCTTGCCCATTCTGGAGTTGACCTCCAAGGCATCCCGGCTCACGCGTTCCATGGTGACATTACCGGCATCCATGCCTTTGGCGATATAGGTCTCGGCCATTTCCTTGCCATCGGCATAATAGGTATCGAAAGCTTCGTCTATCGCTGCCAGTTCTTTCTTTTTGTCGGCATCGTCGTTGTATTTGACTTTGAATGTATTGAGGCCTTTCTTGAATGCTTGCGCATGCTCGTCCGCGGCAGCAAAAGAAGCGCGGTTATGAGTAGCTGCAGCATCGGTCAGATATTGCTGCACTTGTATCATGTCCAGTGCCAGGCTTTCCGCCAGCATCGCATGCGGCAGGATGATCTCATCCACGACTACGGCATCTTTTTTGATCACGTTCACCTGGTAAACGCAAAATGCGATCACGCAGGAGAATACAAAGATCAGGATGCTGAAATTCAGCATCGCGGTGGCTCTAAATGTCATATTTTTCATAATGTGCTCATCCTTTTATATGAAAGCTGTTGATGATGCAATAAATCATTAAAACGTTACTTCTGTCCTCAACCCCAACACCCACGTATTATCGACACCCTTCTCCATGTTGGGGTCGACAAACAATTGCAAGTCGGGCTGCAGCGCAAGCCAAGGCTTGATCTGAGCGCGATAAGTCAATTCAAAATCAGTTTCACGACTCTCGGTGTTATGTAGTGCCCGAAATTTGTCGCTGGCGTGACTGATGGTAACGGCTAAACCGGTAATATCATCATCACGACCCGGAATCAGTCCATGGTAACGCAAGCCCGTACTGCTAGTCCAGTCTGCCTGATTGATATCTGCCGAAGCAAAGCCGATTCTGAAGAAACCGGATAAGCCCTGGTCGGGGTGACCGGGCTCCGTATAAAGGCTGCGCTCACTGAGAAAGTAAGCGCCCTGGCTGTTGCGACGCACCGGGTTACCCGTGGCGTCTACATCTGTTAAATCATTAAAACGGGAACTGAAGCGCCAGAAACCGATCGCTGTTTTATTAAAACTTTCGGCCGCCTCTTGCACTTTACTGTCACTCTCGGGTTCAACAGATTGCGGGGTATAGCCAAGCTCCAGTACTTTCAGGCTGCCGTCAATGATGATCTGCGTACCGTTATGGCTATTGAGGTTGCCCGGCATGCCATTAGTGAGCGCGCCCATGGCATAAAAGTCCTTATCCGGGCTGGTCAGCTTGACCCTGACCGTAGGCGTACCGTAAGGAAAGACAGGAGGGCCGTTCTTGCCGGCCTGTGCAAAGTCGTTCGCCATACCGTAGGGCGGTTGCAGAAATACACCGGAAGTATCTGTCACATAGAACTCTGAATCTATAGGGTAAAGGCCGGCTTTTAAGGAAAGGCCGCCTTTGAAGAAGTTTTTTTGTATCCAGGCATGAAAGAATTGTGCGGTATTCTCGGCGACCTCGTTATTATCCACACCGCCATAGCTACCGACATAATAACGATTGAATTTAGCCCCCAGGTTGCTGTGGTAATACAGATAGGCCGTGGTTTCATCCAGCCCCCACATCTCATCCAGGTCGAAAGAGACGCGCACTTCGGTGTTGCCTTCCCATTCGCTACCGCGTTTGAGGCCGCCCGCAACATCGGACAACAGATCGCCATTATGGGTGAGGCCGAACTCTATGCCTTGATGATAAAGAGAATCACGGGCTCCGCCCCAATCACCGGTCAGGGTCTGTTCATTCCAGTTGGGCGTATCGTCGGCCATGGCATGACATAAAAAGCCAAAAAAAAAACCGTGCCGACGATGATAGGGTTGAGGCACTCCATTAACGCTCCCAGGTTCATAATTATTATGGTTTTTGTTGCTTTTATGGCCACGATTCTACCACCCCGATGAATATAATAGATTTTATACAGCGGATTTAATGCAACGGAGCGATAAATGCCCTTGCATAACGAGCAGCTAAACTAACCGCGATAGATGACAGAATGATTGCAGTGCGTACCATGTTATAGCGGCAAAAATGCTGTCAATTCAGCTATAATGCGGCGAATCTATAGATTACATCGCTAGCCCATACCTCTAACACCTGCCATGCAAATTCGCCTGCTTTCCGTTGTTGTTCCGGTTCGTAACGAGCAAGACAATATCGCCCCACTGATTTCCGAGATCCGCGCCGCGCTTGATGATGTCGTCAAGTATGAGATCGTTTACGTGAACGACGGCAGCACGGATGCTACTCCGCAACGCCTTGCCGAGATCGCCCAAAGCTGCCCCCAATTAACTGTTATTCACCATCAAAATAGCTGCGGCCAAAGTACTGCCGTGCGTAGCGGCGTGAAAGCGGCGCAGGGCGATTGGATCGCCACGCTGGACGGCGACGGCCAGAACGATCCGGCAGACATCCCCAAGCTGATCGCGGCAGTGGAAGAGGGTGTTGCCCTGGTAGGCGGCAACCGCCGTCATGCACGCCGCGATATCTGGATAAAACGCATTTCTTCAGTCATCGCCAATACCGTGCGCTCCGCCATGCTGGGCGACCACACGCCGGATACCGGCTGCGGCCTGAAACTGATCCGCCGCGATACCTTTCTCGATCTGCCTTATTTCGACCACATGCATCGCTTTCTGCCTGCGCTGGTGATCCGCAGCGGCGGACAGGTGGTATCGGTGGCCGTCAACCACCGGCCTCGCGAACGCGGTGTTTCCAACTACGGCACGCTAGATCGCCTGTTGGTAGGTATAGTGGACCTGTTCGGCGTGGCCTGGCTGCAACGCCGCGCCAAGAAACCAGTCATTGTGGAAAAGTAATAATGGATATACACGGTAATTTCCTTACCCATTTGTTGAGTCACCTGCATGTCTATCTCAAAGGCATGAGCCCCGTGGACATGCTGTGGCTAGGTATAGGCCTGGCCGGACAGACGCTATTCATGATGCGCTTCATCGTGCAATGGGTGCATAGCGAACGTCTAGGCAAAAGCGTGATTCCCGTAAGCTTCTGGTATTTCAGCCTGCTGGGCGGCCTGACAGTGCTTGCTTACGGCTTTTATCGTGCCGATCCGGTCATCATCATCGGCCAACTGCCCGGCACTATCGTCTATACACGGAACCTGATGCTGGTTTATCGCGCGCATCAAGCCCGTTCGGAAATGGAGTCGTCGTCATGAAGCGGCAATCTATAGGCCTGCTTGCTCTGTGGTCATTGCTGGTCGTCATTTCGCTATTTTCCCGCTCCTATGTGCCTATAGATGAGACCCGCTACGTCACCGTGGCCTGGAATATGTGGCTGCGCGGCGACTTCCTGGTTCCGTACCTGAATAACATCCCTTACAGCCATAAACCGCCGTTGCTGTTCTGGCTGATGGATGCAGGGTGGGCAGTATTCGGCGTAAACGACTGGTGGCCGCGGTTGGTGCCTTCATTTTTCGCATTAGCCAGTCTTTTTCTTACCGCAGCAATTGCCAAGCGGCTATGGCCCAGGCAGCATCAGATCGCGCAACTCGCGCCGGTGATACTGATAGGTTGCGGTTTGTGGACGGTATTCACTACCGCCACCATGTTCGACATGATGGTGGCCTTATTCACCGTGCTCGGCATGCTGGGCATACTGATCGCCAGCCAGGATAGATCAGCCAAAGGCTGGTTGATACTGGGGCTGGCCATAGGCGGCGGCCTGTTGGCCAAAGGCCCGACCATACTGCTGCAATTGCTGCCGCTGGCGCTACTGGCGCCCTGGTGGGGCAAAGGGCTGACTTTCAAATGGCGCGGCTGGTATGGCGGCATAGTGCTGTCGATACTGATAGGCGCGATCGTCGCCTTGCTATGGGCGATCCCCGCAGCCATACACGGCGGGCCGGTCTACAGCCACGCTATTTTCTGGGGACAGACTGCAGACCGCATGGTCAATTCCTTTGCCCACCGCCGGGCTATCTGGTGGTACCTGCCGTTGCTGCCCGTCATGCTTTTCCCGTGGTTGTTCTGGCTGGGCGCTTGGCGCGGATTGAAGGAAACCGTATTCAATCCCGATTTCGGCACGCGCTTTTGCCTGGCGACTTTAGTACCCGTATTCATCGCATTCAGCCTGGTCAGCGGTAAACAGATGCATTACCTGTTGCCTCTGTTTCCGGCGTTCGCATTATTGCTGGCGCGCGGCCTGCAATCGGTTTCCATCAGCACCTCGGACAAGTTGGTGGCAGCTGCGATCACGCTTGCACTGGGGGCGCTCGTCATCTACCTGCCTTTTTATGCGCAAATGCATCATCTGGCACCGTGGATCAGCAATGTATCGATGTGGAACGGCGTAGCCTTGATCGCGTGCGCATTGTTATTACTGACGCCTAGCGCACAACTGGCAGGCGAAGTATGGAAGATGTCGTTATTCAGTGCTGCGGTAGTGGTGATCGTGGTGTATTCCATCATCATGCACGGCTCCGGCCTGGCCTATGACCTGCGCCCGATCGCACAACAGCTTAAAACGCTGGAAGACGCAGGTGTTCCCATCGCCCATGTCGGTAAATATGCCGGGCAGTATCAATTCCTGGGACGTTTGCGCAAAGAGCCGGAGGAGGTCGCTGCCGGCGATATGGGTAAATGGTTCACTGCCCACCCTAACGGCAAGGTGGTGACCTACTTCAACTCCGACGTCGCTCTTGATGGCCTGCACTATGATTATATGCAGTTATACAAAGGCGATCGCGTAGTGATCCTGGGCAAGCAGGCATGGCCGCCGGTAGCAAACCACCAGCCCATCAGTCCGAACAATGAATAGCCAATGCCCAGGCCACATGCTCTCTTACAAGGGGTGAAGGGTGGTCAGCACGTTGTTGTAAGGCGTTAATGGTTTCATCGCTGCCGGGTGCATTACCTAACGCCACGGCGATATTACGCAGCCAGCGCTCATGACCGATACGCTTGATGGCACTGCCGCTGGTATTACGCTCGAACTCTTCTTCACTCCAGCCGAACAA
>DATBPY010000234.1:0-1971 GCA_036561085.1 Methylophilaceae bacterium | reverse complement strand
AATGGATAGCATCTGCAGGAAATTAGTCAGCGGATTGGGGTTCTCATACGGGTGCGCCGAGTTGGCGTTGAAGAACCCGCCGCCGTTGGTACCTATCATCTTGATCGCTTCTTGCGACGCCACCGGGCCCATGGGCAGGGTCTGCGTCTGCGTACTGGCGGGTGCAGTCAGCGCATTGCCTTTAGCATCTTTGAGCGGTTGATCGGCGGCATCCAGTTTCGGGTTGTCATATTTGGTCGCCTCCACCGTAGTCACGTTCTTGTAGGCATCGAAATTCTGTATCACCCCCTGGCTGGACAGGAACACTGCGAACACGATGGAAAGCGGCAGCAGGATATAGAGCGTGCAGCGCGTCAGGTCTACCCATGCATTCCCTATGGTGGCAGTCGTATGGCGCAGGAAGCCGCGTATCATCGCGATCACCACCACAATACCGGTAGCGGCGGAGAAGAAGTTCTGCACCGTGAGCCCCAACATCTGCGTCAAATAACTCATGGTGGATTCGCCGGAATAACCCTGCCAGTTGGTATTGGTGACGAAGCTGATGGCGGTGTTGAACGATGAATCAGATGTCACGTTGCCCATCTGCTGGGGGTTGAGCGGCAGCCACAGTTGCAGGCGTTGCAGCGCATACACGGCGAGTACGCCTAATAAATTGAACAATAGTATTGCCAGCGCATAGTTGAGCCAGCCCATCTCCTGTGTCGGCTTAATTCCGCTCAAACGGAACAGAGTGTTTTCTATGCCGCGGGCGAATCTCAACTTACCGTCCATCACGTGCGTGATGTAGATGCCGAACGGTTTGGCGAGCAATAGCAGGATCAGGAAATAAACTGCGAGCAGAATCCAGGCATGGTTAGTCATGAGAAGTCCTCCGGATAAAGCAAGGCCGCGACCAGGTAGGCCAGCAATGCCACGGCGACGATGCTGCTGATTAGAGTGAGCCCGCTCATGGTTTGCCCCCCAGCTTTGCGCAGCCGTAACTCAGGGCGACCAGCAGCATGAAGAACAGAAAAATGCCGGCGAGAAAGATAACGTCCATGTACTGCCTCCTTGCATGAAAATGACCATGCAATGCTAGGCGTGGGCGTTACAAGATTTTCTAAAAAGTAGAGGAGGAAATATAAAAAATGTGTAAAAACATTTTATGAAATTGACTTCAAAAAAAGCCAGCTTAGCTGGCTTTTTTCTTAACCGCACTTACTTTCGCCGCAATTCAAGCATGTCAGACAACCATCCATGATGATGGCGGCTTTAGTGCTGCATTTTGCGCATAACTGAGCACCTGGTGGAAAACCCTCATCATTCTTGGGCTCATTGGTGTGTTTTTCCATATACTCGGCACGTTTCTCGGCGATGAGCTTTTGCTGATGTTCATCGGGTATCGATTTGCTTAACATGCCGATTTCCAACAAGTGCTGTTCTACGACTTCGCCGATCTCAGCCACTAGGCTAGGGATGTATTTGCCGCCCTTTTTGAAGTAACCGCCGCTGGGGTCGAACACGGAACGTAGCTCTTCAACCAGGAAGGTGACATCGCCGCCTTTGCGGAACACGGCCGACATCACACGAGTGAGCGCAACGATCCACTGGAAGTGTTCCATGTTCTTGGAGTTGATGAATATCTCGAACGGCCGACGATGTTCCTGTGCCGTGCCTTCGCCTACCACCACGTCGTTGATGGTGATGTACAGTGCATGTTCGGTGACCGGAGTCTTGACCTTGTAGGTATTACCCACCAGTTTTTCCGGGCGGCTGAGCGGCTCGCCCAGTTGCACGATATTGGTCTGCGCCTCTGCGGCGGCGGCTTGTGCTGCTTTGTCGTCTTCACTGACGACGTTGTAGCTGGTGATCTTTTTATCTATTTTAATAGCCAATTTATTATCTCCTAACGGGGTTTACCCCCTCACCCTAACCCTCTCCCACCAGGGGAGAGGGGATTAAAATCTTGCCTAATTTTCGGCAGTTGCA
>DATBPY010000233.1:0-8217 GCA_036561085.1 Methylophilaceae bacterium | reverse complement strand
GGTGGTGACTTTTTTAGGATCGCGCGATGCCACGCGCAGTAAGGCATTGATGCCGGGGCAGGCCTTGCCTGCGCGGATACGATTCAGGCCTTGTTCCACCAGGATGCGGTTATTTTCGTCCAGCTTCACCACATCAGCCACCGTACCTAGGGCCACGATATCCAGCAATTCCGCCAGATTCGGTTCTGCGCCTTCCGCAAACATACCTCGCGCTCTGAGTTCGCTACGTAGCGCCAGCATCACATAAAAGATGACGCCTACGCCGGCCAAGTGTTTGCTGGGGAATGCACACCCGCCTGCATTCGGATTAACGATACATGCGGCCTCGGGCAAAACATCCCCTGGCAAGTGATGGTCGGTCACCAGTACCGATATTCCCAGCTTATTCGCTTCCGCCACCCCCGCAATACTGGCGATGCCGTTATCTACGGTGATAATAAAGTCGGGCTTGCGCTCCGCTGCCAGACGCACGATCTCCGGAGTCAAGCCGTAACCATGCTCGAAACGATTGGGCACCAGATAATCCACGATGGCGCCGAAACGCCTGAGCGCGGTAACGCCGACGGCACAGGCCGTGGCACCGTCGGCATCGTAATCCGCCACGATCAACAAGCGTTTGCGTTGTATGATAGCGTCCGCCAGATAGTTAGCCATGGCACCGATGTTCAACAATCTTTCAGGTGCGATCAGCCTCGATAATTTCGCCTGCAACTGCTCCGCTTCTGTAACACCCCGAGCTGCGTAAATGCGTGCCAGGATGGGATGCAGACCTTCGTCCGTTAAAGCTGCGGCAGTTTCGGCTACATAAGAACGAGATGTAATAGTTGGCATATGGCTACGCTGTTGGAAATTGTTGGATTTTACTGTGAATGCGCTTATGATTTACTTAAAACTACAATCTGTTTAAAAACACGCAGCAAACCATTTCGAGGAGAAAGTATGAACGACACCACATTAGAAGAAGCCACAGATAAGATCATTGCTGGCATCAAGATCCCACCTCGCCCGGAAGTACTGGCCGAGCTAATGATAGAAAGTCGTTTGGAAAGCCCGGATATCCAGAAGATCGGCCATTTGATCGCGAAAGATGTCGCGCTGTCGGTATCCATGCTCAAACTGGTTAACTCTTCTTACTACGGTGTGAAACGCAAAGTCGAGTCGCCCCAGCAAGCCGCCATCATCCTGGGTGTGAACAATGTAAAAAGCCTGGTCACCGGCCTGTCGCTGAAAAGCGCTTACGGGCAGGTAGATGGACTGGAAGCTTTTTGGAGCCATGCGGAACTGGTCGCGAACGTATCCATGGTCATTGCTAGCCGTTTGCCCGGCGTGCCCCGCGAGACTGCTTATATTTTCGGCCTGTTCCAGAACTGCGGCATTCCGCTGATGATGCAACGCCTGCCCGGCTATGCCGATACCTTGGCGCTGGCAATGGCGAGCGACACTTTCAAATTCACCGAGATAGAGACGGAAAGACACACCACCAGCCATGCCATTGTCGGACACATGATGGCAAAAAGTTGGGAGCTGGCGGATGAGATATGCGAAGCCATCACTCATCACCATGAAGCCAAGGTATTCGATGACGATTATCAACTCACGGCTGCAGCATCGGCATTGATCGCCGTATCGCGACTGGCAGAATATGTGATCGATCCCGAAAAAGTGCCGGAAGGTTTCACGTCAGAAGGTTATGGATTGACCTTGGGCGACCATCTAGGTTTCGATGATGCCGACATCAAGGAATTCATGGAAACAGCTTTAGCGGCGTGAACTTAATTCAGCCATGGCCGCCAGAACTTCCATAAATCCTGGCGCTGTAATTCGAAGCTAGCCACAGCCTGTTCTTGCTCAAGGTGCAAAACCAGTTTTTGCACCTTGTTGTTTTTCAGCATCGACAATAGCGGTGCTGCCCATTTTTGTTCAAACTGTAACGCATCCATATCTTCCAGCACTACCAAACCAGTATCCTGTTGCGGCAGATGCTCGGCAGAATCGGGCACAGCCTGGCAACGTTCGCCAGCCAACCCTTTCGCTAACAGATCATCCGCCATCACTACTGCATAAGGCTGCATAGATGATGCCGCATGGATTCCGCCGCCCCATAACCAAACACTATTCACCGGCAACAGCCCTGCCTCTTCTCGCTCAATATTAGTTGCATGCTGATGCAATAGCATCTGTATCTCATTGAGCATAGCCGCGAAAGGTGCCGAATTCATATCCTTGCTAATCTTGGTACCGGTAGCGGCATCCTTGCTGATAGTGATTATTTCCAGAGGGTTATTCAAACGCAAGTACCAGCGTTCAGGATGCGGGGCATACCACTGCATGCCATCTCCGGAGAAATGCTGGTTAAGCGTTGCGACCATCTGCTGGGCATGTTCGGGGGTCAAATCATGCGGCGTGCCGTGCAATACGAAGAAGTCGCGCATCAGCGCCAGATGTACCGGGTCCGCATGCAGCCAGTAACCTTGCGCGGCATTCAGACCATCGCCCAAGGCGCTAAAGGGAGCGGACTGCTGTGGCATGACCCCAAACATACTGCACAACCAGGCATCGACATCCCCATCGAACTTAGCAGTACTTTTGGCATATGCAAGCAACCTGGAGCCCTGCAGAGCAGGGGCGGAGCGGCTCCGCAGCAGAATGTCCCATTGCACCATTTAATGATTCTCGCATTTCTGAAAGTTAGCGATTCTGCGCTTTTAATCGCTCCGCCGCAAAAACAAAACCGCCGGGATCGCCAGCGGTTCTTTTGGGGCGTGCCTTTTGGGCATAACTATTTAAATCATCGCCATTGAAGCTTCAACGGCGCAAGAAATAATCTGTTGACCGGGTTTGCAAAACTTTATTTGCAGCTATAGGTCTTACTGCTACAAAAATGAAAAACGCGATCGAATGAGTATGGCGCGCACTCAATTCGGCATGTGCTAAAGTGTCACCCGTTCTGAAAAATCGCTCATCCACTAGGTAAGGGGTAACCATATGAAATTTATTAATTTATTTGTGGCATTTACGTTCTTGGTTATTGCCAACATGGCCATGGCAGCAGAACTGGGCGGCAACTGTACCAATAGCCTGGCGGCAGGCATGGTAGTCAAAAGCGATTGTTCGAATAACTCCATGTTCGAAGGAAAGCAGTACTGTTTTAGCACTGCAGCATCGAAAATGGCATTCGACAACGCTCCCGACAAGTCGGAGATCGTGATGAAAGCGACCGCGACCTACAACAAATCGCAGGAAACCACACGCGAGAAGATCACCCAGGAGCAGGCCATGGCGCAGATCAACAGCGCCAGCTGCGACTTGAGCAATAAAGATGCGGGCTATCTGCAATTCGATAACCTGAAGCTATCTCACTGCAAAATGGTGAATACCAGTTTCTTCGGTGCCTACCTGCGCGGTGCCGATATGAGCGGTGCCAATATGCAGGGGGCTTACCTGAACCTGGCTCGCCTGGAAGGGACTAACTTGAGTGGTGCGAACCTGACCGATGCCATTATCTTTCAGGCCATTTTCAGCAAGACCAATTTCAAGGGTGCCAACCTCACTAATGCGCGCATGATAGGTACGCTGGGTGATGTGAACATGAGCGATGCCAATGTCACAAAAGGCCGTTTCGGCCTGGATGTCGGCAACCAGCCTATGGGGCAGATGAAGTTCGATTCGGTAAGCGGGAATTTCGCTCACACCAATTTTTCCGGCGCCGATCTCAACATCGCCAATTTCAGTTTCGGTAATCTGCAAGGTGCCAACTTGAGCAATACTAATCTGCATCGTGCCGACCTGAGCCAGGCCGATCTGACCGGCGCGGACTTGACCGGCGCCGACCTGACAGATGCCAGCGTAGATGGCGCGATCTTTACCAATGCCAAAGGTCTGGACTCAGTCAAAGGTTTTGCCACCGTTAAAGGCAAGTGTGTGGACTGCAAGCGGTAGTTAAGCGGCCCTGAGTTGTTTGAGGCGCTGCTTCAACTCGCGCGCAGCCAATGCATAACCACCGTCGCTACCATCGACAAAGTGCAGATGGTTGCCGTTATAGGATTGCACGATGCAGGTCACCAGTGCCTCGCGTGACTTGTGCATGCCATACACCAGGGCATTTTTCCGGTACTGCTGTTCCAAATACGCCTGCAAACGCGTACTTTGTTCTTCACTGCCATCCATCACCATGCGCAACATGCCGTCGAACTTGCGAAAATCGGAATTCTCCACCAGTTCCTGCCGGTAGCCACTCCATTTCACCGCCTTGGTATCCAAGTTACGCGAAAACAAATAGCGGCCCGCTGCATTCGTCAATAACATCTTAAAGAAGTAGCCTATGCGCTTGGCTGCTGCCAACCCGAGTGTGCGTACCCGCCATTCATGACTGAGTAAACTGGGGTCGAATGCCAATTGCATTTTATCGGCCTGCAAAGGATGATAGCTGGAGACGTCGCCATAGATGGTTTGGATCTGGCCGAGAACCTGATGATAGGTAGCGAGATTTTCGGCAGCATCCCGGCTAACTGCGGCAACCAGTAAAGATAACTTATGCCCGTTAAAACTGGGGACACCTCGCCAACGGCATTCGAACCCTTCAAAACTACCGTCAGCCTCGCCGTTATCTTCTTCAACACGCACTACACCGGCAGCATCGGGAGTCTTCACCAGCCTTTCCGCTTCCTCCCAGCCGCGCCCTGAAAAAGTCGGCTGCGTCATAAAGTCGGAGAGCTGCACCTTGGCAAGCTTTACCCAGTAGCCCGCCCCGGTCAGGTCTCCCACGCGCATCAGGCCGACGCGCAAACCCAAACCGAAACTTACCCTTGCCAATTGCTGCGCTTGGCGCAAGGCCATCATCACCCGTCCGCGCATACAATCCGGTATGACGAAAGTCGCACCATCGCCGCCGAATACGAACGGTAATGAAATACTGCGATCCACATTCACCACCGCTGCGATACAGGCCACCCCTACAGTATTCACGCTTTTGTAAGCGCCGGCTTCTATGGCTTTGGTGGAACCGATGACGTCGGCAATCACTATCCACCAGTCGTCCGGTACCTGGGCATGCATATCACTATCGGTGGCCTCGGCAAAGGACGATAATGCAGGGAGATTTTTATAGAAATTGTCGCTTTCTGCCATGCTATCAAGACTCGATCTTGACTGTTTCATTCTCGTTAGCAACACTTGCATTCCAGCCTAGACGTTGTTGCACCAGCCCACAGAACGCCTGTGCAGCTATGAATTCGCCATGCACCACATATGTATGCTGCGGCGCTTGTTTGAAATGTCCCAACCAGTGCAATAGTCCTGCCTGATCAGCATGAGCAGAAAGCCCACCTATTGTATGGATACTGGCGCGGACTGGCATTTCCTCACCAAAAATAGTAACTCTTTTGGCACCATCCACCAATCGCCTGCCCAAAGTGCCTTCTGCCTGAAACCCAGTGATGATGACACTGCATTCTGGCCGACTCAGATTGTGCCGCAGATGATGTTTAATGCGTCCGGCATCGCACATGCCACTGGCAGAAATGATAATAGCGCCACTATGAATATGATTAAGCGCGATCGATTCATCGGTGGATTGCACAAAGTGGATCTCAGGCAGTTCCTGGCTGCGCTCTTCGCCCCATGCCAGCATCTCGCGTGCTTGCAGATTAAAAAGCTCGATATGGCGCATAGTGATCTCGGTTGCTGCCAAAGCCATGGGAGAATCAACATATACTTTGAGATTTTTTAGTCGGCGCTGACGCGTCAGGGCTATCAGCAAATACAATATTTCCTGGGTGCGCCCTACGGTAAAGGCCGGCATGATAACGTTGCCTTGTCGGTCTAGTGTTTGCTGCACCACTTCGACCAATTCGCCCAAAGTAACTTCCAGATTTTTATGCAGGCGATTGCCATAGGTAGACTCGACCAGTAGCACATCGGCTTCATACACCGGCACCGGGTCGCGCAGAATAAGACGCTGAGGTTGACCGATATCACCGGAGAATACGATTTTCTTTCCTCCTACCCAGACTTCGATGACAGCCGACCCCAGTATATGCCCGGCATCGCTGAATCTACATTTGACTTCAGGATGGGGGTGAGTGTCTGCATCATAAGAAACAACCTGCAGCTGTTGCATCACCATTTCCACATCGGCCATTTGGTATAGCGGCTGCACCAGTGCGTGCCCACGCCTGCGTGGATGTTGCTCCGCCCATTCCGCTTCCTTGGCCTGGATATGTGCGCTGTCGCGCAACATGACATCCAGAAGATCTATGGTGGCCTGGGTGGTATGGATTTTGCCCGTAAACCCCATCGCCGACAGTCTGGGTAACATCCCGGAGTGATCAATATGCGCGTGGGTCAGTAATACAAAATCTATGGTGTGCGCATCAAACGATGGGAACTGCTGATTCTTCAAGTCAGCACTGCGCCCACCCTGAAACATTCCACAGTCCACCAAAAAACGCACGGTACCGGTATCTACAAGATAACAGGAGCCCGTCACTTCACCCGCAGCACCACAGAATGTCAGTTGCATATATATCTCAAAGTTAGTGTTAGTCAGCCTCTGATACAAACGCTTTTATCAGCTGCACGCTGAACGCCACCCCGAATCCTGTGACATCGCTGGCCACTGCGCCCAGGCCGCCTTTGCGGTTGCTGGAAGACAGGTCCATATGCAACCATGGCACGTCGCCCACGATGAATTTTGCCAGGAAACGCGCGGCAAGGATGTGGTCGCCTTCGGAATCCAGCGTGCATTGCTTGATGTCCGCGATATTGCTGTCCAAGTCGGCTTCATAATCTGCATCGAACGGGAAAGCACATACGCGCTCGCCCACTGCACTGCCGATGCCCACTGCTTTGCATAACAGCTCGGGATCATTGCCCAGAATACCGCTATAGCGATCTCCCAGTGCCACCGCCATGCTACCGGTAAGCGTGGCGAAATCCATCATAAAATCCGGTTTCTGGCGCGAAGCCAGTGTCAGGGTATCGGCCAGCACCATGCGGCCTTCGGCATCCGTGTGCACGATCTCGATAGTGGTGCCGTTGAGTGCCTTGATCACGTCATTCTGCTTATATGCTTTGGCGCTGATGTGGTTTTGAGCGATTGCCAGCCAGCAATCTATCTTCACCGGCAATTTGGCTTGGGTGGCTGCCAACAGCGTACCTAACGCTACCGCTGAGCCATTCATGTCTTCATGCATACCATTCATGTAACGCGCGGGCTTCAGGTTATGGCCGCCGGTATCGAAGCAGATGCCCTTGCCGACTAGCGCGATATGTTTCTTATGTTTTTTCGGCGTATAGGTCAGATGCACGATGGCCGCATCTAGCGGGTCCGAGCCTTGTGCGACTGCCACGAAAGCCCCTGCTCCCATTTTACGCAACTGCTTCATGTCGAACTCTTCATGCTGCCAGCCATGCTCTGCCGCCAGTTCTTTTAATTTCTCTCGATAGATGCCGGGGGTCAGGTCATTGGGTGGCAACATAGTGAGACTGCGCGTCAGTGTATTGCCCTGAGCCACGGCACGGATAGAAGCATCGTCGATCTTTGCACCGAACACGGAAATAGTTTTTAGGGGTCTGTACTCACTTTTTTTCTTGCGCGTCGGCAGCTCCGCACTATTCACTAATGCCGCATAAACCGCCATTTCAGCGTGCTCTAGCTGTTGTTTGCCGCACAGCGCGATAGTGAGCGTATCGGGATACTCGTCCAGCAAAGGTTGTAACGCTTTACGCAAAGCCGTGTGGCGCTCGAATACCGATTTCTTATCATCCAGTACTACCCACGTCGCCAGGCCGCCATGCGGCAGATCGGCGCTCAGCGGGGTTTTAGCCAAGTCTTCGTATTTCAGTTTGCGGCGTTTCATACGCGCCTCAAACACTTCGGTCAGCGGCAAGTCTTTCAGTTTTGACGTGGGTAATATGTATAAGCTATGAGTCGCTTTTTCAGCTTGTATATATGATATATGACTCTGATTATAAATAATTTTTATGCTCATCGATGGCCTTCCAAACCTAGTTTAACCTTGACCGGAACTCTCAATAAAGCGAAAATAGCACTTTCCAGCACTACTTTTTCATCTCTATCAATCAGTCCGCCTAATGTACGTTAGTTTATAGCAACAGCGCTTTATCAGGCGGATGCAGAATAACCTCAGGAGAGCACCAGATGGCGGATACCCCGGCTACCCACGATATTGACCCTCAAGAGACGCAGGAATGGCT
>DATBPY010000232.1:0-5019 GCA_036561085.1 Methylophilaceae bacterium | reverse complement strand
ACCGTTCCCCGGGCGTAACCATCGTAGACCTTGCAGGAACAGCCGTTTCCGACCCACGATGAATGGTAGAGCAAGCACGTCTTCGCGGGAGTCGCGCAATAATCTCCGGAGGCCGCCACGCTTCGGCCGGTCATCAGAGGCGCGGTCGCGAGGGCCGCTAATCCGGTTCCATATCCATAGCCATTATTATATGGGTAACCATAACCATAACCATAGTAGGGCCTGTGCCAGCGGTGCCAGCCGTAGTGCCTATAATAGCCATGGCGCCAGCCGTAGTGGTACCCACGGCGCCAGCCATAGTGCCTATAGTGGTGGCGATAGTACACCTGCTCGATCTGTGTTGGGGGTGTTATAATTTCCGAGCTCGTCACGCTCATGGGACCCGCTGACGCGATCGCGGTGAGTGCGAGGAATGCCGTTCCGGATACTATCGAGATTCCCTTAATATTCATAACACACCTCCAGTAAGGCCATTCCATCGTCCTCAATGAGGAGTTCCGAAAAGCCTGATCACATTAACTCGCAGCTTGAGGCTTTGTTCCAGGCACGCTCCACCAGAGCAGAGTTCCCAAACCAGCGCTGGCAAGGGCAAAACTCGCTTACTTCACTATTCGTGAGATCAAAATCGCGTCGATGTTCAGCAACGAAATTCGTCGTTTCATAGTGACTGATTATGATGCGGTCTTTAAGGTGTTGTGGGTTTGGTGGATGGCCTCAGAAGGCGCGCTCGTAACATCAATTACCTCGATGTTGATATATATTTAAGGCGCGCACTCGGTACCCTGATAACCAACCATAGGGCTGTACACACGCCAATAAAATGCGCCACGAGCAAATTAAAATTCACAATCAGTATAAACACGTCAAGAGCTCTAACGATTTTGGATGGGTCTGTAATCGCTATCCCTGGCGGTTGCGATACGGTCTTTGCTATTAGTAACGATATACTCAAAGCGACCCCAATGAAGGCTGTAAATACTCCAAGAAGGCCTATGAACAGGCCCGCTACCAGAAACCAAAAGGACGTCACACCTACTTTATTTAAATAATAATCTGGTCTCCCGAGGATTTTGCGGGCGGCGCGCGTATAATAAAATGCCAACGGGATGGCGAGCCACAAAAGCAAGAATCCAACGACACCCCAATAAATAGCATCGCCGAACCCTCCGGCTGTAGCAGGACTGAAGGCACGCCCCGAGGTAGCAAATTCCAATAATACCCCACAAATGAGGGCAAGCACCAACTGTAGCCAGAAAGCGATCCAGCCACAGAGGCGCAGATTTTTTGCTAAGTTTTGAGCAATTTTAGACCCAATTGGGGATCCTTGTTCCCCTGGTTCTTGCGCGCCTAAGAGCAGCATTCGGGACGCAATTTCAGGATGTTTGGACACATTGAGACCAACAACACCAATATGAGCAAAAATTAAGCCCACCAATACAAAAGCCAAAGCCTGGTGTACCGACCCAAAAAACTCGGCCGTCGGCAGGTCCTCCGCGCCCCAGCTGGGAAGAGGCGTGCCCCAAAATTGGACCGCAGTTCCGTTGAAAATAGCCTGAAGATATCCACTGGTAAGCATCAAGACGACGGATACGTAAATTAAAATATAAAATGTGCGGCCCAATATTTTCTGCCATCCGGGAAATTCATTAGGATAGGATGGTGGCTTGACTATGATCCGCAGGAAAAATTGGATAAAGATAAGAATTGCAATGGTAATACCGCATGACACATGTAGGTTTAATAAAAAGGTGTGCATTTGACTGCTTAGCTTCGGCGCGTACTGTAAAGACCATCCGAGACCAAGCGAAATTGAGAGCGTCAAAGCCAATGACCAATGGATCAAGATTAACGGGAAGCTGTATCGTGCTGTGTTTGAGCGCATAAAATTGCCTGAGTTTGCAACATAAACTTGAATGGAGCCTGCCCTTTTGCCTAGCCAATCTCCTCTAAAATAACTCAGGGATAAGCTTGAGTTGATAGTTAGGCTCGACGGAATCCTCGTCTTTTTTTCCGTTTCGGGAGTTCGATCTTCACGCGCGGAATTCCTGATATGGGATTTGGCTCAGGAGGTGGGTGATGATATTCAGACGCGCCCTCAGTAGCCTGAAACATTTCGTTCCAGGCGCCGTACCAACGCGCATAAGAACCAACGCGCATAAGATATGAGATCCATTTCGGACAGTTTCCATATTTTGCGGCCTTCCTCAATTCGAGATTCAGGCCTCACCTGCTCGTCCTGGCTCACTTCCAGCCAGTAATTTAAAGGACAATACCTGAGTCTGCCATCGCCTTCCCAACCCAAAAAGCCTATCTTGAACAGCTTTGGTTCTCTTCCTGGCGCCGACCGCGGGCGCCGTTGTGGCCGTTATCTTCAGCCGTCTCTGCCGCACGCCCGGTTAGGGCATTACAGTCATGATCGAATTGGGAAACTCTTCGCTCGCAGCTATTTTCGTTACGAGCATCATTGTGCTTTTGATTGCAAGCGAAGTCGGTCACGCATTTGGTTGGCGCGCCTCAGAAGAAGCGAATGTCACAACATTGGAAGCCGCAATTCTTGGCCTTCTCGCGCTGATGATCAGCTTCACCTTTTCTATGGGTCTCACGCGTTTCGACGAGCGACGCGTCGCAGTGTTAAATGAATCGAATGCAATAGGAACTGCCGCTTTGCGCGCCCGATTGCTGCCGGCGCCTCACAGTGTTGAGAGTCTGAAACTTTTCAGTGAATATGTCGGGATTAGGTTGAGCATAACCCAGCGGGTGCCGTCACCCTCCGAAATGAGCACCGCGATCACGCGCTCGAACCAGATTCAAGATGCGCTTTGGTTGCAGGCTAAGCTGGTTATGGCGAAAGAGAGCGGCATGGTGCCCACTGGTCTTTATATCCAGGCCTTGAATGAAATGTTCGATGATCAACAAAAGCGTCTCACCGCCTACATAAATCGTGTGCCCAACATCGTTTTTCTCGCCCTTTACGGTATTGCCTTTGTCGCAATCGGCTTCGCAGGCTACAGTAGCGGAACTGAAGGTCGACATTGGAGATTGCCCGTTTATATCATGAGCATTTTGGTTGCTTCAGTCATCTTGCTGATCCAGGATATTGATCGACCAGGAGTCGGATTCATTTCGGTCAGTCAGCAGCCGTTAATCGATACGGCGAATGCTATCACAAGCTATTTGGCAGAATTCTAGCAGGGTGGATGGGTGGATTGCTATAGAGCAACAACAAAGCGATCGGTCGTGGTTTTCTGCGATACCGGACGCATGAGGGAGACGAAACACAAAATCCTAATTCGCAGTGTTCCAAGCACCGAGACTGGATCTTGGGGGGTAAATGCGCGGCAACAATAAGACGATCTATGTCAAGAAACTGATTAGCGGCGTGGCCTGCCTTCTGATGGTGCTCGCTCCGCAATATTCGTTTGCGATCGATCCTTCGCCTCCTCCTCCAGCGCCGGAAGCGCCCCAGCCGGGCGCGCCGACGCCTCAGGCGCAAAAATTCACCGAGGCGGAGCTTGAAAAGCTCTTGGCGCCAATTGCGCTTTACCCGGATGCCTTGCTAGCACAGCTGCTCCCGGCCTCAGCCTACCCCCTGGAAATCGTTCAGGCGCAGCGCTGGCTGGACAAAAACGAAGCGGCCGTCGCTAAGCGGGATTTCACGGGCGGCGACGCACAGGACTGGGATCCCTCGGTAAAAGCTTTGCTCCGCTTCCCGGACGTTGTCAGGAAGCTCAGCGACGACCTCGACTGGACAACCAGCCTGGGTGACGCGATCGTAAACCAGCCGCAGGATGTCGCGAACGTCATTCAACTGCTGCGGGTGAAGGCACAGAATGCGGGCACCCTCAAGACCAGTAAGGAGCAGGTGGTCACGACGCAAAAGCAGGATGGCCGCGATGTGGTGACTATCGAATCGACGGACCCTTCGGTCATCTATGTTCCCTCCTATGACCCAGTGGCCGTCTATAACCCGCTACCCGATTATGGCATTGCCGCGGGGCTTCTTACCTTTGGCGCGGCTGTTGCCATCGGAACAGCATGGCGCGGCACTTACTGGAACTGGGGCAGTGGAGCGTTTTACCCGCCCATTTGGCCCGGCTATCCAGCATGGAGACCGCCTTATGCGGGCTGGCGTCCTGGCATGCCAATCGGAGGCGGTGGCAATATCAACATCGGCAACCGGCCGTGGCGTCCTGACGGCGGTCACTACAGGCCGGGCGGACGTCCCCCTAGCGTCGGCGGTGGGGTCGGTGGCCGGCCCGGTCTTGGTGGCGGCATTGGTGGCCGACCGGGCCCGGGAGTTGGCGTTGGAGGCCGGCCGGGTCTCGGGGGTGGAGTTGGCGGTCCAATCAGCCGTCCGAAACCTGCAGCGAGACCTGCGGCGAGGCCCGCAACGAGACATGTGAAACGGCCTGTGGCGAGACATGGGAAACGGCCTACGCACCGGCCAGCTGGGGGCAATTTGCGGTATGGCGGCGGCCATCGCGGCTTTAGACCGGGCGGTTATGGCGGCTTCCACGGCGCCAGAGGGGGCTTTAGGGGAGGCTTTCACGGAGGCAGAGGCGGTTTCCACGGTGGACGAGGTGGCTTTCGCGGTGGTGGCCGAGGCGGCGGACGGCGATCCGATTTGAGGCTTAAGCACGAGATCATTCTGCTCGGCCATCTCAATAATGGCCTTGGCTTCTATCGCTTCGTTTATAATGGAGGCGAAAAAGCCTATGTCGGTGTTATCGCGCAGGAGGTGCAAAGGATTATCCCGCAGGCGGTCGTGCGCGGTCGGGACGGCTACCTGAGAGTCTTTTACGACAAGGTTGGGCTGAAATTTCAGACTTACGACCAGTGGATCGCATCGGGCGCTCAGGTCCCGCCGCTGCCGTGATGGGGTGGTTAACCATGACAGTGTCGCATCCCCTTCTGCGGGTGCGAGGAAGCGAAGAAATTTGAGCCTGCCGCGCAACAACGAAGCGAATTCTTCCGGAACTGAAGCCTCGAGGCGCGCCTTTCATGTTGCGGTAGGCGCAG
>DATBPY010000231.1:0-10259 GCA_036561085.1 Methylophilaceae bacterium | reverse complement strand
TTGTTCTCGCGCATTTTGGCGTTAATTTCGATATGCATGATTTGCTCCAAATAATTAAAAATCCACCCGCGACCAGGTGGTTAAATACAACGATTACAACCTTACTTCTTGCTACATTCGCGTTTAGCTTGCGCTAAGCGTTGAATCCTTATTCAGGTTCCTATTCATTCATCGCTGAATAGCGAACTCACAGAATCTTCATGACTGATGCGACGTATGGTTTCCGCCATCAGATCGGCCACGGAAAGCTGGCGTATCTTTTTGCAAGCTTTAGCATCGTCGCGTAACGGTATGGTGTTGGTGACGACCAGTTCATCCAGATCCGATTGCGTCACACGCTCAATGGCCGAACCGGACAGCACCGCGTGCGTACAGTAAGACACCACTTTTACTGCGCCTTGCTCTTTTAGAGCCGCGGCAGCTTCGCACAGGGTATTGGCGGTATCCACCATGTCATCCATGATGACGCAGGTGCGGCCAGCCACTTCACCGATAATGTTCATTACCTTAGCCACATTAGGCTTGGGGCGACGTTTGTCGATGATCGCCAGGTCGGAATTGAGCTGCTTGGCCAGCGCTCTTGCCCGTACCACGCCGCCTACATCAGGCGATACCACTACCAGATCCTGGTAGTTCTTTTGTACTACATCGGTCAGCAACACTGATGATGCATAGATGTTGTCGACCGGAATATCGAAAAATCCCTGGATCTGGTCCGAATGCAGATCCATGGTCAGCACACGGTCTATACCTACCGAAGTGAGCATGTTGGCGACCACTTTTGCAGTGATAGCGACGCGCGCCGAGCGCGGGCGTCTATCCTGCCGCGAATAACCGAAATAAGGGATGGCCGCAGTGATGCGCCCGGCAGAGGAGCGACGTAGTGCATCCACCATCACCAGCACTTCCATCAGCGTATCGTTAGTGGGAGCGCAGGTGGATTGCAGCACGAATACATCTTTGCCCCGTACATTTTCCAGAATCTCGACCAGCACTTCGCCATCGCTAAAACGGCCAACCGTGGCTTTGCCTAATTCAATACCGAGATGACCGACGACTTCTTTGGCCAGAGTAGGGTTGGCATTGCCGGTGAATACCATGATTTCTCCGAAAGCCAAAGCCATATCCCTTCCATCTCGTTAATTAGTAGGTTTCAAAGCAAAAAGCGTGTAGTACCCTACACGCCTTTTATTATTCAGTGGCTGGGGAAGAAGGATTCGAACCTTCGCATGCCGGAATCAAAATCCGGTGCCTTAACCAGCTTGGCGACTCCCCAACAGTTTAATCGGTACAATCTTACTCAGTATAATGGTGCAACGGGTGCTGATTCAAACTACCGGCAGCAAACCCATCCGTTCCCAAAGGCTTCCTGTCCACTATGTTTTGTGCAGTTACTAGACTGTCCACTTCAACAAAGACACTACTACCGGAACCGCTCATTCTGGCATCCCCGAATTGCTTTAACCAATCCAGGCAAGATGCTACTTGCGGGTGCATCCGGCATACTAAAGACTGTAAATCGTTATGCCCGAAGCCCTTAAAAAAGGCCGCCATTGTCTGTGGAATTGTGTTTCTTGTCAATTCCTGACTCATGAAAATACTGGCAGTTGAGATGCCGATAGATGGGGTAAGCACTGCATAATACGCCGGTTCAAGCTTAATCGCCTGTAACTGTTCGCCTATTCCCTCTGCCCACGCCGCTTGACCGAAAATGAATACGGGTACATCCGCACCCAGTTTCAATGCCAATTCCATCAAAGTCGTTCGGGGTAGGTTAAGTTCCCACAAGCGATTCAGCGCCAGAAGAACAGTGGCGGCGTCTGAGCTACCGCCGCCTAAGCCGCCACCCATCGGAATACGTTTTTCTACAGAAATGTCTGCGCCTAATTTGCAATCCGTTGTTTCTTGTAACAACTTCGCTGCCCGCAAAGTGATGTCCTGCTCTTCCGGCACGCCGGGAATGGGGGTAGTACGTGCTATACGGTCATCATGACGTAGTTCGATATTAACTCTGTCGCCGTAGTCCAGCAGTTGAAATACTGTTTGTAGCAGGTGATAGCCGTCGGCACGCTGGCCTGTGATATGCAGAAAAAGATTTAGTTTGGCAGGAGCTGAGAATGCAGGCACGGCTAGTCTGTACCGGTCTGCCAAGTTTCTATTGCCAGTTTAAGATCAAGCTTCTGGTTTTTGAGTATGATTTTTTTAGGTAGAGAGACGCCATCGAAAGCAGCATAATCACTGTACTGGATATCCCAGCTTTGTTGTTTCATATGCGTGATGTTGCCATTCTTATCCCAAGTCAATACTTCAGACGGGCCTTGGGTTGGGCGGCCCAATATCCAGTCAGTCAGCCCATTCATTGGCAAACTCCATCCCAATGCCTTCTGGGTGAGGCTTTCTGCATCGGCAGCATGCAGGCTGTTCTGATTGCTGGTGGTCAAAGTCACGCCGCCTGCATCGCGGGTCAGTTTGCCAAGTTGCGTTCCTAGCGGTGAATAGAAATCAAGGTCGTCGCCATCGCCATGGTGATGCCAGTGCAAACCGCCGCTAAAGCCTTTGGCTTCAGTCAGGATGGCGATGCGGCCATGCATGCCAAAGAAATGTATCTTGTTGATTTGCGCCAAGTGCGCTTGATATTGCGCAGGCGGCGGGGTGGGCGCGGGCGGCGATGTTGGTAGCGTGCTACACGCTGCCAACATCAGCCCGAATATGGCTGGAACAAAGCGCAATGAATACTTCCTCACTGCTTGAATTTTTTGGCAGTGTTGATCAGTGCTTCATTATCCGGGAATTCATGCAATGCCTCATCCCAGGTGCTTACGGCTTCATCGTGCTTGCCTTGTTGCCATAACACTTCGCCCAAGTGCGCAGCGATCTCGGGATCGGATTGTGCTTCATAAGCGCGACGAATGAAGTCGACGGCCTTGTCCAGTTTGCCGAGGCGATACTCCACCCATCCCATGCTATCCAAAATGAAATGATCGTCCGGCGTAAGCGATAACGCTTTTTCTATGAGTTTCTGTGCTTCATCCAATCTTTCGTTGCGGTCGGCCAAGGTATATCCCAAGGCATTGTAGGCTTGGGCAAAGTCCGGCTTGATCAGAATGAGCTTACGCAACTCGCTTTCCATCACATCATAGTGCTGCAATCGCTCTGCCGTCATGGCGTAGTCATAGATAAGGCCCGAGTTGCCCGGTAGCGATTCAACGCCTTGTTCCAATATGTCGTAGGCCTCCTGATTACGGTTCGCCTGTGACAGCAGATTGGCTTGGGTCTGGATGGAAATCCCCAGTTGATCCGAGTTCAGATTGGGCAAGCCCTGTAAGCGTTTGACCGCCTCATCCACTTGACCTTTGCGACCTTGAAGAAGGGCGATTCTTATTTGGGTTTCGAAGTAAAAGCGACTGTCACTGGTGACGGCCTCATACCATTGCAGCGCTTCTTCTTCGCGCTGAGTCTGTTCGGTGATCTGACCGAGGTAAAAATAGAGTTGGTCGCTTTCTTTGTAACCGAGTTGTAGTGCGCGTTTGAAACAAGCTTCAGCAGTAACAGGATTTTCCAGTTGAATGCTCAGCAGCCCTAAAGTCACTTGGATATTCGGATCATCCGGTTTTGCCTGAATGATCAAGTCGAATTGTTCTTTAGCCTCGGTGAGTTGTTTTTCGTTGATTAACGCTCTGGCAAATGCCAAGCGTATGTCCTGGCTCTTGGGGTAGGATTTCAGGAAGTCCCTGTAAAAATTCAGCGCCTCTTCGGGATTGGTCTGCAAGATCTGGCCTTGCAGCAGTGCGCCTATCTCCCACCCGGGCCGGTACTGGTCTGCGATTTTCAGCTCTGCCAGAGCAACGGCTTCTTTACCGTCGCTCCACGCTGCATGAGCAAGTGCGAAATGCGCTTCGGGCAATGTAGGGTAAGGTTTCGCCAGCTCTTGCATCAGTTTGTAGACGCCGGGTTTATCCTGGCTACGTGACAGCAGTCCGGCGATGGAGAGGAAAGTATTGGCGCGAGTAGCATCGTCTGCCAGCAATTTTTGCAGGTAAGGTTTCATTTCGCTGGTCTTGCCCGTTGCCAGTAGCAATTGCAGCAAGGTTTGCCGTGCTTCCACGGAGTCGGGATCCAGTTCTACCCATAAAGTAGCGGATTTCAAGGCTGCCGGGATCTGCTTGACATATAACGCCGCACGTGTGGCACGGTCGGCCAAGCGAGGGTCGCGCGATGATTTTGCCAAGTCGTACATGATAGCGCTGGCAGAAGCGATATCGCCACGTTGACCGGCGATTTCGCCGATCAGGAACTTATACACAAACTCCGCGCTCAATGATTGGTCGGCAGCGACGTTTTTGTCAGCAGCGACGGTTTTGTTGGATTCTGCGCCTGCTGCCAAAGGTAATGCCACCAAGGTGAATGCAACTAAAATGGGGGCTAGCAAGAGTTTATTTTTCATGTGTCACTTTAATAGAGGATTGAATGATGAGAAATTGGACAATGGCGCTGTCGAATTGTTTCGTATAGTATATGCGCCCTATCAAAGATGACAAGTAAGAAGCTACGAAGCCGGTGCCGATTTTAGATATTTTTCTTAATATTTTCTTACGTTAAATCCATATGACTACCATCACTGTTGAAGCCAGCGAATTGACCCGTATGTACGGGGCTAATACCGTGGTGAGAGATGTCAGCTTCAATTTGAATAAAAGCGAAGTTTTGGGATTCCTGGGCCCTAACGGCGCAGGCAAGTCCACCACCATGAAAATGCTGACCGGCAATCTGGCGCCTACTAATGGCACGGTCAAGATCTGCGGCATAGACATCATCGAGAACCCCAAGGCAGCTAAAGCCTTGATAGGTTATCTACCGGAACAACCGCCCCTCTATAAAGAGCTCACCGTCGATGAGATGTTGTCATTGGCCGCGCGGCTGCATGGTGTGGCTCGCTCCCATGTGAAAAAAGCCATGACCCTCGCTAAAGAGCGCTGCGGCTTAACGGAGATGAGCGGTCGTTTGATCGATAATCTGTCCAAAGGGTATCAGCAACGTGTGGGTATCGCTCAGGCTATTATCCATAACCCCATGGTGGTGATACTGGATGAGCCGACCGTTGGATTGGACCCGATACAGATACGCGATATCCGCGCCTTGATCAAAGAATTGGGCAATGAGCATAGTGTCATTCTCTCTACACATATCCTGCCGGAAGTCGAGATGGTGTGCGACCACGTGCAGATCATCCATAAAGGCAGTTTGGTATTTAACGGCGCCATCGAAGTACTGAAACAACAACGCCATGGCAACAAGCTGCTGTTGGGCCTGCATCGCGCTCCCGACGTTAAGGAGTTGATGAAGGTAAAAGGCATCATCCATGTGGAACCCGTGCGCGACAAGCTATTGCGCGTGCAATATGAAGCCGGCAAAGACCCGGCGGAGGCATTGGTGCAGGCTGCGGTCAGTAACGATTGGGGCATGTTCCAGATATCACCGGATCAAACCAGTCTGGAAGAGGTATTCGTGCAGTTGACGCAGCAAGAGTCAGAGCATTGAGAATAGGATAAGCACATGATATTTACGGTTGCAGGTAAAGAATTGAGAGCCATGTTCTCTTCGCCTATGGGCTGGGTGATTCTGGCGTTATTGCAAGCGGTGTTCGCTCACTTCGGTTTTTTCGCAGGGATCGATCAGTATTTCAATATCATGTCGGGCGCGATGCGGCCTGAGCAGCGCATGGGTGTCACCGAGTTCGTCGGTAGCAATATATTCAATATGGCATCTTTTGTGATGCTGGTGGCAGTGCCGCTATTATCGATGCGATTGATCAGCGAAGAACGCAAGAATCAGACGCTGACCTTTTTATTTAGCGCGCCACTGACCTTGACCGAGATCGTACTGGGGAAATTCATCGGTCTGGTAGGGTTCCTAACCATCGTGATCGCGTTTCTCGCTGCCATGATCAGTTCGTTGAATCTATGGACCGACATGGACTTCGGTTATATCGCCGCCAATGTCATCGGCCTGTGGTTTCTGGTAGCCAGCTTTGCCGCGCTCGGCGTGTTCGTTTCGAGCTTGACCCAGCAGCCTATCATCGCCGCCATCATCAGTTTTATCGCGTTGTTCGCGTTGCTGGCTTTTGATCAATATCTGGCCAGCGACCCCAATAGCTTTTTTAACCATGTTTCGCTGATGCGGCATTTCGAGCCGTTCTCCAGAGGTTTAGTGGATACGCGCGATATTTCCTATTTTATCCTCTTCATTTTCACCTTTCTGACATTGACGGTACGTCGTCTGGATGCGGATCGTTTGCGCGGGTAATGGTTGAAGGCCAACTACATACATCATGAAGAAAAATTTTAAAGTTAAATTGCAAATGTTTATGCAAAACAGCATGTTCGTGGTGCTGTTTATAGCGTTTGTGGGCTTGCTGGGTTATCTGGGGAATGAGTTCCATGTAGCGCGTGACATTACCCAAAGCGCGCGCAATACCCTTACCCAAGGCAGCCTTAATGTGCTGAAGCAAATGAAGGGGCCGGTGAATATCAGCATATTCGTCAATTCCGATACCGATCGCCGTAAGGTCATATTGGATTTCGTGTCACGTTATCAACGCAGCAAACCCGATCTTCAGTTCAAATTCATCAACCCGGCAGAAAGCCCGAAACTGGCACAGGATCTAGGGGTGCGTGACGACGGCGAGTTTGTGGTGGAATACGATAAAAAGACCGAGCATCTATTACCGCCGATCGCAGAGCAGGATCTAACCAATCTACTGGTACGTCTGTCGCGCCCGCAAGCACGCAATATCATGTTCCTTGATGGGCATGGCGAGCGTAGCCTGATAGGCAAGAAAGATTTCGATCTGGGCGATTTCGGCGAGCAGTTGGAGAAAAAAGGTTTCAAGTTATCCAATCCTGATCTGGTGACATTGCCTGAAGTTCCCAAGGCTGGTGCACTATTGGTGATCGCCGGACCGAAGATCGACGTATCGTCGGCAGAAGTGAATAAGATCAAGCAATACGTCGCTCAAGGCGGTAATCTGTTATGGCTGATAGATCAGACGCCTTTGCATGGACTGGATCCGTTGGCCGATGAATTGGGCCTGCAACTCACTCCGGGTATCGTGGTCGATCCCGCAGCGGCACGTACCAGCGGAGACTATAAAAAAGCGTTTTCCGCCCATTATGGCGAACACCCTATCACCTTGCGCTTCAACCTGATCACCTTGTTCCCCATGGCGCGCCAGATATCATCCAATGCCACCGACATGGGCTGGGAAATCACGCCATTGATCGACGTGGCGAGTAACGGCTGGCTGGAAAAAGGCAAGCTGGACGGCAAGATCGAGTTCGATGCCAAGGAAGATGTGGGCGGTCCTATTAATATCGCCGTTGCCATGGAGCGCAAATTCCAGAATAAATTGCAGCGCGTAGTGGTGGTGGGAGGCGGTAGCTTTCTGGCCAATACTTTTGTGACCAGCGAAGGCAATCTCGATATGGGTATGAATATGGTGAATTGGTTGGCAGGGGATGACAATCTAATCACCATCCAGCCTCGGCCTTTCAATGACACCAACCTTAATATTCCCGCCAATCAACCGTTCATCAACTGGATGGTGATACGCGGTATCCCAACTTACGTGGTGCCGATAGGCCTGTTGTTGATAGGTCTCTTTATCTGGTTGAAGCGCCGCAAGAGGTAAGTCGATGAAATCACGTTGGCTGCTCAATTTGGCGTTATTAGCGGTGGTGGCAGGGCTGGCGCTGTTCGTGTATCTGCGCCCCCAGCCTGCGCCTGCTGTAGTCCAGGCCAGTTATCCGGTATCGGCTATAGACATAGGCCAAGTCAATAAAGTCAGCATCGAAGTGCCGGCCAAAAAACCTGTGATATTCGAGAAACAACAGGGGCAGTGGATGATGCTAGAGCCGTTCAAAGGCCGTGCAAACCCGGTGGAAGTGGGGCATATCATTGCCGTTGCGATCGCTAACAGTTCGGAAAAACTCCCAGCAGACGATCCTGTCCGATTCGGACTTGATCACCCACAGTTGACTGTGCATTTGAACGATCAGGAATTCAGCTTCGGCATGTATAACCCGGTGGGCGGCGAGCAGTTCGTCGGACACGGCAATGCCGTTTACACACTCCCGGCCTCATATTCCGAAAATGCAACGATACAACCGTTGGAATTGCTGGATAAACATCCGTTGGCGCCTGACGAAACCATCGTCGGCTTTGATTTTTCCGCATTGGAGCAATGGCAAAGAAGTCATTTGAATCTGGATCTGCAACCGGATGGCACCTGGAAAGTATCTGCAGCCAGCGCCAAGCCTAAGCAGAATGAGCTTAAGGATTGGTTCGAAGGGTGGAAAGATTTCCGCGCTACTTCAGTGGAGCCTGCTAAACCCGATCATGCCCCGTACCCATTCCTGATCGTCAAACTGCAGGGCGGCAAAAAGATCAAATTCAACAAGATACAAGAATCGCCGGAACTGCTGCTGGTGCGGGAAGATACTCAAATGGAATACCACTTCCCGCAAGATTTTGGTTTCACGGCGTTGAATCCACCCGCAGGCTTCACCCCCTAATTTTCCGAGAAAGTCGGAGGTGGTATATGCCTGAACTACCTGAAGTTGAGATCACACGCCGCGGATTGCTCTCCCTGGTGGATCAGCAAATAAAATCGGTCACCATACGCAATGCCTCTCTACGCTGGCCGATACCGGCTGATCTTGACGAGATTCTGCGTCATCAACATATTCTGCAACTAAGCCGTCGCGCCAAATACATCATCGCGCATTGCGAAAATGGTGTATTGCTGATGCATCTGGGCATGTCGGGCAGGCTGATGCTGTTGCCTGAGTTCACGCCTCCAGCCAAACACGATCATCTTGATATCGCTTTTGCGGGGGGGCAGGTGCTGCGACTACGCGATCCGCGACGTTTCGGCGCCGTGCTATGGCATGAGGACACTCATCATCCATTATTAACCAGCTTGGGTATTGAGCCGCTGGAAGATGCCTTTAACGGGGATTACCTATACGAACATATACGTACTCGTAGTGCTGCGATCAAGATCGTTATCATGGATGGTCATCTGGTGGTAGGGGTGGGTAATATCTATGCCAGCGAGGCGCTGTTCCGTGCCGGGATCGACCCCAAGACCCCGGCCAATAAAGTCAGCCGTGCACGCTGCAAGAAGTTGGCGCAAGAGATCAAGGCCACGCTGGCGGCGGCGATAGAAGCCGGCGGCAGCAGCTTGAGAAGTTTTTTTGGAGTAGACGGGAGTCCGGGATATTTTCAGCAGGAATATTTCGTTTACGGGCGTACCGGGCAGCCGTGCAAAGTGTGCGCGACCCCCATCAAACTATTGAAGCAGGGGCAACGCTCCACTTTTTATTGCTCCACTTGCCAGCGATAGCTTGAACTATCGCGGCGTTTTCAATGCATCGGTCAGATGCGGTGCCAGTACAGTCAGCAATTGCGCGAATATCTTGGGGTTGCCTGCCATGATATTGCCGGTCTCGTACCAGCTTTCGTTGCCTTCAAAATCGCCTACTATCCCACCCGCTTCGGTGATCAGCAAAGCACCTGCGGCGATATCCCATTTTGACAGGCCTATCTCCCAGAATCCGTCATAGCGTCCCGAAGCAACGTGAGCCAGGTCCAATGCTGCGGAACCGGGGCGGCGGATGCCGGATGTGTTGAGTATCATGCTTTTGAGCATGGGCAGGTAAGTATCCAGATGCGTGAAATCGCGGAAAGGAAAGCCGGTACCTATGATGCATTCCTGCAGCTTGATACGCTTGTTGACGCGTATGCGTTTGTCGTTGAGAAACGCCCCGCGCCCTTTACTGGCAGTATAAAGATCGTTATTGATAGGATCGAAGATCACAGCCTGATCGAGAACTCCTCTATGCATCAGCGCGATGGACACCGAGTATTGCGGAAACCCGTGCAGAAAATTGGTGGTACCGTCTAATGGGTCTATCACCCATAGATATTCCGCGCTTTCGCCTTGCGCCCCCGACTCTTCGCCCAAAATCGAATGTTGAGGATAAGCGCTCAGCAGGGTCTCGATGATCGCGGCTTCAGCGTTGCGATCCACTTCGCTTACATAATCGTTATGTGTTTTACGCTGTACTTGCAGAATGTCCAGATTCTGTGCGGCACGGTTGATGATACTGCCGGCGCGACGTGCGGCTTTCACCGCCGTATTGAGCATGGGATGCATAGTAAAATAGAAACATTCAGAATTTAATCCGCTATTCTACCGA
>DATBPY010000230.1:0-8105 GCA_036561085.1 Methylophilaceae bacterium | reverse complement strand
ATTGCGGGCACGGCCACGCAGAACCAGATATTGACAGCCAGCAACACCTTGGCGGATATAGATGGTCTGAATACCATAAGCTACCAATGGCAAAGCTCCACAGATAGCGGTAGTACTTGGACGAATATCAGTGGGGCCACGACAGCGACCTTTACGCTTACTGACACGCAAGTGGGCCAGCAGGTACGAGTCACTGCTAGTTATACAGACGGTCACGGTACAGCGGAAAGTAAATCTTCAACGGCGACTACGGCGGTTGTCAACATCAACGATGCTCCGACAGGTACTGTAACTGTTGCGGGTACGGCAGTGCAGAACCAGACACTCGCTGCCAGCAATACGCTGGCGGATGGAGATGGCCTGGGGACTATTACCTATCAATGGCAATCATCGCCTAACGGCAGCACCTGGACCAATATCAGCGGCGCTACATCATCCACGTTCACACTCACTGAAACACAAGTGGGCAAGCAAGTGCGTGCAGTAGCGTCCTATACCGATGGTCATGGCACAGCAGAAAGTGTAATCAGCAATGTTACAACGGCTGTAGTGAACGTCAATGACGCACCCACTGGCACAGTCACTGTTGCAGGAACAGCCACGCAAAATCAGATATTGACGGCCAGCAACACGCTAGCGGATGCCGATGGTCTAGGTACCATCGCTTACCAATGGCAAAGCTCTGCAGATAGCGGTAGCACCTGGATCAGCATCGGCGGAGCCACGGCAGCCACCTTCACACTCACCGAGACTCAGGTAGGCAAGCAAGTACGGGTAACTGCCAGTTATATTGATGGCCATGGCGTTGCAGAAAGCGTCGCCAGCACAGGCACGACAGCTGTAGCGAACATCAATGACGCCCCTACCGGTACGGTAACCATCGCTGGTACGGTTACTCAGAATCAAGTGCTAACCGCCAGCAATACACTCGCTGACGTGGATGGTTTGGCTGCCATCGCTTACCAATGGCAAAGCTCTGCAGATAGCGGTAGCACCTGGACAAATATCAGCGGCGCGACGGCTAGCACCTACACATTGGCAGAAGCCCAGGTAGGTAAACTGATACGAGTGACTGCCAGTTATACAGACGGTCACGGTACGGCGGAAAGCAAATCCTCCACGGCGAGCGCTATAGTAGCCAATATCAACGACACGCCTACCGGCACGGTTACCATTGCCGGTACCGCCACCCAGAATCAGATACTGACTGCCAGCAACACACTCGCTGACGTCGATGGTCTGGGTACTATCGCATATCAATGGCAAAGCTCGCCTACCGGCACTACCTGGACTAACATCAGCGGTGCCACGGCTGCGACATACACCTTGGCAGATGCACAAGTCGGCAAGCAAGTTCGTGTGGTTGCTTCCTATACAGATGGTCATGGCACATTAGAGAGCGTTTCCAGTACTGCGACACCAGCAATCGTCAATGTGAACGATACGCCGACTGGTATGGTCGCTGTGAGCGGTACTGCCACGCAGAACCAAGTACTGACTGCCAGCAACACGCTGGCTGATGGAGATGGTCTGGGTACTATTGCTTACCAATGGCAAAGCTCCGCAGATAGCGGCAGCACTTGGGCCAATATCAGTGGTGCCACAGCAGCGACTTTCACGCTCACGGAAACACAAGTGGGCAAGCAAGTACGCGCAGTGGCGTCCTATAGTGATGGTCATGGCACGGCAGAAAGCGTATCCAGCTCTGCGACAGCGGCGATCGCCAATGTGAACGATACACCGACTGGTACAGTCACTGTTAGCGGCACTGCCACGCAGAACCAAGTTCTAGCTGCCAACAACACGTTAGCGGACGTGGACGGCCTGGGTACTATCACTTATCAATGGCAAAGTTCGCCCAACGGCACCACTTGGACTGACATTAGCGGTGCTACAACTTCGACCTTCACGCTCACCGATTCTCAAGTAGGTAAACAAGTACGCGTGACTGCCAGTTACACAGATGGCCACGGCACAGCGGAAAGTAAGTCCTCTGCTGCGACTGTTGCGGTAGTCAATGTCAACGACACGCCTACCGGCACGGTCACTATTGCCGGTACGGTCACCCAGAATCAAGTGCTGACGGCTAGCAATACATTGGCTGACGGCGATGGTCTGGGCACTATCGCGTACCAATGGCAAAGCTCTGCAGATGGCGGTACCACTTGGGTCGCTATTAGCGGCGCGACGGCTGCGACCTATACTCTGGCAGAAGCGCAGGTCGGCAAACTGATACGGGTAAAAGCCAGTTATACCGATGGCCATGGCACGCTAGAGAATACATTTAGTACTGCAACAACAGCAGTTGCCAATGTCAATGATGCACCGACCGGTGCGGTTATTGTTGCCGGCACGGCCACGCAGAATCAGGTACTGACGGCCAGTAACACCTTGGCAGATATAGATGGTCTGGGCACTATCACTTATCAATGGCAAAGTTCGCCTGATGGCAGCACCTGGACCAACATCAGTGGTGCTACAGCAGCAACTTTCACGCTTACAGATACACAGGTAGGGAAGCAGGTACGCGTGACTGCCAGCTACACAGACGCTCACGGCACTGCAGAAAGCGTATCCAGCTCTGCGACAGCGACGATCGTCAATGTAAACGATACCCCGACAGGTAGCGTCACTGTGAGCGGTACGACTACGCAGAACCAAGTACTGACTGCCAGTAACACGCTGGCTGACGGAGATGGCTTGGGTACCGTAAGCTATCAATGGCAATCTTCGCCTAACGGTACTACCTGGACCAATATCGGCGGTGCTACGGCTTCGACCTTCACCCTCACGGAAACACAAGTGGGCAAGCAAGTACGTGCAGTGGCGTCTTACACTGATGGACATGGCACGTTAGAAAGCGTTAACAGTACTGCTACATCTGCAATAGCGAACGTCAATGACGCCCCTACCGGTGCGGTGTCTATTACCGGCAGTGCTTCTCAGAGTCAGGTACTGACTGCCAGCAATACCTTGGCGGATCTGGATGGCTTGGGCACTATCACTTATCAATGGCAATCCTCGCCTAACGGTACTACCTGGACCAACATCAGTGGGGCCACAGCTTCGACTTTCACCCTCACTGCGACACAAGTAGGCAAGCAAGTGCGTGTAGTCGCGTCTTATACAGATGGTCATAGCACGGCAGAAAGCGTGGCCAGCAGTGGGACGACTGCTGTGAGCGGCGTCAACAGCCTGCCTACCGGCACGGTCACTATCTCCGGCACGGTTACTCAAAATCAATTGCTGACGGCCGGTAACACATTGGCTGACGCTGACGGCCTGGGTACCATCGCTTACCAATGGCAGAGCTCTGCAGATAGCGGCAGCACCTGGACCAATATCAGCGGTGCGACAGCTAGCACCTATACCTTGGCCGAAGCCCAGGTAGGTAAACTGGTAAGAGTGACTGCCAGCTATACCGACGGTCACGGTACGGCAGAAAGCAAATCCTCTACCGCGACTGCTGCAGTAGCCAATATCAATGACACGCCTACCGGCACTGTCACCGTTGCCGGTACCGTAACGCAGAATCAAATCTTGACCGCCAGCAACACCTTGGCCGATGCGGATGGTCTGGGCACTATCACTTATCAATGGCAAAGTTCGCCTGATGGCAGCACTTGGACCAACATCAGCGGTGCTACGGCTTCGACCTTCACCCTCACGGAAACGCAAGTCGGCAAGCAAGTACGTGCAGTGGCGTCATATACCGACGGACATGGCACGTCAGAAAGCGTTAACAGTACTGCGACATCAGCAGTAGCGAACGTCAACGACGCACCCACTGGTGCAGTATCCGTTTCCGGTACACCCATCCAAAATCAAGTACTGGCGGCCAGTAACACGTTGGTTGATGCGGATGGCCTAGGCACTATTACTTATCAATGGCAAAGTTCGCCTGATGGCAGCGCCTGGACCAACATCAGCGGCGCTACGGCAGCGATCTTCACGCTTACCGACGCGCAGGTAGGCAAGCAGGTACGCGTGACTGCCAGCTATACCGACGGCCACGGTACCCCGGAAAGCATCAATAGTACTGCCACGCCAACAATCGCTAACATCAACGATGCTCCGACAGGTAGTGTCACTGTGAGTGGTACGGCGACCCAGAACCAGGTACTGACTGCCAGCAACACGCTGGCTGATGCGGATGGTCTGGGTACCATCACCTACCAATGGCAAAGCTCAGCGGACGGTATTGTTTGGGTCGACATCAACGGTGCAACGGCTAGCAGCTACACCTTGGCAGAAGCGCAGGTAGGTAAGCTGGTGCGAGTCAAGGGTAGCTATACCGATGGTCATGGTACAGCGGAAAGAGTTACCAGTACCGCTACATCCGCAATCGCCAACGTCAACGATGCTCCGACCGGCAGCGTCACTCTAAATGGCACGCCTACGCAGAACCAAGTCCTGACGGTCAGTAACACGTTGGCCGATGCGGATGGCTTGGGCACTATAAGTTACCAATGGCAAAGCTCGCCCGACGGCAGCACCTGGACCAACATTAGCGGTGCTACCTCATCCATCTTTACTCTCACAGAAACGCAGGTGAATAAGCAAGTGCGTGCAGTGGCATCCTATACTGACGGTCATGGCACGTCAGAAAGCATTTACAGCTCTGCTACATCTGCAATAACGAACGTTAATGATAGCGTCACTGGAGCCGTCACCATTACTGGCACGGCTACTCAAAACCAAGTCTTGACTGCCAGCAACACGCTGGCAGATGCCGATGGCTTGGGTACTATCACCTACCAATGGCAAAGCTCCGCAGATGGAGGTAGCACTTGGACCAATATAAATGGTGCAACAGCTAACACCTATACATTGGCGGAAGCCGAAGTAGGTAAATTGGTGCAGGTAACAGCCAGCTATACCGACGGCCATGGCACTGTGGAAAACGTTACCAGTACTGCTACATCCGCAGTAGTGAATGTCAACGATGCGCCGACCGGCGCGGTCACCATTGCTGGTACCGCTACCCAGAACCAGATTCTGACTGCGAGCAACACGCTGGCTGATGCGGATGGTCTTGGTACCATCTCTTACCAATGGCAAAGCTCCGCGGATGGCGGCACAACTTGGAGCAATATCAGCGGTGCAACGGCTAGCACCTACACTTTGGCTGAAGCCCAGGTAGGCAAACTGATGCGGGCCAATGCCTCCTATACGGACGGCCACGGCACCACAGAAAGTATCAATAGCAGTGCCACGGCGTCAATCGCCAACGTCAATGACGCACCGACCGGTGCGGTATCCGTTTCCGGTACGGCGACACAGAACCAAGTATTGACTGCCAGCAACACGTTGGCTGATGCGGACGGCTTGGGTACTATCGCCTATCAATGGCAAAGCTCCGCGGATGGTGGAACCACTTGGACCAATATCAGCGGTGCAACGGCTAGCTCCTACACCTTGACAGAAGCGCAGGTGGGTAAACTGGTGCGGGCTAACGCCTCTTATACTGACGGCCATGGTACGGCGGAAAGCCTATCCAGCGCCGCGACAGCAGCGATCGCCAACGTCAACGATGCTCCGACAGGCAGCGTCACACTGAGTGGTACGGCCACCCAGAACCAAGTATTGACTGCCAGCAACAGTATTGCTGATGCAGATGGTCTGGGTACTATTACATATCAATGGCAATCGTCACCTAATGGCACTACGTGGACTAACATCACGGGTGCTACGGCATCGACCTTTACACTTGCTGAAGCTCAAGTAGGTAAGCAAGTGCGTGCAGTAGCTTCCTATACCGATAGTCACGGCACAGCGGAAAGTGTGAACAGCAGCGCCACATCTGCTATAGCGAATGTTAATGACGCACCCACTGGGGCTGTATCTGTTTCGGGAACGGCGACGCAAAGCCAGGTATTGACTGCCAGCAACACTCTGGCGGATCTGGATGGCCTGGGAACCATAAGTTACCAATGGCAATCATCGCCTAATGGAACTACATGGACCAACATCAGCGGTGCTACGTCATCAACTTTCACCCTCACCGCAACACAAGTAGGCAAGCAAGTGCGTGTAATAGCTTCCTATACCGATGGTCATAGCACAGCAGAAAGTGTGAATAGTACTGCCACAGCCGCCGTAGTGAGCGCCAATAGCGCTCCTACCGGTGCGGTGTCAATTGCAGGTACAGCAACTCAGAACCAGCTACTGACGGCTAGCAATACACTGGCTGATGCGGATGGTCTGGGCACTATCGCCTACCAATGGCAAAGCTCTGCGGATAGCGGTACTACTTGGACGAGCATTAGCGGCGCTACGGCATCGACCTTCACGCTCACTGAAGCTCAAGTGGGCAAGCAAGTACGTGCAGTGGCTGCCTATACCGATGGTCATGGCGTCGCAGAAAGTGTCTCCAGTACTGCCACGACAACGATAGCTAATGCCAATGATGCGCCTAGCGGTGCAGTTACTGTTGCCGGCACGGCTACCCAGAATCAAGTGCTGACAGCCAGCAATACATTGGCTGACGCGGATGGTCTGGGAACTATAAGTTACCAATGGCAAAGCTCGCCTGACGGCAGCACCTGGACCAACATCAGCGGCGCTACAGCTTCGACCTTCACCCTCACGGAAACACAAGTGGGCAAGCAAGTGCGTGCAGTGGCATCTTATACTGATGGGCATAGCACGGCAGAAAGTGTCATCAGCAATGCGACAGCAGCTATAGCAAACGTTAATGATGCCCCGACTGGTGCGGTATCGATCGCAGGAACAGCAACGCAAAGTCAAGTACTGACAGCCAGCAACACGCTGGCTGATGTGGATGGGTTAGGTAGCATAGACTATCAATGGCAATCGTCTGCTGATGGCAGTACCTGGGCCAATATCAGCGGTGCTACAGCATCCACTTTCACTCTTGCCGATGCTCAAGTCGGTAAACAGGTACGTGTCGTGGCTTCTTATACGGACGGTCACAGCACTCTGGAAAGTGTGGCTAGTACTGCGACTGCAGCGATAGCGAATGTAAACGATGCGCCGACCGGTAGTGTGGTATTGAATGGCAATACTGTAGAGAATCAGGTACTGACAGCAAGTAACACGCTGGCGGATGCGGATGGTCTGGGTGCGATTACATATCAATGGCAATCGTCTGCTGATGGCAGCACCTGGAACAATATCAGCGGCGCTGCAGATTCCACTTTTACTCTTACCAATACTCAAGTCGGTAAACAGGTACGCGCAGTGGCTTCTTATACTGATGGTCACGGTACTGCAGAAAGTGTTGTAAGTAATGCCACCACAGTGATCAATGGATTCAACGCCAGCATTATTTACGGCACGAGTGATAACGACACGCTAGCCTCGCTATCCACCGGTAGCACTATATACGGACTGGACGGTGATGATTATCTGGCCGGTAGTGCAGGCAACGACATCCTGGATGGAGGCGCTGGAAACGACTACATAGGCGACAACTACGACGGTGTCGGCAGCAACAACATCCTGCGTGGTGGAGACGGCAACGACACCATCTACGCAGACCGATACTCCAGTAACGTGATCGAAGGAGGTTCTGGCGACGACAACATCACCATCTACGCAGCCTCGGACAGTGATGAATCGCAAGTCAACCTCATCACGGGCGGCACCGGCAACGACACCATTGTTGCAGGCGGCGGTAGTGACACCTACGTGTTCAACCGCGGAGACGGTACCGACAGCATCACCGATATCGGGACGAGCAGTGCGGGTACTCCTGGTTCCGACACCATCGTATTCGGTGCAGGGATCGTACAGAGCGATCTGCATACCAGTCGCGTAGGCAATAATCTCATCATCCAGATCAACGACCCCAACAATCCTTCGGCGACCGATCAGATCACCATTACCAGTTGGTATACAAGCGATGACTACCGCATTGAAGCTTTCCAATTTGCCGACGGCAGCAGTATCAGCAAGACACAGATGACTATTATGGGCAACGCAGTCTACGGCACGAGCGGTAACGATAACCTAAGCTCGCTCACCACCGGCAGCACCGTGTACGGTCTGGATGGCGATGATTTAATAACAGGCAGTGCAGGCGACGACATCCTGGATGGAGGCGCTGGAGACGATTATATTGGCGACAACATCGACAATGT
>DATBPY010000229.1:0-1600 GCA_036561085.1 Methylophilaceae bacterium | reverse complement strand
AGTCAATCGCCACGACCGTTTCGAGACATTGCTGCAGCAGGTGCGCACCACTGCGCTTGGCGCGTATGCGCATCAGGATATGCCGTTCGAACAATTGGTGGAAGTCTTGAAGCCCGAGCGTCATGTCAGCCATGCGCCTTTGTTTCAGGTGATGCTGGTGCTGCAGAATTCCCCTATGGGCAGCCTGGCTTTGCCTGACATGACGCTGGAGCCGATGGCAGTCGACTGCGGCATAGCCAAGTTCGATCTGGCACTCGATATCACGGAAGGTGCAGACCAGCTGTTTGCGCGTCTGGAATATAACACCGACTTGTTCGACGTTACGACCATTCAGCGCATCAGCGGTCATTTCATACGTTTGCTGCAGGCCGTGACACACGATCCGGCTTGCCGCATCGGCGATTTGCCGATGCTCGATGACGACGAGCGCAAGCAGCTGCTGCTGGATTGGAACGATACTGCTGACAATGTTGCCGGCGCAAAGACGATTCACCAAATGTTTGAAGCGCAAGTGATGCAGACGCCGGACCGGATAGCGGTGGTATGCGGCGATGCCAAAATGACTTACGCAGAGTTGAATGCCAAGGCCAACCAGCTTGCGAGACATCTGCGAAGCCTGGGCGTGGGACCTGATATACCGGTAGGCATCTGCATTCAGCGCTCGCCGGAAATGGTCACGGCGCTAATCGCGGTCCTCAAGGCAGGCGGCGCTTATGTCGCGCTCGATCCTGCATATCCGAAAGAACGTCTGACTCTGATGCTCGCCGATTCGAATCCGGCTGTGCTGCTCACCCAACAACATTTGCTGAAGGATTTACCAACGGCAGACATTGCCACATTCGCGGTCGATACCGAATGGCCAACCATCCATCACTACGCATCCAACAACCTCGACAACATTTCACAGCCATCCAATCTGGCTTATATCATCTACACGTCCGGTTCCACCGGAAAGCCTAAAGGAGCATGCTTGAGCATCGCCGCCTTGCTGAATTTGATCACGTGGCAGCTGCGCCCCGAGAACAAGCCCGGGCACCATCCGTCGACGATATTGCAATTTGCTTCGTTGAATTTCGATGTGTCGTTTCAGGAAATCGCATCCACGCTGTGTGCGGGAGATCGGTTGGTGCTGATTGATGAATTCCTGCGCAAGGATATCGAAGGCTTGCGTCAGTTTATATACGATACCGGCTTCCAGCGAATATTTCTTCCCAATGCAGTCTTGCAGCAATTTGCCAGCTTGCCTGCATCGGGCAATGCATCGCCGCACGCATGCGAAATAATCACCGCCGGCGAACAACTGGTCATTACCGATATGCTGACTGCCTATGTCAAATCTCTTGGCGGGCAGTTCATGTACAACCAGTACGGCCCGTCGGAATCACATGTAGTTACGCAGTTCCGGCTGGCCTGTTCCGAGATCGACCAATGGCCCGATCGACCGCCGATCGGCCGCCCAATCGCCAACACGCAGATCTACCTGCTCGATGCCGACCTCCATCCGGTTCCGGTCGGCGTGGCCGGCGAGCTCTACATTGCCGGTGATGGCCTGGCACGCGGCTATCTGAACCGCCCTGACCTCACGGCCGAGAAATTCCTG
>DATBPY010000228.1:0-16889 GCA_036561085.1 Methylophilaceae bacterium | reverse complement strand
TTAAATCGGCTGGTCTTCAACCGTAAATAATCTGCGGTATTCCACAATAGCGTAGCGGTCGGTCATTCCTGCGATATAGTCAGCCACTGCGCGTGCTTTATCGTCTTTTGCCATGAGTTGGAAATCTTCGGGCATGAGGCCGACATCGTCTATCAGTACTTCGAATAATTCCCTCACAATACGGCTGGCTTTACTGCTCATGCGCTTGACGCGATAGTGCTGGTACAGGTTCCTCCGTAAGAACTGTTTCAATTCATGCTGCTGTTGCTGCATGGCGTCGCTGAACCCTATCAGGGGCTGCGCGGTGCGCACTGCCGCGATGGATTGCGGTGCCGCCGCTGCGATGAGTTTTGCGCTTTGCTGGCAGAGATCGGTCACCAGCGCATTGATCATGCGACGTATGGTTTCATGTATCAGCCTGCGGCCCGTTAGATTCGGATATTTGTCGCGTACTTGCTGCAGGTGTTGCGAGAACAGTGCCACTTTCTCCAGTTGGTCCAGCGTGATCAAGCCGGAACGCAGACCATCATCCACATCGTGATTATTATAGGCGATCTCGTCAGCCAGGTTGGCGACTTGCGCCTCCAGTGAAGGGCTGTAACCTTTTAGGAATCGTTCGCCGATCTCACCCAGTTGTTTGGCGTTTTGTTTGGAGCAATGCTTGAGGATGCCTTCGCGGGTCTCGAAAGTTAGATTTAGGCCGTCGAATTCGGCATATTTTTGCTCAAGGTTATCGACGACGCGTAACGATTGCAGGTTATGTTCAAAGCCGCCATGATCTTTCATGCAGGCATTAAGCGCGTCCTGCCCGGCATGTCCGAAAGGTGTGTGCCCCAAGTCATGCGCCAGCGCAATGGCCTCCACCAAGTCTTCGTGCAAACCCAGGTTGCGGGCGATGCCGCGCCCGATCTGCGCGACTTCCAGGCTATGCGTGAGACGGGTGCGGAATAGATCGCCTTCGTGGTTGACGAATACCTGAGTCTTATATTCCAACCGTCTAAAGGCTGAAGAATGGATGATGCGGTCGCGGTCGCGCTGGAATTCATTACGTCCGTTCGGGGCAGTTTCCGCGTGCGCCCGTCCACGCGAGTGCTCAGGGTTTGCCGCGTATTTTGCCAAGTCAGCCATGAATGGCAACCAACGTTTCCCTGAGCAACTGAGGTGAATAGTCTGCAGTGAACACGGCTTTCCCTATGGCTTTGAGTAGGATCAAACGGATCACGCCGTCCGCCACTTTCTTATCCAGGCCCATCAGGTCCAGATATTTGTCCACGCCTAAGTCCGGCGCGGCTACGGGCAGTTTGGCAGCTTCTAGTAACGCCTTGGCGCGGGCAACGTCAGTGGAATTCAGCCACCCGGAGCGCTGGGAGAGGTCTGCGGCCAGCACCATGCCTGCCGCCACGCCTTCACCATGCAGCCAAACGCCGTAGCCCATACCGGATTCTATGGCGTGACCGAAGGTGTGCCCCAGATTTAACAAAGCACGTTCGCCGCTCTCGCGCTCATCCGCAGCGACGATGATGGCTTTCACTTCGCATGAGCGATGGATAGCATAGGCCATGGCGCTCGCGTCGCGCGCAACAAGCTTGGCTATATTGTTCTCCAGCCAGTCGAAGAATTCGGCATCTTTAATCAGGCCGTATTTGATGACTTCAGCCAGTCCCGCAGATAATTCACGCTGCGGCAAAGTATCCAATGTCCTGGTGTCGGCGATGACTACTTTAGGTTGCCAGAAAGCACCTATCATGTTTTTACCGAGCGGATGATTGATACCGGTTTTTCCGCCCACCGATGAATCCACCTGCGCCAGCAAAGTAGTCGGTATTTGAATGAATGGTACGCCGCGCAAGAAAGTGGCAGCGGCATATCCGGTCAGGTCGCCTATTACGCCGCCGCCCAGCGCGATCAGGGTGGTGTTGCGCTCGCAACGGTTTTGCAGCAAAGCGTCGTAAATAGTGTTTAGTGTTTCGCCGGTTTTATATCGCTCGCCATCGGGCAGGATGATGGGCACGATAGAAATGCCCGCTTCTCGCAATGGTTGGCAAAAACGTTCCAGATACAAAGGCGCTACAGTCGTGTTGGTGACCACGGCAACTTGTTTGCGCACTAGGTGCGGCAATAAAAGATCTGCGCGAGTAAGTAGGTTCTCGCCGATATGGATGGGGTAACTACGGGAGCCCAGTGCGACGTTAAGTGTTTGCAAAATGTGATTTCTTTGAGTTCAGATTATGTTGTATCAATTGCACAATAGCAGATACCGGTTGCCCGCCGGTTTCCACGATCATTTCAGCAACTTCCCGATATAACGGATCGCGTTCGGTATACAGCGCCTCGAATCTGGCGCGCGGATCATTCGTCTGCAGTAATGGTCGGTTACGATCTCCGCGAGTACGGTGACATAGCTCATTCACGCTGGCGCAAAGGTAAATCACCGTTCCATTCTTGGCCAGTGCCTCGCGGTTCTTCTCCATTAATACCGCACCGCCGCCGGTAGCCAATACGATATTCTGCCGGGTGGTCAATTCCGAGATCACCTGTGCTTCGCGCTTACGAAATCCGGCTTCGCCTTCCAGTTCGAAAATCAACGGGATCTTAACGCCGGTGCGCCTTTCGATCTCGTGGTCCGAATCATGAAAAGTAAGCGAGTTTGCCTTGGCCAGCAATTTTCCGACCGTGGTTTTGCCAGACCCCATGAGCCCCACTAAAAATATATTTTTCAAAATAAGCTTTTCAAAATATCGGCTCGAAATAATAACGCTCGCGATTTCAACAACTACATTTTAGCGAATTTACACCGTGCTGTAACTTGCGCGGTATAATTTGCATCGAACAAAACCAAGTCCAAATTCCCATGAAATGGTGGCATTACCTCGTATTGATCGGTTTCATCGCCTTAGTGGCGGTGGGTTCGCTGGTGGGTCTGGCAGCTGTGCTCATCTACCCCGAACTCCCGTCGCTGGATACCCTCACTGATTATCGACCTAAAATTCCATTGCGGGTGTATTCCGAAGACGGTTTTCTGATCGGTGAATTTGGCGAAGAACGACGTGCTGTCGTCAAAATAGATGAAGTGCCGACGCAAATGAAGCAGGCGATTCTTGCGGCGGAGGATGAACGTTTCTATCAGCATGGCGGTGTGGATACCGTGGGTTTATTGCGGGCAGTCCTTTCTGACGTGGCTGCAGGCGGTGCAAAGGAAGGTGCGAGCACCATCACCATGCAAGTGGCGCGGGCCTTTTTTCTGAGCAGCGAAAAAACCTGGAAGCGCAAGATCAGCGAAATGCTGCTCGCCAATAAAATAGAGCAGAACTTTTCCAAAAACAAAATACTCGAGCTGTATATCAACCAGATTTATCTGGGTCAACGCGCATACGGGTTTGCGGCAGCATCGCAGGTATATTTCGGTAAGCCCCTGAACAAGCTGACTGCCGCGGAATACGCCATGTTGGCCGGGTTGCCTAAAGCGCCGTCGAAGTACAATCCATTTGTTAACCTTAAACGCGCAGAGCAACGCCAGCATTATGTGTTGGGGCGTATGTACGCGTTGCATTTCTTAAGTAAAGATGAATATCAGGCCAGTCTGACTCAGGAATTGAGCTTCAAAAAATCGCGTCAGGCGCGCGATCTACAGGCAGATTATGTGGCGGAAATCGTACGTCAGACACTCTATGATCAATATCAGGAAGGTATCTACAGCAGCGGCCTTAAGGTTGTGACCACCATTCTTAAAAAGAATCAGGACGCGGCCAATGCTGCGGTGTTAAAGGGTTTGCTCGATTACGACAAGCGACATGGTTATCGTGGGCCGGAAGGCACGGTCAATCTGTTTCGTACTGGACGTACGCCGGATTCGTTAATGGATGAGGCGCTGGACGATCTGGATGAATTCGGCGGCTTGGAGCCTGCCGTGGTCATCGAAGCAACACCAAAATTGATCAAAGTTTATCGCCAAGGCGGCCGGATCGAGAGTATCAGCGGCGATGACATGAAACAGTTGGTGAAAAACATCAGCGATCCAAAGACTCCGGCTAAACAAAAGATCGTCAAGGGTTCCATTGTGCGCATATTCCAAGCGGACAACGGCCACTGGAGCATCGTGCAGTTACCGCAGGTGGAAGCTTCGCTGGTGGCGGCAGACCCGCAAACCGGTGCGGTGCGCGCGTTGGTGGGAGGTTTCGACTTCTCGCGTAATAAATTCAACCATGTGACGCAAGCCTGGCGTCAGCCGGGCTCCAGTTTTAAACCATTCATCTATTCGGCGGCACTGGATAAAGGCGTGACTGCGGCAAGCGTCATCAACGATGCACCTATCACCATCAGCGCGGCAGAAACAGGAAGCGGTTCGGCTTGGGAGCCGCACAACTACGACGGTAAGTATGACGGACCGATACGTATGCGTATTGCGCTCACTAAATCCAAAAACATGGTGTCCATACGCATTCTGCAGCATATCGGTGTGGCCTATGCGCAAGACTATATTCAGCGTTTCGGTTTTTCACCCAAGATGCATCCAGCTTACTTGGCCATGGCGTTGGGGGCCGGATCAGTTACATCGTGGCAAATGGTGGGCGCCTATTCCATTTTTGCCAACGGCGGATACAGGGTGCCGCCGTATCTGATATCCACTATCAGCGACAGCAAAGGCAAGATCCTCAGCCAAACCAAGCCGGTGACGGTGGCAAACGGTGCCGAGCGGGTGGTCGACCCGCGTAATGTCTTCATCATGGTCAATATCATGCAGGACGTGGCTCGCATCGGTACTGCCGCCAAGGCGAAAGAATTAGGAAGATACGATCTGGCAGGTAAAACGGGAACTACCAATAATCAAGTAGACGCATGGTTCGCCGGATTCAACCCCAAACAAGTGGCAATCGCATGGATGGGATACGACCAGCCGCGCACGCTGGGCGGCCAGGAGACCGGCGGTCACGCCGCATTACCTATATGGATAGATTATATGGGCCAAGTGCTGAAGGGGGTTCCGGACGACCCTTATCCAGTACCTCCGGGCGTGGTACAGGCCAAGATAGATCCTAATACGGGTATGCGCCTGGATGACGATGACAGCGGTATCTATGAGTACTTCTATCAGGAATTCCTACCGCCTCATGCCGGCGGCAGTGAGACCAATATTCTGGATGATGAGAAACCGACTGCCGGCGAGCATGATAAAGAGCCGACACAAGTGGATGAACTCTATTGATGGCCAGAGAATCTTCCAACCGCCAGATTCACCAACGTCAGGTCGTAGCGCAGCAGGCGGCACGCCTGATGGCGGAGGAAGGCATCGCCGATTATGCTTTTGCCAAACGTAAAGCGGCGCGCCAATTGGGCATGGAGGATAGTAAGTGCTTGCCGGGGAATGCCGAGATCGAATCGGCATTACGGGAATACCAGGAACTCTATCTGGCGGATGAACAACCTGAGCAACTCCAGCAATTGCGTACCGAAGCGCTGGCTGTGATGCAGTTGCTGCAACGGTTCGATCCTCACTTGACCGGTTCTGTATTGGATGGCACAGCCGGGCGCTATGCGCAAACTGAGATCCACTTGTTTGCGGATAGTGACAAAGAAGTGGAAATTTTTCTATTAAATAATAAAATACCTTATCGCAGTGAAGAAAGGTATTGTCATATCGGTAGTGAACGTCGCAAAATACTGGTGTTTGTGATCGATACCGAAAACAGCGTAATCAGACTTAGTGTATTTGCACCGGATGGTGTAAGAGTAAAGAATGCTTTGGGAGCTGCACGTACTGCAGCGGTGGAAACTTTAATTAACTCGATAGATTAATGATCATGGCAGAACTCTCCTTAAATCAGCAAAAATATCAACAAATGGCTGTTCCCGATGAGGAGCAGTACCGCCTGACCGAACGTGTGGAAATCTTGCGTGCCCTACGCAGCCTGATTCAGCAGCGTGCCATGGTGAATGCGTTTTTCAATATGGATAACGACATGGTGCTGACCTCGGTGCTGGCGGTGGATGCTGAGAATGAAGCCATCTACTTCGATTACGGGGCGAACGAGACACTGAATCGTCGCATGACCATGGGGGAAGTGACGTTCATGTCGTCGCCGGGCAGTGTCAAGCTCCAATTCAGCGTCCCTAAGGTAGTGATTGCGATGTATGAGAATCAGCCGACTTTCCGCACGCCGGTGCCTACCAAGATGCGCTTGTTACAGCGTCGCGAGTTCCACCGTGTTGAATTGCCCGTGAGTAGCCCTCTTATGTGCGAAATGCCGACTCCGGACGGTACGCGCGTCAAGCTGCAACTGGCTGACTTGAGCATAGGCGGTATCAGCATGGTGATCGGCAATACCGAGGCGGACAAGATATTTGAAAAAGGTACCACAGTGCCCGGCTGTCGTATCGCTTTGCCGGAATTCGGTATGCTGGAAGCTACGTTGAATGTACAGGCTGTCTTTCCTATCACGCGTAAAGATGGGACCAAAGTGCCGCATCTGGGTTGCCAGTTCGTGGATCTGCGTATGCCGATGGAAACCCTGATACAGAAATACATCACCAAGCTGGAGCGTGAACGCTTGGCCCGAGTTGGCGCTAAATAAGCCTATATTTTTTGATAGGCGTTTAGCTTTTCTTTAATATGCGCGCTGCCTGCAACGCGTAGTAAGTCAATATCCCGTCCGCACCGGCGCGTTTGAACGCCAGCAATGCCTCCATAAAGCAAGCCTGTTCATCCAGCCAGCCGTTCTGGCTGGCTGCTTTGAGCATGGCATACTCGCCGCTCACCTGATAGGCAAAAGTCGGCACGCCGAGTTCCTGCTTCACGCGACGCACGATATCCAGGTAAGGCATGCCGGGCTTCACCATGAACATGTCAGCGCCTTCCTCGATATCCATTCTCACTTCGCGTAATGCTTCATCAGAATTCGCCGGGTCCATCTGGTAGGTGTTCTTGTCGCCTTTGCCTAGATTGGCAGCCGAGCCGACCGCATCGCGGAATGGCCCGTAAAAGCTCGACGCATATTTGGCGGAATAAGCCAGAATACGGGTGTGTATGAAGTGGTCGAACTCCAGTGCTTGGCGAATAGCGCCTATGCGGCCATCCATCATGTCCGACGGCGCCACGATATCTGCTCCGGCGGCGGCATGGCTTAAGGCTTGACGTACCAATACCGCAATCGTGTCGTCGTTCAACACATAACCGTGATCGTCTATCAGGCCATCCTGCCCGTGGCTGGTGTAAGGGTCTAGCGCGATGTCGGTGATGATACCGAGTTCGGGAAAACGAGTTTTAAGCGCCTTGATCGTGCGCGGCACAAGACCATCAGGGTTATATGCTTCTTTTGCGTCCAGCGATTTCAACGATGCCTCTATCACAGGAAACAAGGCCAATGCCGGGATGCCGAGGTGTACACATTCTTCAGCCGTTTCCAGCAACTTGTCGATTGTCTGCCGTTCGATACCGGGCATGGAGGCGATGGGTTCGCTACGATTTTGCCCATCCAGTACGAATACCGGATAGATCAGATCATGGGCGGTGAGTGTGTTCTCGCGCATCAAGCCGCGGCTGAAGGCATCGCGGCGCATACGGCGAGGGCGGCTTGAAGGATATTTACCGGACATGATTAATTCTCAAAGACTTTCGCCAATTCTACACCTGGCTCAGGTTGTCGCATGAAGGCTTCGCCCACGAGGAAAGTATGTACATCGTGCCCGCGCATCAATGCCACGTCTTGCGGAGTGAATATGCCGCTCTCGGTTACTATGATGCGACCTTTCGGTATCTGCTTCAGTAAACCCAAGGTCGTATCCAGCGTGACGTCAAAGGTGCGAAGATTGCGATTGTTGATACCGACCAATAGCGTCTTCAATTGCAAAGCGAGTTCCAGTTCTTCGGCGTCATGCGCTTCCACCAGTACTGCCATGCCCAGGTTGTGGGCGATCGTTTCCAGTTCCTGCATTTTTTCCAGGCTCAATGCCGCGACGATCAGCAGGATGCAATCCGCCCCCATGGCTCGTGATTCATAGATTTGATAGGCATCAATCATGAAATCCTTACGCAATACCGGCAATTGGCAAGCATCGCGTCCCTGCTGCAGATATGCAGCACTCCCTTGGAAATAAGAGGTATCGGTCAATATGGACAAACAGGCAGCTCCGCCCTGTTCATAGCTCTTGGCGATGTCGGCAGGACGGAAATCTTCGCGAATGACCCCCTTGGAGGGGCTGGCTTTTTTGATCTCAGCGATCACTGCCGATTTGCCGGCAGCGATCTTAGCCAGTATCGCGCCTACGAAATTGCGTGCTGCCGGTTCGGCCTGCGCTTTGGCGCGCATCTCTGACAGCGGAATCGCTATTTTTGCTGCGGCAACTTCAGCCTGCTTGGTGACAAGTATTTTTTTCAGAATATCAGACATGGCGAATTTGAGTAGTGCTCCTCAGCCTTTGCCGTTAGGGAAAAAATCGCGGATATCAGCCACGACAGGTTTGTTGCTGCCGGGCAACAGGTGGTAGGCATCTATCAGCGGAGTGATGGTCGGCCGAGGGATTACGGCTTCCGGTTTTTTCCAGTTCTCATGCAGACACCAATGATTGTCGACATCGAAATTCATATGCATGCGGCAGGTTAGCGGCCTAGCCTCATAAATGGAACATTCGCTATTCACCAGGAATGGGCACGGCGTGTCGCTCGAGAATTCCCGAAGATCATGCTTGATGGTTTGCTTCACTTTGGCTGCAGCGATATGAATATGATCGCTGATGTATTGGGCCTCGAATTCCGTGATAGGTACCGATACATGGCAGCAATGGCCGCAGCCTCTTGCGCATGCGGCAAAACTACCGGCGTGCGAGAATATCTGGTCTGCAGTATCCAGCACCTCATGTAACTTGATTATGGTTCGCGCATTCATCTTTTCGATACGCTTGGGTAAAGAAACCACATGGTCCTTAAGTGCAGACGGTACGCTTTGAAAAAAATCGTCTAGATTTTTCGAAGCATACGTTTGAGTTTGTTCAGGCGTGCGTTCAGACATATTAGGCATCCTTTGCTCGAAATGGCGTTGGTGCAGTGTATTGTCGCAGTTTGTTTTCCACAAATGTCAGGATTTCCTTTGGCAATTGCTGAGCCAGCCGTAGAAACTCCCGCAACACAGTATCTCGATCGAAAGCGCCATCAATAGTCAAAAGCGGGGTATTGCTTCTGAACGGGCTATCTTCGCCGTCATCTACATCGTGGTGTGAAAACCCTCTACCTTCTTTCCAGTAAATAGAACGTTCCTGGCGCTCCTTGTTATACGCCAGTTGGAATCCGGCTATATCCATATTCGCATCGTACCAGACAACCAAGTCCTGTTCGCTGGCAAAGAACCAGCGCCGATAGAGTTCGCCGGGTATCTGTCTGGTGGCGTTGATCTCTTGCAGCATCGCTTGCTCCAGCCTTTAATCGGCAGAGACGCTGATCAGATCGGCCAGCTTGGCCTGAGCAGCGCCACTGTCAATCGCTTCTGCAGCCAGACGGATCCCTGCCTGTATGCTATCGGCCACTCCGGCTACGTAGATCGCTGCGCCTGCGTTTAACAATACGATATCTCTGGCTGCACCTTTTTGGCCTGCCAGCACTTGCAGGATGATGTCCTTGGATTCCTGAGCGTTGTTGACGCGTATGCTTTCAGCTTTATGCAGGGGCATGCCGAATTGCGTGGGATTAAGCTTATATTCCGTCACTATGCCGCCGTGCAGTTCAGCGACAAAGGTATCTCCGCTAAAAGAGATCTCGTCCATGCCGTCGGCACCGTGTACTACCATTACATGCTGGCTGCCTAGACGCTTAAGCACATGTGCCAGCTTGGCAGTCAACTCTTTATCGAATACGCCCATCACCTGGTTCTTTGCGCTTGCAGGATTGGTGAGAGGTCCCAGGAGGTTGAACAGAGTCCGCACCCCCATCTCACGCCTTACCGGAGCGGCATGCTTCATTGCACTGTGATGGTTGGGAGCGAACATGAAGCCTATACCGATACGGGCGATGCTGTCGGCAACTTGTTGCGGCGTAAGATTAACATTAACGCCAAGCGCTTCGAGTACATCCGCGCTGCCGCAGGTGGAAGACACGGAACGTCCGCCGTGCTTTGCGACCTTGGCTCCGGCCGCAGCGGTGACGAAAGCAGATGCCGTGGAGACATTAAAGGTCTGTATGCCGTCCCCGCCCGTGCCGCAGGTATCTACCAAATGAGAGCTATCGGCGATGCTGACTTTGGTGGAAAGCTCGCGCATGACTTGCGCCGCTGCCGCGATCTCTTCCACGCTTTCGCCTTTCATGCGTAGCGCGACCAGCAATCCGGCAATCTGCGCTGAAGTCAGTTCGCCCGCCATCACTTGACGCATGATGTCCAGCATCTGCTCCTGACTAAGGTCGGCTCCCTCCAGCAGGCAATGCAGCGCTTGAGCCGCGGTAAACATCAATAAGCCTTCAAAAAGTTATTCAGCAAATCATGTCCGTGTTGGGTCAATATGGATTCCGGATGGAATTGCACGCCTTCGACAGCAAGGGTTTTGTGCCGTACGCCCATGATCTCGCCATCGTCGGTCGAAGCGGTGATCTCGAGGCAATCGGGGATGGTTTCGCGCTCGATCACCAGCGAATGGTAACGCGTCGCGGTAAACGGGTCAGGCAGACCTTTGAATACGCCGGTGTCGAGATGGAATACTTGTGAAGTCTTGCCGTGCATCACTTGCTTGGCGTGGATGATATTTCCGCCGAAGGCTTGGCCTATGCTCTGATGCCCTAAACATACGCCCAGTAGCGGAATCTTTCCGGCGAATTCTTTAATGAGGGGCACGGAAATGCCTGCTTCATTCGGTGTGCATGGGCCGGGAGAGATGACGATATAACGCGGTTTGAGCGCGTTGATCTTCTCCAGATCTATTTCGTCGTTGCGGTATACCACCACCTCTTGCCCCAGTTCGCCCAAATATTGCACCAGGTTGTAGGTGAAAGAGTCGTAGTTGTCTATCATTAACAGCATATCGAACCTAATATATTCTGACAAAGACGGGCATTATCCGCTTCAACGCCTGCCGGTTCAAGGCCACCGCTAGCGAACGTTTTTACTTTAAATGTCCTACTTTAGAATCAGCGGTAGGCCTGCTGCCATGAAGATGACTTTGTCGGCCAGCTTGGCGACTGTCTGATTCAGCCGGCCTTGTTCATCCTGGAAGCGGCGGTTGATTTCGCCCATAGGTACGATGCCCATGCCGACCTCATTACTGACGAGAGTGATTTCGCCTGGAAGCTTAGGCAAAATTTCCATAAATGACGATAGCTCGGCTTCCCAGTTTTTATCCTGCGGCGGGTGACAGTCCGGGCATAGCCATTGCGCTAACCATAAGGTCAGGCAATCGACGATGAGGCAGTGGTCTTTGGCGGCGTGTTTGTTGAGCGTATCGGTGAGAAAGAATGGTTCTTCTACCAATTGCCAGTGAGCGGGACGGCGCTGCTTGTGATGTTGGATGCGCGCAGCGAATTCCGCATCATAGACTTGTGCGGTAGCGATGTAAGTGACGGGAAAGTCGCAATCTACAGCCAGTTTTTCGGCGTAGGCGCTTTTACCCGAGCGAGCACCCCCGAGCACCAGCGTTAACATCACGATTCTTTAATACAGCCTTTATGCATTGCCGATGCGGCTTGGTGTCATCAGCGAGGTGATGGCTTTATGCGCTACCCAGGCGATGCCCAGATACATCATGGCATATCCTACATAAGGCAGGCCGTAATGTGCGATACGAGTCGAAAATTCTGTCATGGACATATATTCCGGCGCGGATGCATCGATGAAGCGACCGGAAAAAACGTACCAGAATGCATTGGAGAGTACGAAAGCCATGCTGGAAGCGACAAGGCCCGTGGCGATGAATGGCAAGATTTTGAACGGTTCCCCGCGCATAGCTAACCAACGCCCCAAGCCCCACACCGCGGCATAGGTGACAACCAAACCCCAGTAGGCGGGGGAGACACAGTAAGCGGAAACTCCCTTGATACCGATCGCATACGCGTCTACCAGGAAGGCGACGACGATCATCAAGGCCAGCCAGCTAGTGCGTCCCAACAGGATGCCGCCCAAAAACAATAATGCGATAGTAGCGTCAGGCGCGGAGATCGCGGTAGCGAAATGTCCGCTGCGAGTCAGTACGATGAAGAAAACCAAGGTGGCAGCAATGGCGAATGATTTTTTTGTTGTAGCAAGCATACTAATCCTCTCAAGAAATTCCGCCCATTGGGCGGAAGGCACAGAGTCAATCATATCATTACCGTTGGATGACATGCGACCCTGGGACCGCATGCACTCCCGGAAATGTCAGAATCGCTTAAAAATCCGCTTTCATACCGACATGGAATTGACGTGAATAATCGGTTGCATAAATAGTGTCATCGCTGACGAACAGCGCATTCTTATGCTCGAACAAGTTATTCACCCCGGCAAACCATTGCATGTTCCTGTACTGATAACTGAGCGCAATGTCTGTAGAGAGATAACTGTTTTGTCGTTGCGTAAAATTATTGGCAAAATCGTTGATCGCAAAAGTGGAAGAGCGCCAGCTCTGGCTGAGATTCAAATTAGTGTTCGTCCAAGGCGTGAAATTCAAATTCGCCGTCACCCCATGCTTGGGTACACCTGGCAGGTCTTTCCCGTCAAACGCACCGCCGCCTTGTGTCGCCCTGTCCATAATGGCGCGAGTATAGGTATAGACCAGCGAGCTGCTTAACTTGTCGGATATCTGCCATTGATCTTGTGCTTCCAAACCGTATTTGTGCGATTTATCGATATTAGTATTGATGAAACTCACGGGGTCGAAATAGATTTCATTATGCAATTGAGCTCTGAATAAGGTCAGTTTGAAACGGTTATCAGCCATGACATGATTCAACCCTACGTTGATAGTGCGAGACTTCTGCGGAGAAATGAATCCATTGAATGCCCCGGCGAAAGTAAAGAACCGGTCGATGTCGGGTGCTTGGAAAGCCTGATCATAGTTAGTAAAAACGCTGAATTGGTCATTGAAGCGGTAATTCAGCCCGATGTCCCAGGCATTAAGGTCGCGGGTATCGTTTAATGAAGTACCGGCATTGGGCTCATACTTATATTCAACCCGCTCACGGCGCGCGCCTGCCGAAAGGGTGAGTTTGTCAAAGCGGTATTCGCCTTGCGCGAATATGCCCACGTTATCCTTGCTGGTGTTGTTGCTCACACCTATTCTGGTGCCGTCAAATGATTGAACACCCACGGTCGCGGCCAATTGGCTATTTTGATATTGTACAGAGGCTTGGTTAGAGGTGTAATCGTAATCCGCCCGGCTATTTGCGAAATTAAGAAAATCCGAAACTTTATTTTCCTGATGATGGGTAAGGTTGATCTTTATGTTCGACGTTAGATCATAGTCGGTACCGATCAACCATGAACGCGATTCGAAGAGCTGGTGATTATAAGTACCGGCACTGGCACTCGGGTCGGCATTAAGTTGCGCTAGGGTGATCGGATTGGCATAACGCGTATCGACATCTGAATTCGCCGCTTCCAGGTTGACGTGCCATTCATCGATCGGTTTGACTGTGAGTTTCACTTGCGCTGTATTGTTGCGTGTCGCGTCCCTGTTGCCTGTTGTATCGGCCTGGGCAGAACCTGCATCGCTCTCGTGAACAGCACTGGCACTCAGGTCGAAATGCTGCTCCGAGATGCCCGCCAAAATGGCCCCGGATAATGCGCCGCGATTACCCACGGAGCCGCTCACCATCACTCCTGTCTTTGCCTTGGTGTAGATTTGAATGGAGCCTGCAGTTGCGCCATCACCAAACATCACTGAACCGCTGCCTTTAGTGATTTCAATGCGGTCGATCGTTGCCAGCGGGACCGAAGCGATAAACTGAGGAATCAGATCGATATTATTCAGGCGTTGACCGTCAACGCTGATCACTATGTTTTGATAACCGCTACCCGTGCCATAGCCACGCATGTCGATCATGGGCGTGACTTTATTGCCGAAGCTGGAGGCGACGGTCACGGAAGTATGCTGTGCCAGGAAATCGTAAAGCGATGTCGCACCGGAAGATTTGATCATCTTGTCGGTATAGACTTCAGAGGCGTAAGTTGTTTCGGTATCAGGATGGGCAATGCCTGTGGCACTGACAATCACATCGCCTGTTTCGACCGCGTCGTTCTCCGCGACATTGGTGGCTGCGACTGAAAAAATAGGGTAGGCCAGGCAAATAAGCCCGGCGATGATTTTGCGCTGCATAGTGATTACTCCGTTAACCCACACGACCCCGTATGGGTGACATTGGTATTGAAAATCCGGGAGTAACTGCAGAGGGCAAGAACTTGTGCCGACCAACACCGTCACCCCGCGGTATTTTCACGCTTGGTCGACAGGCCGGTCTCCGGGCTCACAAGCCATGATTGATCGCCTTCCCATGGTGATGCACCACAGTGGCATATTGATCGATCCACACTTGCTTACCGTTGCGGGGGCAGCACAGGCATGGTCTGGTATAAATGAAGCACACCAAACGCACCTGTTTCCCGTTTAATTTTCTTGCCGGAAAGGGCTTGAAAACACCTGACAACTTGAGTGAATTATAGATGGCAATATACAAATGATGACAATATTTTTTTGAGTAACATGTTGTAATACTTTCATAAATATGGCTTACTTCTTGACCTTGAAGCATTTTTAACTTTATAGTTGCGCCATGGAAACAGATTTAAAGACATTGGAAGACTCGTTGGTAAAGTTTATTGAACTCAACCAGCGTTTAAAAACCGAGAACCACCGTTTACGGCAAGAGTTGGCCGTCGCCCAAAGCGATACCCGTCAACTCAAGGAGAATATGCTGTCGGCCAGTGAGCGGATACAGTCCATCATGCAAAGCCTGCCGGAGGAAACTGCATGAGCGACGTCAAGAACGTGGATGTTTCCATCATGGGACGCGAGTTCCGTATCGCCTGTCCGGAAGAAGAAGAAGAAGGTTTGCGCGACGCGGTCACATTCCTGGATAGACGTATGAACGAGATCCGTGACTCCGGACGTCTGGTCGGGGTTGAACGGATCGCCATCATGGCCGCACTCAATATTACCAACGAACTGCTCAATACCCGTACCGGGGGATTTGACATTGGCGATTTGCAGCGTAGAATTACCCTCATGCAGAAGCAGCTTGATCAGGCGATGCTGGATCAAGAGAAGCTCTTCTGAAATTTATTTGCTTTCGAACGAATACTGCGTTGATAGGCTCTTGTCGTACAAGCTGTAATGTCTACGAGCCTTCGCCTTGTCTTCATTCGAAAGTAAATAAATCTTAAGTTTTTAGTAGTTTTACGCTTTCCCTGCGGTGTTCGTTGAGGCTTTAACTTCTTGAACCAATATTTTTGCCATTGGTTGTGACTACTTCGAATGCTGTTGTGCGCGCCTTTACAGGTGTGCCTGATGCGTTCTACGTTGCGACCCCCTGACGCACAGCGTTCAGGAGCCCGGCCAAAACGGCATTCGCGGGGATTTACTCCTCTAGATTAAAAATCTCTAGTCAAAACCATGCGCTACTGGCTGATGAAATCCGAGCCTTCGGATGTCTCTATCGACGACTTGGCATCACTTCCTGACCAAACCATAGACTGGTATGGCGTGCGCAATTATCAAGCACGCAACTTCATGCGCGACCAGATGAAAGTGGGCGATGGTGTGTTGTTCTACCATTCCAACTGTGCTGAACCGGGAATCGCAGGGCTGGCGGAGGTGAGCAAGCTGGCTTACCCTGATCGTACTCAATTCGACTCCAAGCACAAATATTTCGACGCTAAATCTACGGCGGAAAACCCTCGCTGGATGAATGTGGATGTGAAGCTGGTGCGTAAAACCAGATTGCTACCTTTGACCGAGCTTTATACCTACCCGCAACTTGCCAATATGCGAACCTTGCAGCGGGGTAACCGGCTATCTATTACACCAGTCGATCCAAGTGAGTGGGAATTTATCCAGGGTCTGCTTTAAATTTTGGCAATGATTTAGATCTTAGCCGTCCATGGGCCAGACTTGCCGCCCGATTTTTCCATCAGTTTGATGTCGAGTATGGTCATGCCGCGATCGAGCGCTTTGCACATATCATAGATAGTCAATAACGCTACGCTGGTCGCAGTGAGCGCTTCCATCTCCACCCCGGTACGGCCTACTGTTTGTGCGGTGACGGTACAGGTGATCTCGGCTGCTGCCTGAGTTATGCTGAATTCCACACCCACCTTGGTCAGGCTGATGGGATGGCATAGCGGGATCAGGTCAGAGGTGCGCTTAGAAGCCTGAATGGCCGCGATTCTGGCGATACCCAGCACATCCCCTTTTTTTGCATCGCCTGCCTGTATCATCGCCAGCGTTTGCGGCTGCATACGAATCGTGCCGCTCGCTACGGCAATGCGTTGAGTCTCATGTTTAGCGCCCACATCCACCATATGGGCTTGTCCGGCGCTATCGAAATGTGTGAACTGGGACATGATGTTATTCGGAACTCAAGATTGGTTACATATATCATATCAAGCATGAGAATTATTTACCTGCTAACAATACTGACTGCGCTACTTGCTCCTGTTGCGATGGCGGAGGGCCTGCCGGATCTGGGCGACTATGCACAGTCGGTATTGACGCCATTGCAAGAGCAGCGTCTGGGCGAAGAAGCAATGCGTGAGATCAGGGCTAGCAATAGTCTGGTAGATGATATTGAGATCACCGACTATATATCCTCGCTGGGTTACAAGTTGGTCACGAACAGCCCCGACAATCGCCAGACATTCACTTTTTTTGTACTATCCGACCCTACTATTAACGCCTTTGCTTTGCCTGGAGGCTTTGTCGGCATCCATACCGGCCTGATCCAGAGTACT
>DATBPY010000227.1:0-2144 GCA_036561085.1 Methylophilaceae bacterium | reverse complement strand
TCCACCTTGCCGTCATTCACGATCATGGCAAAACGCTGGCAACGCATGCCCATGCCTTTTGCCGTCAGATCCATTTCCAAGCCTAGCGCTTTGGCGAAAGCAGCACTGCCGTCAGCCATCATGCGCACTTTACCTGTAGCCTCCATGTGGCGGCCCCATTCAGCCATCACGAAGCCGTCATTCACGGCCATGCACCAGATCTCGTCTACGCCTTTATCTTTGAATTCCTTGTAATGCGCGATGTAGCCGGGCAAATGCTGGGAAGAGCAGAGCGGGGTGAATGCACCGGGCACGCCAAAGATCACGATCTTTTTGCCTTTAACCAGATCAGCTACGTTAAGTGCTTGCGGCTTCAATGGACAACTGGTGGCTGAATCGAATTCGGTACTCTCGTACAGTGTGCCTTCTGGCAACTTTTCGCCTACTTTGATGGTCATGATGTTCTCCTGATTAGGTAATTGGGGAATATATATGTGAGGTAAAATCGGGTCAAGAAGTTCCACTGGCAATGATGATACGGGAGTGATTATATGGAATCTAACAAACTGCGTTGGGGTATTTTAGGTGCGGCACGGGTAAACGAGCGTTTGCTGCCCGCTATCGTCGAAGGGGCTAATTCGCAACTAGTCGCCATCGCCAGCCGCCGCGCCGGAGCAGCCGCCGAGACTCTACAAAAGTATGCGCCGCAACAAACCGGCGTGCGCACCTATGACGACATGCAGGCATTGCTGGATGATGCCCAGGTGCAGGCGATCTATCTGCCCATGGCCAACGAAGAACACGCAGCATGGGCGCTGAAAGCCATTGCCCAAGGCAAGCATGTATTGATCGAGAAGCCGATGGCGCTCACGGTAGCAGATATCAGCGCCATCGAAGCCGCTGCGAAAAAGCATAAGGTGAAAGTGATGGAGGGGTTCATGTACCGCTTCCATCCGCAACATGCCAGAGTGCGCGAGCTGATAGATTCAGGGCTGATAGGCGATATCCGTTACGTCAAGACCAGTTATTCATTCATGATGCGGCCTGCACGCATGTACCGGCTGGCACGCAATACAGACAATGGCGGCGGAGCGATGTGGGACATCGGCCCTTATGCCATCCATTCCATGCGCATGTGGTTCGATAATGAGCCTCTGGCTGCGATGGCAATGGCAAAATTCAACGAACACGGCGCCGATATCGCGACCAGCGGCATGCTGGATTTCGGCGACGGTAAACGCGGCCATTTCGAGATCAACTTTGAATGTTCGCGTCGCTCGGAATACGACATCACCGGCACCAAAGGCTCCATCAAGTGTCACACCGTTTGGCAATTACCGGGGGATGTGCCTGTCATCTCATGGTTCACCGATGACGGACGGCGCGGCCAGGAACAATTGATCCCCGCCAATCATTTTGTCCTTGAGATCGAGCATTTCAGCGATTGCGTGCTGAGTAACAAGCCGCCATTGTTAACTCTGGAAGATGCCAAAGCCAATTGCCGGGCCATAGATGCGCTACTGGAATCGGCAAAACAGGGCAAAGCGGTCAAGTTATAGTTTTTATGTGTCTGCCATAAAAACAAAAAAGCCAACCGTTGGGTTGGCCTTTTATGATGCCATTACCGCAATGTTAAGCAGTAACGTCGATGTTATTACCGAGTGAGCCGGAAGCAGGGCGAGGGGCTGATGCCTGTTGTTGCGCCTGCTGGTTCTGCTGGGCTTGCTGTGCTTGAGCTTGTTGTGCCTGTTGGTTCTGTTGCGCTTGATCGGCCTGGGCCTGCTGCGCTTGTTGATTCTGCTGGTTCTGGGTCTGCTGGAGCGACACAGAGGATGACACACTAGAGATCGAGAAAGCCATTTTGTGCTCTTTCCTAACGTGATGAGCTTCCAGTATGTTCCTAATTTTTAAGGAAGTAAATAAAGAGGCAATTGATCAGCGGCTAAAATGCATAAAGCCGACATCGCTGTCGGCTTTATAGGATTTGGCTCCTCGACCTGGGCTCGAACCAGGGACACACGGATTAACAGTCCGTTGCTCTACCAACTGAGCTATCGAGGAATTAAGAAAGGCGCAATAATACTGGCTGACGGCCTTTTGGTCAACCTTGAAACCGCTATAGAAAGGCTCTATTCCACCATGTCATTAAAGCGTATCGCAATCAT
>DATBPY010000226.1:0-1743 GCA_036561085.1 Methylophilaceae bacterium | reverse complement strand
GGCCGACCGCTGGATCGTCAGTCAATTGCAGCGCACTGAGGCTGAAATGGAAAAGCAGTACGCTGATTACCGTTTGGACCTGGTGGCACGCGCTGTTTACGAATTTGTATGGGATGAGTACTGCGATTGGTACCTGGAGCTAGCCAAAGTGCAATTACAGGCTGGTAGCGACGCGCAAAAACGCGCGACGCGCCGCACCCTGCTACGCGTTCTCGAAACCATATTGAGGCTGGCGCATCCGCTGATACCATTCATAACTGAAGAGCTATGGCAGACCGTTGCCCCGCTTTCCGGCAAGCAACTGCATGACAACAGCACCATCATGCTGGAAGCCTACCCTAAATCGCAGCCGACCAAGATCGATGTTCAATCTGAAGCTTGGATAGGCGAACTCAAGGCGCTGGTGAATGCCTGTCGCAGTTTGCGTGGCGAAATGAGCATCGCGCCATCGCAGAAAGTACCGTTGATCGTAGCGGGTGAGGAAGCTGCTGTGGAAGTCTTTGCACCTTATCTATCGGCACTCGCCAAGTTAAGCGAAGTGACTGCTGCAGGCAACACACTCCCGGAAAACGATGCGCCTGTGCAGATCGTCGGCGATTACCGCCTGATGCTGAAGATCGAGATCGATGTAGCGGCGGAAAAGGAACGGTTGGGTAAGGAGATCGCCCGCCTGCAAGGCGAAGTAGGCAAAGCTGAAAGCAAGTTAGGTAATGCCAGTTTTGTAGAGCGAGCACCCACTAGCGTTGTGGCACAGGAAAAAGAACGGCTTTCCGGATTCAAAAGCACATTAGATAAGCTGCAAAACCAGCTAACAAAGCTGGGTTGATGGTTTAACGAGCTAGATTTTTAGCGCTGCTTTTTGCAATTCCACCAGTTGCATAATGCCGCTTTGTGCCAGATCCAGCATAGCGTCCATTTCAGCACGATGGAAAGGTACCCCTTCGGCGGTGCCCTGCACTTCCACGAAGCCGCCGTTTCCGGTCATCACCACGTTCATATCCGTGTCGCAATCCGAGTCTTCGATATAATCCAGATCCAGTACCGGAAGGCCTTTAAACACGCCTACGGAAATGGCGGCGACAAAATCACTGATAGGGTTAACTTTTACCAGCTGTTTTTGCATGAGCACGTTTACCGCATCGTGCAAAGCAACGAAAGCGCCGGTGATACTGGCAGTGCGTGTACCGCCATCTGCCTGGATCACATCGCAGTCTAAGTGTATGGTGCGTTCCCCCAACAAACTCAAATCGACCACTGCGCGCAGACTGCGTCCTATCAGGCGCTGTATTTCCTGTGTACGCCCTGATTGCTTGCCGGATGCGGCTTCACGTTGCATGCGTGTGCCGGTAGAGCGCGGCAACATGCCGTATTCAGCTGTCAGCCAACCCTGTTTTTTATCTCGCAGAAAATGAGGCACCTTTTCGTCCACACTCGCAGTGCATAGCACATGGGTATCGCCGAACTTGACCAATACCGAACCTTCAGCGTGGCGCGTGTAATGACGGATGATCTCTACCTTGCGTAATTCATTGGCAGCGCGATGACTGGGGCGCATGGGGGTTCCTTATGTTATTTGTGGCGTATTTTGGCATGAAAGCCTCTCGTTTTGATACCATGCTGCAACTTTGATAAGGATATTGTAATGACTATCTGCAGCATGACCGGCTTTGCCAATGTACAACGTGAGACACCGCTAGGCACGCTGATGGTGGAATTACGCTCGGTGAACCACCGATATCTTGA
>DATBPY010000225.1:0-1727 GCA_036561085.1 Methylophilaceae bacterium | reverse complement strand
GGCCGACCGCTGGATCGTCAGTCAATTGCAGCGCACTGAGGCTGAAATGGAAAAGCAGTACGCTGATTACCGTTTGGACCTGGTGGCACGCGCTGTTTACGAATTTGTATGGGATGAGTACTGCGATTGGTACCTGGAGCTGGCCAAAGTGCAATTACAGGCTGGTAGTGACGCGCAAAAACGCGCGACGCGCCGCACCCTGCTGCGCATTCTCGAAACCATATTGAGGCTGGCGCATCCGCTGATACCGTTCATAACTGAAGAGCTATGGCAGACCGTTGCCCCGCTTTCCGGCAAGCAACTGCATGACAACAGCACCATCATGCTGGAAGCCTACCCTAAATCGCAGCCTGCCAAGATCGATGCTCAATCTGAAGCATGGATAGCGCAACTCAAGGAGATGGTGAATGCTTGCCGTAGTTTGCGTGGCGAGATGAGCGTCGCCCCTTCGCAGAAAGTGCCATTGATTGCAGCCGGTGACAAGGCAGCGGTGGAAGCTTATGCACCTTATCTGGCTGCGCTCGCCAAGTTGAGCGAAGTTACAGCTGCAGGCGATATGCTGCCGGAAAACGATGCGCCGGTGCAGATCGTGGGCGATTACCGTTTGATGTTGAAAATCGAGATCGATATCGCAGCAGAGAAGGATCGGCTGGGTAAGGAGATCGCACGCCTGCAAGGCGAAATCGGCAAAGCGGAAAGCAAACTGGGTAACGCCAGCTTTGTGGAGCGAGCGCCCACTAGCGTTGTGGCGCAGGAGAAAGAACGACTTGCAGGATTCAAGAGTACATTAGAGAAGCTGCAAAACCAACTGACCAAATTAGGTTAGATCTTCAGCGCGGCCTTTTGGAATTCCACTAGCTGCATAATGCCGCCTTGCGCCAGATCCAGCATGGCGTCCATTTCAGTACGGTGAAAAGGTGCCCCTTCAGCCGTGCCTTGCACTTCCACGAAACCGCCTTTGCCTGTCATCACCACGTTCATATCTGTGTCGCAATCGGAGTCTTCGATATAGTCCAGGTCCAGCACTGGAAGACCTTTAAAGACGCCTACCGAAATGGCGGCGACAAAATCACTGATAGGGTTAACTTTTACCAGCTGTTTTTGCATGAGTACGTTTACCGCATCATGCAAGGCAACGAAAGCGCCGGTGATACTGGCTGTACGCGTACCCCCGTCTGCCTGGATCACATCACAATCTAAATGTATGGTGCGTTCCCCCAACAAACTCAAATCGACCACTGCGCGCAGGCTGCGTCCTATCAGGCGCTGTATTTCCTGTGTGCGTCCCGATTGCTTGCCCGAGGCAGCTTCACGTTGCATGCGTGTGCCGGTAGAGCGCGGCAACATACCGTATTCAGCTGTCAGCCAACCTTGCTTTTTATCTCTCAGAAAATGAGGGACTTTTTCGTCCACACTCGCAGTGCATAGCACATGAGTATCGCCGAACTTCACCAAGACTGATCCTTCAGCGTGGCGCGTGTAATGACGGATGATCTCTACCTTGCGTAATTCATTGGCAGCGCGATGACTGGGGCGCATGGGGTTTCCTTAGGTTATTTGTGGCGTATTTTGGCATGAAAGCCCCACGTTTTGATACCATGCTGCAACTTTGATAAGGATATTGTAATGACTATCTGCAGCATGACCGGCTTTGCCAATGTACAACGTGAGACACCGCTAGGCACGCTGATGGTGGAATTACGCTCGGTGAACCACCGATATCTTGA
>DATBPY010000224.1:0-12723 GCA_036561085.1 Methylophilaceae bacterium | reverse complement strand
TGCAAGTATTTTTCTCACATAAACTTCGCAAGTTACAGCGGATTCTTAATTGTGGGGCGAGTATAGCTATAATTCCTTATATTTATCAACTTATTCGCTCATTGAACCAGCCTGACTCCCAATGCAGAAGCCCAATGCACCAGTGATCTTTTTGATGGGCCCCACCGCCAGCGGTAAAACAGGGCTGGCAGTAGAGTTGGCGCAACATTTCCCTATAGAACTGATCAGTGTGGATTCCGCCCTGGTATATCAGGGCATGGATATCGGCACCGCCAAGCCTGACGCGGCAACGCTGAAGAGGGCGCCGCATCACTTGATCGATCTGATTCTGCCGACGCAATCCTATTCCGCCGCACAATTCAGGGACGATAGCCTGAGGCTGATCCAAGACATTCATGCAAGAAACAAAATCCCGTTTTTTATCGGCGGAACAATGTTGTATTTCAATACCTTACAGCATGGAATGAATGCGTTGCCAGAAGCGGATGCCGCAATCAGAAAAGAACTGGTACAACGCGCTGAACAGTTGGGTTGGCCCACTATGCACCGCGAATTGGCAAAGATAGACCCCATTACCGCGCAGCGCCTGCAACCTAATGACGCCCAGCGCATCGAGCGCGCATTGGAGATATACACTATTACCGGCCAGCCTATGTCGGCGCTGCTGGAGCAAGACAATAACAATACTTTTCATTATCGCTTGTTGAAACTAGCATTGATGCCTTCAGATCGGGGGATATTGCATCAGCGCATCGCCCAGCGTTTCGATACCATGTTGGAACAAGGGCTAGCAGGGGAGGTTACCCGCCTCAGAACGCAATACCCCCAACTAACGGCTGATACGCCTTCCATGCGCTGTGTGGGCTACCGTCAGACATGGGAACACCTGGACGGCAAATACGACATCGCAACATTAAGAGAGAAGGGCATCATCGCGACTAGACAGTTGGCCAAGCGCCAGATGACCTGGCTGCGCGGGATGGATGATACTGAGATTATGGACTGTCTATATAGCTCATTATTAGACAGTACAAGTAATAAACTCATGAGGTGGATCAAAGCCTAGAATATATCTGTTACCAATTTACAACAGCTAAGAGCCTCTTTTTAAAATATCTAAAAATACCGCTTGACTTATACAGTCTAATAGGATTAATTTGAACTGTACAATTTATCCGGGCTGTAATAATGAAGTTATCCAGCATAGAGGTGATTGAAAGGACTGGCATTTCGCGTGCCACTCTGAACAACTATATTAATTTGGGTTTGCTGCCCCGTCCTGAGGTAGCGAGTCCAGAAGCCAATGCCGGCACCAACGCCCGGCAGATCGGTTATTTCCCTGAAGACACCATATTACGCATCGTACGTATCAAGGCACTTAAAAAACAGGGCCTGTCGATGACTAATATCGCTTTACAGTTAAATGCTACTCCAAGAACCAATCTCGCTGAAGGACCAAAAAACGAAGGAGCCAACATGTCGCAAGCTCTGCCAGTTAATGCATCCGCAGTCGTAGAAGAAGTTGCACAAGATGCCTCGCCACCAGCTAAAACCCCCGAAACCGGCCCGTTACGCCTCACCATAGACCGCGTGCCTTATCCTGCTTACATGGTGAACTACAATATGGAGTTGACCTGGTACAACGAAGAAGCCAGAACCGAGTTATTAGGCTCGTTTGAAAAGCTTTCGGCGGACATACAGGATCGCAAAGTACTGGATCATCTTGCAGGCGGTAATTACGGCAGCCGTAGTGAGAACCGCGCTGCCCTGAATGAACTGCACAGCCAGATGGGCAAGCACCGTGTGGCTAACGTGCTGGGCAATGCCGCATTAGGCGTCACCGGCACACTGGCAGGCGTTTCCGCCACGCCGCCGGGGCCGCTGGTCGAATTGCCGCTGAGTTTATATAGCGAAGACGACACGCAGGAAAGCTACCGCATCTATGTGTCTTATTTCCGTGAAGGCATATTCGTGGTGTATACCCGCGACGAGACCGGCACTAACAGCCTGCTAGGCCTGCTGGAGCGCCGTGATGAAGTGATACGCAACTTGCTTAAGAAACGCCTGCCGGTACTGACTGAAGTGGCCGTGATGGTAGCCGATCTGCAAAACTCGGTACGCATCTGCTCCGAACTGCCGCCGGAAGAGTATTTCGAACTGATCAACCAGATCTGGTCCACCATGGAACCCATTTTCCGCCGCTATTACAGCACTCACGGCAAGCACGTGGGCGACGGCATGGTGTATTACTTCTTCCCGCAACCCGATTGCAGCTACATCCTCAATGCATTACGTTGCGCCTCCGAGATGCACGAAGCCATGCGCAAGATCAGCAAGGAATGGCAGCTACGCAAGAACTGGCTCAATGAACTGTATCTCAATACCGGCCTGAATGAAGGACAGGAATGGCTGGGCGTATTCCACGTCGAGACCAAAGTGGAATTCACGGTATTGGGCGACACCATCAACCATGCAGCACGTCTGTCCGATTTCGCCAGCAGCGGCTCCATCTGGGCCAGCAAGAACTTCATCGGCAAATTGACTACCGAAGAACGCAATCAAGTACGTTTCGGCGTGAAACGGCATAACCAGGAAGGGCGCGAGGTATTTGTAGCCTCCTCCTACTCAAGAGTATCCGAGCTTGTGGATCTGGACTCGCCGCGCTATGAAAAGCTGCGCGATATAGGTGGCATGGCGATCACCGAGGTGGTGGAAGTAGCGCCCAAGTAATCCTTAAGCAAGGATACGTTTGGCGGCTTCCATGCATTCTTCCAGCGAAGCCACCAGCGCCATTCTGATAAACCCTTCGCCGGGATTGATACCGTGTGCTTTGCGCGCCAGATAGCTGCCCGGCAATACAGCGATGTTGTAGTCGCGATATAACTTCTGGGCGTAGATGGTGTCATCGCCGCCTTCGACCTTGGCCCACAGGTAGAACGCCGCATCCGGGATATCCACTTCCATCACTTCTTTCAGCACGGGCGTGACGCTCCGGAATTTTTCGTCGTAAAAGCGGCGATTCTCTATCACATGCACTTCGTCTTTCCATGCGGCAGTGCTTGCGGCTTGTATCGCCGGACTCATGGCGCAGCCATGGTAGGTGCGGTAGAGCAGGAATTTCTCCAGTATCCTGGCATCGCCGGCGACAAAACCTGAACGCATGCCCGGCACGTTGGAGCGTTTGGAGAGCGAACTGAATGCCACCAGGTTATGGTCGCCGCGCCCCAACTTGTGTGCGGCTTGCAGCACACCTAGCGGCGGGTTGGCTTCGTCGAAATAGATCTCCGAATAACACTCATCCGAGGCGATGATAAAACCGTGCTGATCGGCCAGCGCGAACAATTCTCGCCAGTCGTTCAGATCCATCACTTTGCCGGTCGGATTGCCGGGTGAACATACATACATGAGCTGGGCTCGTTGCCAGATATCGGCAGGTACGCTGGCGTAATCCATAGCGTAACCATTTTCCGGCAGGGTGTTGAGATAGTAAGGCTCGGCACCGGCCAGATAGGCCGCGCCTTCGTATATCTGGTAGAACGGGTTAGGGCATATCACCACGGGCTTGTGGATAGAAGGGTCTATCACCGCTTGCGCGAAGGAAAATAAGGCCTCACGGCTACCGTTGACCGGAATGATGTTCTTGTCCAAATCGAGCGCAGGAATGCCGTAGCGACGTAACAGCCACTCCGCAATGGCTTGCCTGAGCTCGATGCTACCCAAAGTTGTGGGATAATTCGCCAACCCCGATAAATTCTCGCTTAGCGCGGTTTTAATGAACTCCGGTGTAGGGTGCTTAGGCTCGCCTATGGTCAGGTTCACCGCTGGGAACGATGCATTGGGCGTAATGCCCGTGAACAGTTCACGCAACTTCTGGAATGGGTAGGGATGCAGGTGGTCTAGGTTAGGATTCATAGGTTCAGGCTCGGATTCATAAAGGTATTATAAAGTGAGCAGCACTCAAGCAACAAAACAAAAACTTACGTCCACTTTTGGCCTGCTATTCGCGGCAACGGTATGGGGCATCATCTGGTATCCCTATCGCCTGCTGGAGCAAGCCGGTATCTCCGGCGCTGCCGCCAGCGCGCTTACTTATGCGATCGCGTTATTGATAGGCTGCATGATCTATGCGCACGGCTGGCGTACCGCCTGGAAGATCCCGGTCGCCATGCTGCCCATCGCCTTGACCGCCGGTTGGGCCAATCTGGCTTATGTGATGGCTGTCATAGACGGTAGCGTGATGCGAATATTGCTGCTGTTCTATCTTGCGCCATTCTGGACACTATTCCTCTCGTACTTTTTGCTGAATGAGCGCCCCGGAAAGCGCGGAGTCGCGGTGGTCGCGCTGTCGCTGGCAGGCGCATTCGTCATGTTATCGCAACCGGGTAATCCACCCATCCCGCAAAGTCCGGCGGAATGGCTAGCGCTGTCCGCAGGCCTTAGTTTCGCGCTCACCAATGTGTTGACACGCCGTGCTACGCACCTGACCATCGCCCACAAAAGTTTCAGCGTATGGATAGGCGTAGTGGTATCGGCGCTGCTTTATCTGCCGTTCGCACATCACGCTATGCCGCAGATGGCGCTTATCACAGCGCATCAATGGCTGGTGATGGCAGGCTTGGGGGGCTTGCTTACCTTGACCACGCTATCCGTGCAGTATGGGCTTTCCAATACCATCGCGGCTCGCGCCTCGGTGATCTTTCTGTTCGAACTGGTCGTGGGAGCAGTATCGTCCTGGTATTTCGCCCACGAAGCGATGGTGATGCATGAATGGATAGGCGGGTTGATGATCATTGCGGCGGCGATATTCGCGCCGAATGAATGATGCCGGGTTTTAACTACAGAACTGCCTCCACATTTCCTGATAGCTAGCCTCCAGATTGCGGGTAAAGCACGGCGTATCGAATAGCGGCATGCTGTCCCGGCCGTTTTCGAGCTTTTGCCTGACTGCCTTTAACTCGGCAGGATGCTGTACAAGATATAGCGCTTTTGTCTGATATTCTGCCAGATCGTATGTCACCATTTCCGCTAATCCGGCTGCATCAAGCAGGCTGGTAGCCACTCTGGAAGCAAAGGTCTCGCCGCAACAAGTCAATACCGGCAACCCTGCCCATAACGCATCGCTGGTGGTGGTGTGCGCATTGTAGGGTAGGGTGTCCAGGAACAGATCAGCCAGTTTTTGCCTGGCCAGATGCTCTGCGCCAGAAACTCGGGGAGCAAAGATGATGCGGGTTTGATCTATACCGCGCGCTTGTGCCGCGTGCAAGAGGTTGGCTTTTGCCCAACGATTACACTCCAGCAACCAAAGCACGCTTCCCGGCGCTTCAATTAAAATATTCATCCATATATCAAATACTTGTGGTGTTATCTTAAATGTCTGATTGAAGCAACAAAACACTTTGGCATGCTTCGGTAAAGTACAATCTGCACGCGTGGGCATCTGGCCTACAGCACGTTTTCTATCATTGGGCTGGTAGGTATCGGGCAGGTACGCCAACTGTTCGGAATAATATTGCGCCTCCTCAGGAGGCATTAGGATGCGATCTGTGAGCAAATAATCGATGAACGGCGCGCCCATGGTTCCGGGAAAACCCAGCCAGTTCACCTGCACCGGCGCAGGTCGCAAGGCCAGGATACCGCTACGGCTGGTCTGGGTGAACCCGGTCAGGTCTACCAGAATATCTATGCCGTCCTGATATATCTGTTCGGCAGCCTGGTATTGGCTGATGGGCAGAATATCGTGAAAGTGGTCGAATGCCTGCTCTAATCTTTTACGCTCAGGGCTGCCATCATCCGGCGCGTAAGAATAAGCATGGCTCTCGAACCGGCTGCGGTCGTGCAATTCGATGACCTCGGTGATCAGCGAAGCCAAGGGATGCCGCCTGAAATCAGCCGATAAGTAGCCGATCCTGAGTTTATCCTTTGCCTGGCGGGCATGCTGGTAATTGAGCTGCCGACCTTGCTCCATCATGGTTTTGTAGCGATTATTCACCCAGTTTTCCGCGCATTGCCGTTGCTCGGCTGCGGTAGTGCCGGTTAGCGCCAGAAACGCGAAAGGCGATATCTGCGCCTGGGGCTCTTGCACTACCACGCGCCTGATCTCAGCGATCTCATCCTCCAGGCCATCCCAATCGCAAATATGCTGGCGCTGATGCAGCAGGTGGGCTCTGGCATGGTGTAGCTCGGGGTTTAGGCGCAATGCTTCACGATAGCAGGCGATGGCTTCATCCAACTTACCCATTTCGCGCAACACATTGCCCAGGTTGTTATGAGTGTCGGCATCGGCAGGAGCCAGCTTGAGTGCTTCCCGGTAGCAGACTGCAGCTTGTTCCGGCTTGCCCATCTCGCGCAAAGCGTTTCCCAGATTGAAATGCGCGGCTAATTGAGCAAAATCTGCTTTGAGCGATTGCATAAAATGCGTCGCTGCATCGGCATACCTGCCTTGTGCGCTCAAGGCATTCCCCAATTGCAGCAGTATCTGCGCATGGCCCGGTGCCAATTTCAAGGCTTGCTGCAAGCTGGCTTCGGCGGCCGTAGCTTGCCCAGCCTCTAGTAGCAGGTTAGCCAGATCGTAATGCAGCTCCGGATCGGCTGGCTGCGCCTGGATCCGTGCTTGCAATTGCTGGATGGAGGTCATGGCAAGATTCTAACCGCAGATTCTAAATGAGGCATTTTAATCAAAGCATGCGCCTGTCAGTTTTTTCAGGCCTAGCGCGCGTAGCAAAAAACGGTTCGGGTCCAGCGCCCGCAGCAAACCATGGTCGACAGGCATGACTTCGTGGTCTATCGCGGCAGCAATGATCTCGCCGCACAGCGGCGCGGTGACCATGCCTTTGGAGCCATGGCCGGTATTGACATACAAGCCATGAAGCCAGGGCAGGCCGCTCGCAGTAGCCAGATGTGCAGGAACACCATGCATTTGCACGGGATCGAGCATCATGCCTGCCAGCGGCAGGTAATCCGGCGTGCTGCAACGCAAGGCGCTACGCCCGGTCAGTTTTGCCGTATCCGGCTGTAATTCCGGCGACATCTGTCTGAGCATCGCCAGATTATGCGCATGATCGGAGTCGCGTACATCGAGCGCGGTATCGTCTGCCGAAAACGTCGCTCCCAGGCTATGCAGGCCATCCCGTGCAGGGGCCAAGTAGCCTTCGGTGCAAACTACCGCTTTCAATCCATTGCTTGGAAACGTAGCAGGCATTAACGTGATCTGCCCGCGTACCGGCTGTAATGGGAGATGCGGCACGAACTGCATGCAATCGTTGGCAGCGGCAACCACCACCACAGAAGCTTCCGCGATCAGCCCTGACGCGCCGGATACCTGCCAATGACCCATGTGTTGTTGCAAGTGCAACGCCTCTGACGATGTCATGGTGCGAATATTCTCGTGTGCTACCAGAGCGCGGCAAAAGGCTGGGGGATGCAGCCAACCGCCTTCAGCAAAGTACAAGCCGCCGTCTGATAGCGCGATACCGGCGATCACCGATGCTTGTTCAGCACTGACCTCATCTACCAACGGCAGACCTCTTGCCAGTATCTCTTCGCATCGCTTGGCTTCACGGCTGTTGAATGCCAATTGCAAAAGGCCGCATTGTCTCCAGTCTTGACCTTGCGGTAACAAGCGCTTGAGAAGGCTGATCGTGTGGAGAAACCCGGCAATAGCGATACGGCTCAGGGCAATGTCATGGCCGGACAAACGCGGATAGATCACGGCTTGTGCATTGCCGGAGGCTTCTGCCGCAAGATGAGCATGCCGTTCTACCAAGGTGACTTTGAAACCTCGTTGCGCAAGACTATAAGCCGTGGATGTGCCTGCAATGCCGCCGCCGATGACTACGGCGGTACGGTCTGCAAGCAAGGGCAGGGTAGCCGAGCCGTTGAAGCGGCCGCGCAACATCTCTCGCTTGCTGGCAAAGCCTTTGATCTTTTCTACGTCGAATCCGACCTCGCTCAAACCCCGTCTAACGGCGGCGGCGCTGGTAAACGTGGCAAAAGTTGTGGCGGAATAAGATAGGCGGGCGATCTGACGTAATAACTTCTCGTCCCACATGTCCGGATTCTTGGCCGGGGAATAACCATCCAGGAACCAGGCATCGACCACGCCCGTTACTTGCGGCAGAAGATTGGCTGCATCACCGATGAGCAAGGTCAGTTCGACCTTGCCGAAATTCAGCCGGTTAAAACCGGGAATCAAGTTGCGGTACTGCTCCAGCAATCTTGCGGCTAATGATGCCAGCTCCGGCCACAGTCCCAGAGCTTGCGACAGCTCCTGGTGCGACAGCGGATACAGCTCTGCGCTGACAAAGTGTAATCGCGCTTGCTCAGGCGCACATTCCTCCCATAACCGCCAGGCGCACAGAAAATTGAGTGCGGTACCGAAACCTGTCTCGGCAATGGTGAAATGCGGTCGTTGCAGATCGCTGAAGCGTTGTTGCAGCTGGTTCTGGTGTAAAAATACATATAGTGTTTCTTGTAAACCCGAAGCCCTGGAGAAATACACATCGCCGAACCGGCCGGAATAGGGTTGCCCGTCCAGCCATTCAAGGTCTGGCTGCTTTATTTTCGCTTCACTCATAGCTCTATTTTCGCATGAGATATAACTCGGGTTAATTTCACGTGAGATGGCGGGCGCTTTACATACAGTTGTTGGTACAATAAAGACACATATTAATAGTCGTCTCTGTTTTATAGCCCAGTTACAACTCATGCTCAATAAAAACCTGCCACCGAAAATCTATTTACCTTTGATAGCATTGGCTATCGGCCTGTATTTGACTCAGCCGGGGTTTTTACAAACTGCGACAGCTGCAGATGACGCACAACATGCCATCACCGTCACTTCCATCACGGCGCAGGCAACATCCATGCAAAAACAACTCGCATTTTCCGGCCCGGTGGTGGCACGCGAAGAGGTGATGGTATTTGCCAATATCCCTCAAGGGCGTATCCAGCAGGTGATGGTGGAAGAAAATCAAAAAGTCAGTGCGGGAGAATTATTGGCAACAGTAGATACGACTTTGCTGCAAAACCAGAAGACCCAGCAACAAGCCATGCGCCAAAAAGCGGTCGCCGCAGTGGCGCAGCAAGAAGCAGGGCTGGAAGAAGCGCAAGTACAGTTGGAACAAGCTCAGTCGGATAAAAAATCAGCGCCCTTACCAGAACCCACTGCCGAGCAACGGACGAGCGCGGTGCATATGGGCGAGATTCACGTCAAAGCCGCGCAAAGCGGACTGGCCATGGCGCAAGCAGAAGTCGAGCAGGCAAAAGCATCGTTACTGGAAACCGGCCTGAACCAGATAGAAAAACTACAGTTGCAAGCAGTGAAACAACGCGCAGATGCAACGGTGACACAGCAGCAGGCAAATCTGGAAGAAGCTCAGGCAGAACTGGCGTTGGCGCAATCTGAAAAGAATAGCATTGCGCCAGACCCGCGTCCGACCGCTCAACGCCTCGCCGAGATCCACGTCAGAGCGGCACAGCAAGCGGTGAGCATGGCACAGGCCGACCTGGCGCTGGCAGATGCGCAAATCGCAGAGACCGACCTACATATCAAAGAAGCTGCAGTGTATGCCCCGGTCGCCGGCACCATCATTACGCGCAAGGCTTATCACGGCTTGGTGCTGGGGCAGGGCACGGACCCTTTGTTCGTGATGTTGCGCGATGATGTACTGGAGATAGAGCTCGAAGTCTCCAGCGCCGATGCCGCCAAACTTAAACTGGGCATGCCGGTGGCCATACAGATCCTGGGCGATGCTGCGCTTTACCCCGGTAAAGTACGACGCACAGCCGGGCAGATAGACCGCCTGTCGCAGGTTGCCAAAGTGCGAGTGAGTTTCGATAAGCGCCCGGCACTGATCCCCGGACAGTTCGCCCGCGTTACCGCTTCCTTGCCGGCAAAGAAGGGCATCTATCTACCGGACACCGCTATCCGCTTTGAAGGCGCGTCAGCATCAGTGTTCACTGTGACGGACGGCAAGGCAGTCAGGATACCGATCAAGATCGGCGAACGCGCCAATGGCATGGTGGAAGTGTTGCAGGGTGTCACGCCCGGCATGCAGATCGTCAGCGGTGCCGTTGCCTTTTTACATCCGGGCGACGCGATCCATCTTGTTCCATCAAACACGCAAGGCAAGCAATGAGCGCTAAGGGTTTGCGTATCTCATCCTGGGCGATACAACACCCGCTAGTCCCATTCATTATCTTTGTCGGGCTATTGCTGGGCGGCATCTCGGCTTATTCCAAGCTTCCCGTCAATAATCTGCCGAATGTAGATATCCCCATCGTCAGTATCACTATCGCCTTGCCGGGAGCGGGGCCCAGCGAGATCGAGTCGCAGATCACCAGTCGCGTGGAGTCCGCAGTGGCGGGCGTAGGCAGCATCAAGCATATCTATTCAACGGTGACCGACGGCGTATCCAATACCCAGATCGAGTTCCAGCTCGGGGTGGATATCAACCAGATGCTGTCCACGGTGCGCAACCAGATGATAGAGGTGCGGCCGTTGTTGCCTAATAACATCGAAGAACCGCAGATCCAGCGCCTGGATATCGATGCCGTGCCGGTGCTGACATTCAGCGTGCAAGCCTCACACCAGTCGTTGGAGCAGATGTCGTGGTTCATTGACGACCAGGTGATGCGTTCGCTGCTGGCGATCAAAGGCGTGGCAAAAGTACAGCGGCAGGGCGGGTTGGAACGCGAGATACGCATAGAACTCGACCCCACGCGCCTGCAAGCCTACGGCGTAACGGCAGAAGCCATCAACCAGCAATTACGCCAGACCGTAGCTGACGGCCCGGCCGGGCGCATCGACAACGGTAAACAGGAAACCTTGATACGCGCCATCGGCGAACCGCGCGATGTTGCAACGCTGGCCAATATGTCGTTGGTGTTGCCGGGTAACCGTTCGGCACTGTTAAAAGACCTAGGCGTGGTCACCGACACCACCACCGAGGCCCGTCAGCTGGCGTGGCTGGACCGCCAACCGGTAGTCGCCTTCGCCATCTACCGCGCCAAATCGGCGAGCGAAGTTAGCGTGGAACGCAGCGTCAATGCCGCGCTGGATAAGCTCAAAACGGCTAATCCGGATATTCAGTTCACGCAGATACAATCGCTGGTGGAATTCACCAAATCAAGTTACCACTCGGCACTGTGGTCATTCATGGAAGGCGCGTTACTGGCCGCTGCGGTGGTATTCCTGTTCCTGCGCGATTGGCGCGCGACATGGATCACCGCGCTGGAGATACCGCTTTCAGTCATCCCCACGTTCTTTGTCATGCAATGGCTGGGCTTCTCGCTCAACATGGTGAGCCTGCTGGCTTTATCGCTGGTATCCGGCATTCTGGTGGACGATGCCATCGTCGAGATCGAAAACATCATGCGTCACCTGAAAATGGGCAAGACGCCTTATCAGGCAGCCATGGACGCGGGGGACGAGATCGGGCTGGCAGTATTGGCAACAACGCTGGTGATCGTCGCCGTCTTCGTGCCGGTGAGCTTCATGCAGGGGGTAGTCGGGCAGTATTTCATCCAGTTCGGGCTGACTGTAGCTGTTGCCACTTTGTTCTCACTGCTGGTCGCGACGCTGATCACGCCGGTGCTGGCAGCTTATTTCCTCAAGCCCAACGGGCATCATCAGGCCGAGCATCTACCATTCTGGATAGGCTCTTACAGGAGATTACTGGATCGCGCGCTACGTCACCGTATAACAACGCTGATGGTAGCGATCCTCATTCTCGTGGGCTCTTTCGGCATCATCCTCTGGCTACCCACCGGGTTCATGCCTGCCGAAGACAAATCGCAAGCCACGTTGCAAGTCGAACTGCCGCCAGGCTCGCGCCTTACCGACACCGATCTGGCGGTTAGAGCATTATCGGATAAATTGCAGCAACGTCCCGAGGTCAAGTATGTATATGCCCTGGTAGGCGGTGCAGACAGCGACACCAATGTAGAAGGCGACATACGTCAGGCAACGCTCACCATACAACTGGTGCCGCCGAAACAGCGTAGCCAGGACATCAAGGCATTCCAGCACAGCATGCTGGATTCTCTGTCGGAAGTCCCCAACGCCCGTAGCAGCTTCCTCAATGAGAAAGGTAGCAAGGAAGTGACTTTCCTTCTGGCCGGAGATGACCCAGCAGTGCTGCAAAGCACGGCGGCACAACTGGAAAGCGAGATGCATACCCTGCCGCAACTCACCGATGTGTCATCTACCGTGCCGCTGCCGCGCACGGAGATCGTCATCACGCCGCGTAGCGAAGAGGCGGCACGACTGGGTGTGAGCACCGCTGTTATCGCCAATACCATCCGCATCGCCACGCTGGGCGATCTGGACACCAATCTGGCACGTTTCAACTCCGGTGCCAGACAAACGCCTATCCGCGTGTTGCTGGATGCCAGCGCCAAGACCGATGCCTCAGTGATCGGCAGTCTGTTCGTCCCCAATAGCGATGGCGGCATGGTACCGCTATCGGCAGTGGCCGATGTGACACTGGGTGCCGGGCCGACCAAGATAGAACGCTATGACAGACAGCGCCAGATCGCGTTGGAAGCCAACCTTAACGGCGCATCGCTGGGTCAGGCATTGGATGCCATAGATCAGTTGCCGACACTTAAGAAGCTGCCGCACGGCGTCAAACGTTTCGATACCGGCGAGGCTGAGTTGCTGGATGAGATGTTCGCTTCGTTCACTCGCGCCATGATCGCAGGCTTGGTGATCGTGCTGGGAGT
>DATBPY010000223.1:0-2296 GCA_036561085.1 Methylophilaceae bacterium | reverse complement strand
AGGAATTGGCGAAGGCCACCGGCGAGTTTTTTGGTTGAGGATAAGGGTTGTGGGCTATCTGTCTAGAAAAACTCGTGTACGGGCCTCCTACGCGGCCCTATTGCCCTTTCCTACCGCAAAGACCGACTGGTGATTGCGGTCGGCGACGGTGAGCATAGCTCTACGGCAAATTTGTTCGGTGTTGGTTGACTATAATCTGACTGCCAGAGCCATTCACCTGGATTTCGGTGGCTGTATTGCCGGTTCCCGTCTGCGTTATAGATTGAGAATTGTTGGAGCCTCCAATCTGTCTTAGAACGTAGGTATTACCGGGAGCCGAATTATAGGTTTGAGTGCATCCTGTACATCCAAGACTTGTATGTAATGATCTGGCCTCGACGAGAGTTGTGAGAAACACCAGTCCGATAGTAGCGGATATTATTTTACCCATGACCATGCTCCTTCATCATCGCTTTATTTTAACTTCGTCAGAAGAGCCGTCATAATTGTCGGGGACGCCGACAGGGTGAACCTGGACGAACCAACTCCTATTAGGCATCTCACCAACTCTCATGCGTCTCAGCCAACCCAAGCATCTATGGCGAGGAAATCAAAAATCGAGGTAGCTTAGACGTAAACGCAATGCTCCAGATCGGCGACCATATGGGATGCTATCCGGAGGTGGGCTTTGGTTTGAACTGCGGGTCACAAATCGCATGAGGCGGATTTGCTGCCGCCAGCATCGCAAGAGCAGTTCCTAAACCTTCGGCTTTGGTTTTGTGCGCTCTTTGATCGGCAATACAGTGGCCTATGCGCCAATTTCTTTTTGAAGTCGCCGTCGGGGCAAGGTGCGGCCACGTGCCAGGTTGCTTAAGTAGCAAAGTGAACTAAATAGTTAATTTGGTGTTAAGCGTGGGCGTGAGGATGAGTTATGGGGTGTAAGGCCCTGATAGCGGCAATTTGCTTGCCCCTTTCTGCAAGTGTGGTGGGCTTGATTACATCCTCCGACTCTATGGAGCTTCACGGTAGCGGGTCCCACACTTCCCCTCCGGTTGGAAATTATCGAGGAAACGGCGGTTTCGGCGGCAACCTCGATAAGTCTGATATACACCAAGATTCAGATAACTTTGTTCCCAACGGAAACGCCGACAACTCCGCAACTTTCGGCGACTCCGCTCACTCCGCGAACTTCAGCGCTGTAGGGAATTCAAGCAACTTCAATAATAGCGACAGCCACGGAATTCATAAAGAGCATAGTAATGATAGCGACAGCCGCGAAATGCATAAAATGCATAGAGAGCATAGAGAGCATAGTAAATCAAAGCATAGAAATGATTACACTCTTCACTTCCCGGTCAGTCAAACTAACACCGCAGATTTTGTGTGCAGAAGCTGGAATGGATGCCTACCACGGCCCGTGATGTGGCATCGGCGACATACGAATATCGGTACTTCTACTGAGCTTGAGATTGGCGTTTTCGACCTTTTTCAATGGAATCACTAAATAGGCCGAGCGATTCCCATGGGCCTGCGTGTGATTAGGTGTAGAAATTGGCTGGCGCGTTTTTGTCTTCCTTGACAGGGTTATTGAGGGGGCGTCGCGAGTTCGGAAACTCACGTGGGGGCCTCTTACGCCGCCACCCTCGCCCCTTTTAAAACTCGGTAAACGCTCGCCACCCCAACGCCAACTTGCTTCGCGATCCCTTCACGGCTGAGTCCTTGTCGGTCAAGTTCAAGAATCTGGGCGCTTTTAGCCCGAGCCGTAGGTTTGCGACCCTTATATTTCCCTTCGGCCTTAGCCTTGGCGACGCCTTCCCTTTGTCGCTCCAACATCACCTCGCGTTCAAACTGACTGATCGAGGCCAAGAGGTTCAACATCAACCGCCCGGTGGGTGTCGCCGTGTCTATGCCCATCGACAGGATTCGAAGGCTCACGTCTTTCTTTTCCAGCCGGTCGATAATCGACACCAAATCGGCTACGGAGCGGGCCAGCCGGCATATCTTCGTGACGACCAGAGAATCACCTGACCGAGCGAATGAAATAGCCTCTTCCAAGCCGTTACGGGGGCCAAGGGCGCTGGTCTGTTCACGCCATAGGCGCTCACACCCTTGAGCCAACAAATCTCGCTCTTGGGCCTCCAGACCAGCAATTTGGTCAGAGGTCGAGGTTCTCGCGTATCCGATCAGCATCGTTCCTTTTCCTATCACTGACATTTCAAACATTGTGATACGAATCTATCAAAACGTCAAATTCTATTTTAGTGATAGGCTTTTAGCCGCCGTTTTCAGACTCTCACACGGGCAAGGAGTATTGAGA
>DATBPY010000222.1:0-23975 GCA_036561085.1 Methylophilaceae bacterium | reverse complement strand
AGGCTTCCGATATCGAGATACATGCCAAGGAAATACTATTCTTGCGCAGCCGCCTGAATGACATCTTTGCCAAGCATACCAAGCAGCCTGTTGAAAACATTGCCAAAGATACTGACCGCGATAACTTCATGAGTTCTCAGCAGTCAGTCGATTACGGTATCGTGGATAAAGTAATCTCTACCCGTGCCGATGTCTAAGATATCAATTGTTAGTTTTTAGCCTGAATCTGATGGGGAAATTGAATGGCGAATAAAACTGAAAGCGAAAAGCTACTTTATTGCTCTTTTTGCGGCAAAAGCCAGCACGAAGTACGCAAATTGATCGCGGGTCCGTCGGTATTCATCTGCGATGAGTGCGTCGACCTGTGCAACGACATCATCCGTGAAGAAGTGCAAGGGAATACCCTGCGCGAGGGCGACGCCAGCCTGCCTACTCCAAAAGAGATCTGCGAGCTACTGGATCAATATGTGATCGGCCAGACGCATGCCAAAAAAGTATTGTCGGTAGCGGTATATAACCACTACAAGCGCCTGGATCATGGCGGCAAGAATGCCAATGCCAAGGTCAAGGACGATGTCGAGATATCCAAGAGTAACATCCTGCTGATCGGCCCTACCGGTTCCGGTAAGACTTTGCTGGCGCAAACATTAGCGCGCATGCTGGATGTGCCGTTCGTGATGGCTGACGCGACCACACTGACCGAAGCCGGTTATGTGGGTGAAGACGTTGAAAACATCATGCAGAAATTACTGCAAAAATGCGATTACGATCTGGATAAAGCGCGTCGCGGCATCGTCTATATCGATGAGATCGACAAGATATCCCGCAAGTCGGACAATCCTTCCATCACCCGTGACGTTTCCGGTGAAGGCGTGCAACAGGCATTGCTCAAGCTGATCGAAGGCACCATGGCTTCCGTTCCGCCGCAAGGTGGGCGCAAGCACCCCAACCAGGAATTCGTGCAGCTGGATACCACTAATATCCTGTTCATATGCGGTGGTGCGTTCGATGGTCTGGAAAAAGTCATACGCCAGCGCTCGGAAAAAGGCGGCATGGGCTTCGGTGCCGAGGTCAAAGGCAAGGAAGATCAAAAAGCCATCGGCGAAGTACTGCGTAGCGTAGAGCCGGAAGACTTGATCAAGTTCGGGCTTATCCCTGAATTCGTTGGTCGTTTGCCCGCAATTGCCACGCTGGAATCTCTGGATGAGAAGGCCCTGATCACCATCATGATAGAGCCGAAGAACGCCCTGACGCGTCAGTTCCAGAAGCTGTTCGCCATGGAAGGCGTGGAACTCGAATTCCGCGAATCTGCCTTGCACCTGATCGCCAAGAAGGCGATGGAGCGGAAGACGGGCGCGCGCGGACTCCGTTCCATCATGGAATCGTCCTTGCTGGAAGTGATGTTCGATCTCCCCACACTGAACAATGTCAGCAAAGTAGTAGTAGACGACGGCGTCATCAAGGGTGAGAATCCTCCTATCATGATCTATTCAGATACGCCGATGCGGGCAGGCTCGAGTAAGTAGGCTCGTTGTAAATAAAGCAGCGCCAGTAGAGCAACACCAGTAGAACTGCGTTTATAAGGTAAGGTCGTCTTTATTTTGTGGGGCTGTCTTGATTTCATCAAGTTCAGCCCTCACATGGGAATCAATCCCAGTCTAACCAGTTCGATAAAGGTATGTCATGAGTATAGAAGAATCCAGTTTACCCGCCAGTCAAGTGCTGCCATTGTTGCCTTTGCGCGACGTCGTGGTTTACCCGCACTTGGTGATCCCATTGTTCGTAGGCCGTGCAAAATCGGTCAAAGCGTTGGAGTACGCGCTAGAGAATGGCAAGCAGATTTTGCTGGTGGCGCAGAAATCTGCCAATCAGGATGATCCTGCGCCGGAAGAACTCTACGAAATCGGTACTCGCGCCACTATTTTGCAAATGCTGAAATTGCCGGATGGCACGGTCAAGGTATTGGTAGAAGGTATGAGCCGTGCCCGCATTCTGGAGATCATCCAGAACGAAGACAGTTATTCCGCACGCATAGACCTGGTGCAGGAAGAGATCGCTGCGGACAGCGAAGTGCAGGCCTTGATGCGCGCTGTGCTTACCCAGTTCGATCAATACGTCAAACTCAACAAGAAGATCCCGCCTGAGATACTCACCTCTCTGGCCAGCATCGAAGATGCCGGTCGCCTGGCGGATACCATCACCGCTCACCTGTCGTTGAAGCTTGAAGAAAAGCAGAAAATCCTGGAGATGTTCGACGTGGTTCAACGTCTGGAACATTTGCTGGGCTTGCTGGAAGCCGAATTGGATATCCTGCAGGTTGAAAAGCGTATCCGTGGACGCGTTAAGCGCCAGATGGAAAAGAGCCAGCGTGAGTATTACCTGAACGAGCAAGTAAAGGCCATTCAGAAAGAGCTGGGCGAACAGGAAGATGGCGTCGAGACCGACGAACTGGAAAACCAGATCAAGACCAGCGGCATGACTAAAGAAGCACGTGCCAAGGCTGAAGGCGAGCTGAAGAAGTTGCGCATGATGTCGCCAATGTCTGCGGAAGCCGCGGTGATACGCAACTACATCGAAACGCTGATCGCTTTACCATGGAAGAAAAAGACCAAGATCAGCAAGGATTTGACCGCTGCCGAGAAAGTACTCGACAAGGATCATTTCGGCCTGGAAAAGGTTAAGGAACGTATCATCGAGTACCTCGCAGTCCAACAACGCGTGGGCAAGTTGAAAGCGCCTATTCTTTGCTTGGTAGGCCCACCGGGCGTAGGTAAGACCTCGCTAGGGCAAAGTATCGCACGCGCAGTGAATCGTAAGTTCGTGCGCATGGCTTTGGGCGGTGTACGTGATGAATCCGAGATACGCGGCCATAGACGTACTTATATCGGCTCTATGCCGGGTAAAGTGCTGCAAAGCATGAGTAAGATAGGCGTGAAGAACCCGCTGTTCCTGCTGGACGAAGTGGACAAAATGGGCATGGATTTCCGCGGCGATCCTTCCTCGGCGTTGCTGGAAGTGCTGGATCCTGAGCAGAACCATACGTTTGCCGACCACTACATCGAGGTCGAATACGATCTGTCTGATGTGATGTTCGTAGCGACTGCGAACTCGCTCAATATCCCTGCGCCATTGCTGGATCGGATGGAAATTATCAGATTAGCGGGCTATACCGAGGATGAGAAGGTCAACATCGCGATGAATTACCTGTTGGCCAAGCAGATTAAGACCCATGGTCTGAAGGCACAGGAGATCTCAGTTTCCGATGCGGCCATCCGCGACATCGTGCGTTATTACACGCGCGAGGCCGGGGTGCGTGCGCTGGAACGGGAAATCTCCAAGATCTGCCGTAAGGTAGTCAAGCAATTGCTGACCACTAAGAGCAAGAACGGCCAGCCGCACCGCATCGTGGTGAGCCCACGCAACTTGGACAAATACCTGGGCGTGCGTCGTTATGATTTCGGCTTGGCTACCAAGGAGAATCAGGTAGGGCAGGTAACAGGCTTGGCCTGGACTGAGGTCGGCGGCGAGCTATTGACCATAGAGACCGTGGCTATGCCGGGTAAAGGTAAGACCATTACCACCGGTAAGCTGGGCGAGGTGATGCAGGAGTCGATACAGGCCGCGATGTCGGTAGTGCGCAGTCGTGCTCAGCGGTTGGGTATCAAGCAGAACTTCTATGAAAAGAATGATATCCACATCCATATGCCGGAAGGGGCGACCCCCAAGGATGGGCCAAGCGCGGGTATCGCTATCTGCACGGCTTTGGTTTCAGTGCTTACCAACATACCTGTACGTGCCGATGTGGCGATGACAGGCGAGATCACTCTGCGCGGTGAGGTTCTGCCTATCGGCGGCCTTAAGGAGAAGCTGTTGGCAGCACATCGCGGAGGCATTAAAACCGTGATGATCCCGGAGCAGAACATGAAAGATTTAGTCGATATTCCGGACAATATTAAAAATAAATTGGATATCCATGCGGTGAAATGGATAGACCAGGTATTGGAAATTGCGCTGGAACGCTTGCCTGAACCGCTAGCGGAGAGCGAAGAACTGGTTCCTGAGGCAATTGCTGCACCGGAAGCCGAAGGTGAAACAGTAGCGGTCGTTAAGCACTAGCGTGATGTTTCATAAGGCGATTTTTTTATACCTGTTACGAAGTGGATTTTTAAGGTAAAGTTTGACTGAAGTTTAATTTAAAAACGGTGGGGAAAACCCTTGACATGGGCTTTCCCCGCTTGATATAAAGTGGTTTGCAAGGTTGTAGAACATTCATTCAAACAATGTGGAAAGGGGATTGCACGTGAACAAGTCTGAACTTATCGATCAAATTGCCAAAGGCGCTGGTGTTTCTAAGGCTGCTGCTGGCCGTACTTTGGACGCTGCTACCAGCGCCATTGCAAAAGCACTCAAAAAGGGTGACTTGGTAACCTTGATTGGCTTTGGTACTTTTTATGTAGGTAAACGCGCTGCACGTAATGGCCGCAACCCACGCACCGGTGCAACGATTAAAATCAAAGCGGCTAATTCCCCTAAATTCCGTGCTGGTAAAGCACTGAAGGATGCGGTAAACTAATCGGCTGTTGTTGGTATTTAGAGAAGGGTGCTTAGCTCAGTTGGTAGAGCGTCGCCCTTACAAGGCGAATGTCGGCGGTTCGAACCCGTCAGCACCCACCAACAAATACTCGCTGTATTGGAGTGGTAGTTCAGTTGGTTAGAATACCGGCCTGTCACGCCGGGGGTCGCGGGTTCGAGTCCCGTCCACTCCGCCAAATAAAGAGGTGGGCTGTTAAGCCTGCCTTTTTGTTTTTTTACAGGCTGGTTTGCTCGAGGCAGTGTATTTTGCTTGAATAAGCACTGTTTATTGGATTACATACCAAGATGCCGCAATAGTAAGGCACCCGTCTGCGCTTGATACAAGCAGGGCACATTCAACAGATTTAATTTCAAAGGTTTATCAAATGCTGGAAGCCATACGTTCGCGCTCACAAGGTTGGATAGCAAAGCTGATCCTGGTGATAATTACAGTGCCGTTCGCTCTGTTCGGAGTGGACTCTTATCTGCGTAATGCAGGTTCCAAGGCCACAGTTGCAGAGGTGAATGGAGATACCATTTCGATACAGGAGTTCAACAAATCCTTGCAGGATGCGCGTAACCTGCAAAAAGATGATCCCAATTTCCTGCAAAACCCGGAGGCTCGGCGTACAGTACTCGATAAAATAATCACGCAGCGCCTGTTGCAGAGCGAAGTCAAGCGTGGCGGTTATCTGGTGACTGATGAACAGCTTTCCAGCCTGATCGTGAGCCTGCCGGAGTTTCAGGGTAAAGACGGTACTTTCTCGCAAGACACCTACGACAAGTTGCTGGCTGCAAACGGCATGACTCCTAAAGGCTTTGAAGCCATGATGCGCCGTGATCTGCTGGTTCAACAGATGCGCGACGGCATCATAAGTACGGCATTTGCCGCCAATCCGCTCGTTGACGTGGCATTACGTGCTAAGCATCAGATGAGAGAGATCAGTGTCGCCACTTTGCAATCGGATAGTTTTTCCGACCTGGCTAAAGTCGATCCTGCCGATGTCAAAAGTTATTACGACAAGCATCAGGATGAATTTCGCCGTCCTGAACAGGTACGCCTGGAGTTTCTGGTCCTGTCGGTCGGTAATCTGGTTCTTACTACCACGGTCACCGATGATGAGATCAAGGATTTCTATCAGCAGAATGCAAGTAAATATCAAGGTGATGAATCACGTCGTGCCAGTCATATATTGATCGCTTTCGGGTCAAAACCGGATGCTGCAGCCAAGGCCGCCGCTAAGAAAAAAGCGCTGGAGGTATTGGCCGAGGTAAAGAAATCCCCGGACAAATTCGCGGAGTTAGCTAAAAAATACTCGCAAGATCCCGGATCCGCCGATAAAGGGGGCGATCTCGGTTTCAGCAAGCGTGGAGACGGCATGGTTAAGCCGTTTGAAGATGCTTTGTTTGCCATGTCCCCGGGTAGCATCAGCGGCTTGGTAGAGACCGAATTCGGTTACCACATCATCAAACTTAGCGAAGTCAAAGGGTCGGCGCAGACATACGATCAGGTACGTAGTCAGATTCGCGGTGAGTTGATGACCCAGAAAGCATTGTCGAAATTTGCCGATGTAGCTGAAACCTTCAGCAATACCGTATATGAACAGTCGGCAAGCTTGGAGCCGGCAGCCAAGGCCAATCATCTGGAAGTTCAGAAAAGCGAATGGATGTCGCGTGACGATGTTGCAAGATTTTTCAAAAATAACGACAAGCTCGCTGCCGCGGTTTTTTCTGATGAAGTGCTGAAAGACAAACGTAATACCGAAGCAGTGGAGATCGCTCCTAATACTTTGGCAGCGGCGCGCGTGATCGAAAGCCGTCCGCCCAGCATTAAACCATTCGAAGATGTGAAAACGGATATAGAAGCGGCGATGAAGAAACAGCAAGCTTCGAAGCTCGCATTGCAAAAAGGGGAGAAATCTCTGGAGATACTGAAACAGGGCGGTACAGTCGCCGATTTAAGCTGGAGCAGCCCATTGAGTATCGAGCGTAGCAATGCGCAAAGTATTTCTACCAGTGTGGTGGAAAAAGCATTCCAGATGGATACCAGCAAGCTGCCTGCTTATGCCGGTTCTTCTGCTACGGACGGTAGCTTTGTATTGATCAAAGTCGGGGCAGTAGAAGACGGCCTTAAAGGTATGAATGCAGAAGATAAGAAAACTGCAATCGCTAAATATAATGGTGCGCTAGGCTCGGAGTACTTTTTGGCTTATGTGAAATCTTTGCGTAATCGCGCCAAGATCACCATCAATAACAGTTTGGTTGGGAATAAAGACGCCAGCTGATCTTAAGCAGTAAAACGAAGTGGTTGAGTCTAAAGCTTTCGTAAGTAAGCCATGAGCTGATTGGCGATTTCCGTTAACGCGACCACTTCATCCACCCCTCCCCAGGCAATCGCTTCTTTCGGCATGCCGAAAACCACGCAGGAAGCCTCATTTTGCGCGAAAGTATATGCGCCTGCATCGTGCATGGCACGCATGCCTTCTGCACCATCTTTCCCCATGCCGGTCAGAATGATCCCGATAGCGTTTTCTTTGGCGTGCTGTGCAGCAGAATGAAACAGAACATCCACCGATGGACGATGCCGATTCACAGGGGCCGTTTGCGACAATTCGCAAAAAAACTGATTGTCTTTGCGATTGACCAGTAAGTGGGAATGTCCGGGGGCGATATAAGCATTCCCTGGAAATATACGTTCGCCATGTACTGCCTCTTTTACGCCGACCTGGCATAGATTATCCAACCGCAACGCGAATGATCCGGTAAAACCTTCCGGCATATGCTGCGTGATAACGATGCCGGGGCAATCTGCAGGTAGGCGCATTAGCACATCCTTGATGGCCTCGGTACCGCCTGTGGAAGCACCGAATACCAGGAGTTTCTCGCTGGCGATAAGCGGCCGTTTGAGCAAAGGTAATACTTCGTCATTGGCATCTTTTTGCAGAGAGACGGTATTACGTGGCAGGGATTTGGCAAGTCTGCTACCGGCTGCGGTACGTATAATGTCGCACAAAGCACTGCCATATCCTACCAGCGTGCTGTCTACCTTGGGTTTTCCGACAAAGCCGACAACCCCCATATCCATCGCTTTCATGGTGATATGGTGTGAATGCATGGTTTCATCCGACATGATGATTGCAGGCATATCCTGAATCTTGAGTAGTTTTTGAAGCAGACCCAGATCCGACATTCCGGGCATTTCCAGGCTAATCAAGATCACGTCAGGGCTGTTTTGTTGTAGGGATTGCGCGGCTTCATGCGCAGTGGAGCAACTCCCTGAAACGACTATATCGTCCTGGGCATTGATGATGCTTCTTAACATCCCGCGCATATACGCAGAATCGTCCATGAGCAATATATTGATCTGGCTCAAAGGGAAGTTAACCTCAGGCCTGCGCTAATCGTTGTGACGGCTGCGCAATGCCATACACTGTTCGCCCTTTGATAGTAAACAGGTCGTTGGCATGATGGAAGCTCTCGGAGTGCCCGGCGAATAACAAACCATCGCGCCGCATCACGGGAATAAAACTTCTCAGAATCTTGGTTTGTGTTTCTTTGTCGAAATAGATCATGACATTACGGCAGAAAATGGCATCGAAAGGGCCGCGAAATAACCAGCTGGAAGACACCAGGTTCTGCTGCTGAAAGGTGATCAGATTCCGTAGTTCAGGCCGTACTGTGACTGTCTTATCCGTGTTCTCAATGAAATAGCGTCGCCTGGTGTCATCGCTCAGCTTTTCGATCTTATCGGCAGTAAAGGTTCCGGCCTTGGCTTTGATCAGAACATGAGTATCTATATCGGTGGCAAGGATGCGTACCGGCGGATTGAGGCTATTGAACAATTCAGCCATGGTGATCGCCATGGAATAGGCTTCCTCGCCGGTGGATACAGCTGAACACCATAGCTGTATGGGTTGCCGCTGACGTATGGAAGCGATGTGATCGGATAAGATGGGAAAATGGTGAGGCTCACGAAAAAAAGAAGTGAGATTGGTGGTGAGCGAATTTACAAATAACTCCCACTCGCCATTCTGTTTTTCCAATAGCGTAATGTATTCGGCAAATGTATCGAATTCGTGATTTCGCAGACGCCGTGTTAAACGGCTATAAACCAGATCGCGTTTAGCGTCGCTGAGAGCTATCCCTGCATGATCATGTATCAGCTTGCGGATACGCTGAAAATCATGATCTGTGAATTCAAAGTCTCTGGGATGATGAGCGAGTGACATAAGAAGATATTCAATAGAGCTTTGAAAGAGTCGACGGGAAAAACCAGAACGGCTTTAGCCCGTTCATTCCCTTGCAGACCGGGCTATACAGAGAGGGGGAAAAATCCTATTCCAGAACGGTTCAAAGACAGAAAGTCTTTTCACAATCGATCAGGAAATCTTGAAAATCCTGCCGAAATTGGCGATATTCAGTATCTTCATCACGTTTTCCGGACAGTTGACGATCGCGACTTGGATGTTGCTTGCGCGCGCGCCTTCATTCAATAAGAGCAGCATTCCTAACGCCGAACTATCCAGATATTCCACCTTGGCCATGTTAAGGGAAATATGCTTCACTTCAGGGATTTGCAAAGTGGTTTCATACTGGCTGCGGAATACCCTGTGTGCGCTGAAATCAAAGCGCCCTTCCAGGGTGATCGTGATGGTATCGCCAGTATGCTGTGTGGAGACTTGCAAGTTATTTTCCTTAATTTAATTAAAGACCTATGGCAGACGCTATTCTGCCATTACAGCGAGTAGCTCACAATAACTTCATTACCCGAAGGATTATATACTACCTGATCGGCGATTTTCTGCACTAAGCTGATACCGCGCCCATGTTGCAGCTCGGTGTCGTTCCCTAGTACTTCAGTCTTATGATCGAAACCCTCTCCGCTATCCTTCACGCGAATTTTCAGGCGCCGGGATCTTTCCGAGATTTGATTCTCGAACTCCAGTTCCAAGGTGGCATCCTGAGACAATTTAGCAAGACGCTCGCCGCGTAGGCTCAAGTAATTCTCAAAACCGTTTTCGCCTTGCTTGATGGCGGAATCAAGCTTTAGTAAGCCATGATCCAGTGCATTGTTGAATAGTTCGGAAATGATCAGGAACAAACTGCTTAAATGCGCGTCGGTCACCTGCAGTTTTTTTAACAGATCGATGACGAAAGGAATAGGGTCCAGCACTTTCAATTCAGTTGCACCCAACCGCATCTCTAACCGCCATCCGTTACTTAGTGCAGTCGAGGGGGCAGGGGAGGAGGGGTTGGGATGGCTGGTTTTATCCGCCCATGTGGCAAGCTTGTCGGTATGGATGATCACCACTGAAATATCGTCGTGAGTTTTGGCGTTATTGGTATGAGTCGCCACTAAAGACTTTAATTTCGCCATGCAATTGGATATCGACGTTTTGCGGAATACGTTCAGTACCCTATCCAAGCCCAATTCGGCACCATTGGCATTGCCTGCATCGGGCAATCCGTCAGAAAAAGTGATCACTCGATAACCCGCAGAGAAACGCACTTTCTCAGTACTGGCATCAAAATCTGCCGGCTCGAGTATGCCTATGGGCAAGTGCTTGGAACGCGAGCTATGCACCAGTTCTCCACGACCATTAAGTATCCAGCAGGTGGGGTTACCGCCATTCCAAACTTCAATAGTCTGGTTATTCGGGTCTACTGCCAGCAATGTTGCTGCAATGAAGTGGTCAACAGGGAGCAGCGCCTTGATCTTGGCGTTCATTTCGGCAGCAATGTTGCCGATGGAATAAGCGATGGCGGTCATGGCATAAAATATCTGCGGCAGCGGGATCACATCCATCGCTGCGGAAAGGCCATGGCCGGTACCGTCGGCCAATATCAGATGCAATACCCCGCCTGGAGTACGTGCTGCACAGATCAAATCGCCGCTACATTGGGCCGTGGGCTGCAGCCAATATTCAAAAGCGGGATCGTTGAGTTTCTCCGGTTCCGTCATGCGCTGCATGATATGGCTGGTGATGCGCATATCGTTTTCAGCGTCGTAATAGTATTTTTCAAGCTCCTGTGTTTTCTGCTCGATGTCGCGTTGAACTTCGATAGCGCGCTGCATGGCGCGGACTTTCGCCTTTACCACCGGCATCTTGATCGGCTTGGTGAAATAGTCGTCGGCACCGGCTTCGATGGCGTTGATCAGGTCAGTTTCCGAGTCCAGCGTGGTGACCATGATAATGGGGGTTAAACGCCCCGTGCTGAGCGACTTGATGCGCCGGGTGGCGCTGAGGCCGTCTTCTACCGGCATCATGATATCCATCAATACGCAGTCGGGCAGTTCGCGTTCGAAGACGTCTACTGCCTCGCGCCCATCTTCGGCAAAGATGGGTTGATGCCCCATATTAGTGAGCAGAGCGCCCAGTACTGCACGGTTGGTGGCGCTGTCATCTGCAACGAGGATTTTCATATAGGGGTATCTCCCCTTGGTATTACTCTACACTGGCAGCGGCGGTGATATTGAAGCCGCCATCCACATAAGTGATTTCACCGGTGACGCCGCTTGCAAGATCACTGCATAAAAATGCAGAGACGTTACCCACTTCTTCTATGGTCACATTGCGGCGCAGAGCAGCATGTTTTTCGTTGAAGTCCATCATCTTGTCAAAGCCCGAGATACCGGAAGCCGCCAAGGTTTTGATCGGACCGGCGGATACGGCATTGACGCGAATGCCCTTGGGGCCGAGGCTTTGCGCCATGTAACGTACATTGGCTTCCAGGCTGGCCTTGGCTAATCCCATCACGTTGTAATTCGGCATGGTACGTTCTGCGCCCAAATAACTGACCGTGAGCAGAGCGCCCTTGCGCCCTTGCATCAAGGGCAGACCGGCTTTGGCTAGCGCCGCAAAGCTGTAGGAACTGATATCGTGGGCGATCTTGAAATTCTCGCGGGTGATGCTATCCAGATAGTCTCCTTCCAGGGCAGCTCTGGGGACAAAAGCAACGGAATGGATGATGATATCCAAGCCGTCCCAATGCTTTCCCAATTCGGAGAACATATGATCTATCTGCGCATCGTCGCTGACGTCGCACGGCAATATGATATTCGAGCCCAACTCTGCGGCAAGGCCGCCCACTCTATCTTTGAATTTGTCTATCTGATAAGTGCAGGCGATCTCCGCCCCTTCGCGTTTCATGGCTTGACCAATGCCGTAGGCGATAGAACGATTACTCAGCAGCCCTACGATAAGGGCGCGTTTTCCGGATAAGAATCCCATGTTGATTTCCTAGTTTGTTGTTCGTGGATCAAGAGCGTCGCGCAGACCTTCCCCCAACAGATTATAGCCTAGCACTGTGAACAATATCGCCAATCCAGGGAATAGCGATAACCACCAGGCAAATTGGATATATTCTTTGCCATCGGTGAGAATATTGCCCCATGAGGCCTGAGGCGGTTGCACCCCCAAGCCCAAAAACGACAGGCCGGATTCTACCAGTACTGCACTGGCGATACCAAGCACGGTACTGACGATGATAGGCGTGAGGCTATTGGGTAATAAATGCCAGAAGATCAGGCGCAAGTCGCCTGCACCAAGCGTTCTCGCCGAGAGTACGAATTCACGTTCCCTCAAGCTGAGGAATTCGGCTCTGACCAATCGTGTCACGCCCATCCATGAAGTCAGGCCGATCACGATCATGATGTTCCAGATGGATGGAGTGAGAAAAGCGATCACCGCCAGTATCAGGAAAAAGGTGGGAATGGAGAGCATGACATCCACCAGCCGCATGATGAAGATATCCACCCAGCCTCGATAATAACCGGAGATGGCTCCCAGAAAGACGCCTATGATCGTCGCGATGCCTACCGCGACAAAACCTACCATCAACGAGATGCGTGCGCCGAATAGCATACGGGAGAATACATCGCGCCCCAAACCATCCGTGCCCATCCAGTGTACGGAAGAGGGTGCCAGCAGGATTTTCTTTACGTCTATGGCATCAGGGTCGAAAGGTGCGATCGCAGGTGCGAATAATGCCAGCAACAACGTGAGGACAGTGATCGCCAAACCCCAGCAGGCGAGAGGATTTGCCAAGACGCGCTTCATCCAGCGACTCCTCTGCGCACGCGTGGATCGGCCCAGGCGTAAGCAATATCTGCCAGCAGATTGCCTAGCAGCGTCAATGCAGAACCTATGGTCAATATGCCCATAATGACCGGAAAGTCGCGCATCAATACCGCGTCATAGAATAATTTGCCCATGCCGGGAATAGCGAATAAAGATTCGGCGATGACCGAACCGCCAATCAATCCGGGAATGGATAAACCCAGAAGGGTGATCAGAGGCAGCCATGCGTTACGCAAGGCATGGCGATAGATCACCGTGTTCTCCGGCAAGCCCTTGGCGCGGGCGGTTGTGATGTAATCCTGATGCAGCACATCGAGCATGCCGTTTTTCACGAAAAGAGAGATGCCGGCCAATCCGCCCAGAGCAGAGATAAATACCGGTATTAGCAAATGCTTACCTGCATCCCAACACCAGGCGATTACACCCATTCTATCTGCATCCAGACTATGCAATCCGGAGATGGGCAGCAGGTTATGGAGCACTCCCAGCCAGTACATCAACATCAATGCCAGCCAAAAACCGGGCATGGCAAAGCCGATGAACACAAAGATGGTGATACCTCGATCCGGCGCGCGGTGATGGGTGAGGGCGGAGATGACACCCAAAGGTAAAGCTACGATGAAGATCAGCGCCATGCTGAGTACGTTGATCATTAGCGTGATCGGCATGGCCTGCTGGATCATGCCTTTGGTGATATTGCCCTGCGCATCTTTGGTTTGCCAGAATACCGGGCGTTGATGGCTGGCAAACGAATTACCGAAATCCATTTTGACCATGCGTTTCAGCCAGTAGCCGTATTGCGTTAGAACCGGCTCGTCCAGGTGGTACAGCTTGCGCAGCTTTTGTATCGATTCCTGGCTGGTTTTGGGGTTGAAGCTGGCTTCGGTGGTAGTGATGTCACCCGGAGCCAGGTGCATGATCAGGAACGAGATCAGGCTGATGCCGACTAGTAATGGCCCCATCCACAGCACACGTTTTAATACATATTGCATCATGGGACTATTTCCTTGCGACGCAACGGTTCCGGGATATACCAATCCTGCGAATTCCAACCTATTCCGGCAGGCGGCGCTGGGTTATCTATGCCGCGGATGCGTTTGTGGATGGCAGGCAGGCCGTAACCTTCGAATAGATAGACGATAGGGCTGTCTTCCAGTAACAAACGCGAAAACTCATGGTAGATCTTCATGCGCTTATCCGGGTCGAGTTCCAGTCTGCCCTGTTCCAATAGTTTGTCTACCTGGGGGTTATTGTAATTGATGAAATTGAACTGGCCGGGATGGTTCTGCGACGAGTGCCAGATACTGAACTGGTCGGGATCCAGCGATAGACTCCAACCCAATATCACAGCATCGAAATCGCTGGTCTTGATCCGTCCCAGAAAGCTCGCCCATTCCAGTTGGCGTATTTTGATATCTATACCGACTTCTTTAAGACGGCGCTGGATCAGCACCGCGCTGGTAGCGCGTTGCTTGTTCTGGTTTAGCAATATCTCGAACGCCAATGGTTTGCCGTCCTTGACCAATATGCCGTCGCTATTGTGATCCTTGTAACCGGCTTCAGCGAGTAACTGTTTGGCTTTCTCCGGATCATAGGGGTAGGGTTTGAGTTGCGGGTTCACCCAGCGCGTGCCGGGCTTGTAAGGGGAGGCGATGGGTTCGCCCAGCCCCAATAAAACGCCATCGATCAGTTCCTGTTTATCAATCGCGTAATTGATGGCCTGCCGCACGCGCTTGTCGTTGAACGGTGCGTGTTTCAGATTGAAACCCAGATAGGTATAGCCATTTCCTAACTCTTTATACAGGGCGATCTTCTGTTTCAATTCCGGCCTGGAGGGAACGATACGGCTGTATTGGATGGGATCCAGATTCATCACATCTATATTGTCTGCCATCAGTTCCAGGAATTGGGCCGCCGGGTCGGGGATGATACGCGTGATCAGCTTGTCTATCTTGGGTACCCCCTGGGTAGACAAAGGATTGGCAGAAAGCACGATACTCTCGCCGTTCTTCCACTCTCCCAGGCGGTAATAATTGCTGCCGATGGGATTACGTGCGAAAGCCGTTGTATTGATGTCCTGCCCTTTTAAAATATGTTGCGGCATGATTTGCAATCCGGCCCAGGAATCCAGTGCAGGTGCATAAGGTTGAGCATAGGTGACACGGAATGTCAGCGGATCGGGTGCTTCTGCCTTTGTGACCAGCTTGAAATCCGACGCATACGGAGTACGGGTCTTTTCATCCGTCACTAACTGCCAGGTGAACAAGGCATCGGCGCTGGTCAAAGGTTTGCCGTCGGCCCATTTCAAATCGGGTTTGAAATGGAATGTGATGGTCTTCTGGTCTTTGGAGATGTCCCACGATTTGGCAAGTTCTCCCTCTAATTCCAGATTCTTGTCATATCTCAACAGGCTGTTAAAAATGTGGCTGGCGATAGCGGAAGATGCAGACTCGGCCGCAACCATCGGAATCAAGCCGGAAGGCTCGGCTATCATGGCGTCTATCATCGCGCCGCCGGATTGCGAAGGATAAGTGCTATCGAGCTGGAGCTGGGTGTCGGGAGCAGGCTTGTTGCTGCAAGCAGTAAGCACGAACAGCAACAGGAGGTAACGCAGGCGCATGAGTTCTAGTTATCGGTTAAGCGTCATCCGGGCGGTAGATGGTCAATGCATGTCCTGCAGTAATACGATTGTGGTTGATTTTATTCCAGCGCTGCAAATCATTTGCGCCGACATTGAATTTGCGTGCAATGCTGGCCAATGTCTCGCCGCGTTTAACGACATAGCGTGTCTTTGTGGTTTTTGAAGCTACTGCGGTTTTCGAGACTGCGGTAGTTTTCGCGGCTACTTTTGATGACTTGCCGGCCGCGGTTTTGATGGTGACTTGATTATTATTGACATTCGCACCGGCGGCTTGGGTGATGACCAGAGATTGTCCGCGATGTAGCTTGCTGTTTTTAAGGTGATTAAAAGCCATCAGTTGTTTGGAAGTGATGCCGTAGTTCTTGGCAATAGAGAAAGTCGTATCGCCTTTCTTCACCAGATAGCGTTTGGTCGTGTAATTCGTTTCTTTGGGCAGATTTTCTGCGGTATTTGCTGCATCAGCCACATCCTGATCCGTCATTTTAGTGGTTTCACCGCCGTGAGGCGCCGGTACCAGTAACGGTTGATTGGATTGCAGACGTTTCTTGGCGGATATATCGTTAGCTTCCTGCAATTGCGCTACGGTGATGCCGTATTTTTTGGCGATGCTGCTTAAACGCTCTCCGCGTTTGGCGTAATGGGTTTGCCAGGTGACCAAAGGTTGGTTGTAATTCGCCAGATTGGTTTCGAAAGTACCTTCCTTGCCGATAGGCAGCAAAATACTTTGCGAGCCCCCAGCCAACACCGGGCGTCGGTGTGCAGGGTTGAGCTGGGTGAATTCCGCCGTTGATACGCCAGCCAGCTTCGCAGCGATCTTTACATCCATCCTGTTCGGCACATTCACCCGGGTGAAATAAGGCTGATTGGCGATGGATTTGATGTCCAGCCCATATTGTTGCGGGTTGGAGATAATGTTCTTCACCGCTTGCAGCTTGGGCACATATTCCCTGGTTTCAGCCGGCAGATTCAGACTCTGATAGTCAGTGGGCAAACCTTTTCTGCGGTTCACATCTATGGCATGTTGTACCGTGCCTTCTCCAGCGTTATAAGCGGCCAATGCCAACTCCCACGTGCCGAACATGCCATGCAGCTTATTCAAATAATTGAGCGCGGCATCGGTGGCGGCCATCACATCGCGGCGGTTATCCGACCACCAGTCTTGTTTCAGGCCAAAGTGTTTGCCGGTGGAAGGAATGAACTGCCACATGCCGGAGGCTTTGCTGCGTGAGTAGGCTTCTGGATTGAACGCACTCTCCACCATGGGCAGCAGAGCGATCTCAGTCGGCATGCCGCGCTTCTGTACTTCTTCAACGACGTGATAGAGATAGAGTTGGCTGCGCGATACCATGCGCTGCACATATTCAGGTCGCGCGGCATACCAGGCTTCATGCGTGGCGATAAATGGCGATTGCAGATTGGTCATGCCGTAACCGTTACGGATACGCTGCCACAGATCGTTAGGAACTACTGCTACTGCAGGCGCAGCCGGCGAGGCATCTTGGCTAGCCTGACCGGTCGGAGATGCTTGTGGGGTGTTGTCGGAATCGGCCTGAGGGAGATCATCAGGTGTTACCACATCTTGCGGTATGGTCAGGCTGGGGGGGAGCGCTGCGCTGCTGTTCTGAGGCTGGTCTTGAGAATTATCGGCGCCGGCATCCTGAGGAATATCCTGAGGCGTACTCAGAGGTGCGGCGGCTCCGCCTTGATCTGGAGTGGTGTCTGCGTATGCCGTGACGCAAAACAAAACCAGCACAAACATCAGGTGAATCGGAGCTTTTATTGGCATTATGCGGTCGCAAATCGAAGTGGGTGAATGGTACTTAAGTGTCCGCATTCAGTCAAGTTTGGGAACGGGCCATTTTTTTTAAGTAACATCATAATTTAAAATGATTTTTCATTTCCCTAAGAGTGCAGAAAACTGCAACATCCCGTTTCATGTTTGTGACGGATTGCAACGCAGGCGTGTGGCAGCGCAAGAATGGATTGGTGGCTTTTTCCAGCGCCATGCTCGACGGCAGAGTAGGCAATCCCTGAGCGACAAGTGCCTCGCTGTCTGCTTGCCTTTGAATCAACTCATGATTATGCGGGTCTACACTGAGTGCAAAGCGGATATTGTCCAGCGTATATTCATGTCCGCAATAGACTTGGGTATCGTCCGGCAGTTGTGCCAATTTTTGCAACGAGTAATGCAATTGCTCGCAACTGCCATCGAATATACGACCACATCCACAACCGAATAAAGTGTCGCCACAGAACAGGGAATTTCCGCCATAATACGCCACATGAACGGCGGTATGGCCTGGCACGTCGAGTACGCGTAGCGTGGTTTCCAGCTCGGGCAAGAGGATATCATCGTGCTCTTTGACAGGCGTATAAGCAAAGTCGAAAACCGAATTTTGCGGTGCGTAAACAGGGGCATCCAAATGTTGCAACAGGGGGCCGATACCGCCGATATGGTCATTGTGAAAATGGGTCGCCAGAATGGCGCGTAAAGATAAATCATGTTGTTGCAGATAGCTCAGCACCGGTGCGGCATCGCCCGGGTCTACCACAGCAGCATTGCGGCCATGTATCAGCATCCAGATATAATTGTCGCGGAAAGCAGGGATGGGGACTATGGTCATGACTAGCATCATAAGCCAATCTGACTGGCTTGCCACGCCGCTGGGCCAATTTCTGCAAAGTCAGGAACAGGCGTTATTCGATACGGCAGTGAGCGATATTTTCGGCTTTAACGCCGTGCAGCTTGGGCTGGTAGAGGCCGATCTATTAAAAGATTCACGCATGCCGTTCCGCTGCAAAATTGGGCAAGGTAGTGCGGTTGCGTTGCAATGCGACTTTGAACAATTGCCTTTAGCCACCAACAGCGTTGATCTGCTATTGCTGCCGCACTTGCTGGAATTCTCAGCGAACCCGCATCAGCTATTGCGTGAAGCCGAACGAGTCCTGGTCCCGGAGGGACACCTCATTATTAGCGGATTCAACCCTTATAGTCTGTGGGGTTTGCGTCGTTTATGCGGTGAAAAACAACATTATCCATGGCAGGGGCGTTTCATCCCGTTGAAGCGTTTAAAAGACTGGTTGGCATTGCTGGCACTTGAAGTCGTCGGTGGGCGCATGTCCTGTTATGCACCGCCGATGAAACGTGAGAAATGGCTGCACAGGCTGAATTGGATGAATAAAGCAGGCGACCGTTGGTGGCCGATGATGGGCGGCATGTATTTTCTGGTTGCGAAAAAGCGGGTGACCGGAGTGCGCCTGATACGTCCGCAGTGGAATGCCAGCACTGTGGCACGCCTGCTGGTTCCCAAGCCCACGCAAAAAACAGAAAGCCAGAAATTGGCAGTAGAGAACTCAAACGAATCCAATCAATGACTGAATTAATCGAAATCCATGCGGATGGCGCATGCAAAGGCAATCCCGGTGTCGGCGGTTGGGGTGCCTGGTTGCGTACCGACAAGCACGAAAAGGAGTTATTCGGCGGCGAGCGCGATACCACCAATAACCGTATGGAATTGACTGCAGTGATACGCGCGCTGGAGCAATTGAAAAAACCGTCCCAAGTACGCGTGGTTACTGACTCGCAGTATGTGCAAAAAGGAATCAGCGAATGGATACACGGCTGGAAACTAAAGGGCTGGAAGACAAGCAATAAACAACCTGTTAAAAATGCAGATCTGTGGCAATTGCTGGATGAAGTCGCCGGTCGTCATCAAGTCGAATGGGTATGGGTCAGAGGGCATGACGGGCATGCAGGCAATGAACGTGCCGATGCTCTGGCGAATAAGGGAGTGGAAATGGTATTGAAAGGTTTAACGTGAGCAGGCAGATTTTCCTGGATACCGAAACCACCGGCCTGGATCCCGCGCAAGGCCATCGCATCATCGAATTGGCGGCAGTGGAAGTAGTGAATCGTCGGCTTACCGGTAATCGCTTCCATACTTATCTTAATCCTGAGCGCGAGATCGATATTGGTGCACAGCAAGTTCACGGCATCAGCCTCGAATCGTTGCAAGATAAGCCTTACTTCGCCGATATGGCAGCTGAATTCTTGGACTTTATCCGCGATGCAGGTCTGGTCATACACAACGCGCCGTTCGATCTCGGTTTTCTCAATAACGAATTAGGCCTGATCGAGATGGGCAGAGTCGAAAGCGTCAGCGCAGGCGTGATAGACACCCTGAAGATGGCCAAGGAGTTGCATCCCGGTCAACGTAATAATCTGGATGCGCTATGCAAGCGTTACGGTATCGATAACTCCAGCCGTACTTTGCATGGTGCCTTGCTGGATGCGGAACTGCTGGCAGATGTGTATATGGCGATGACGCGCGGCCAGGAAAGCTTGATGATGGAGGTGGGAACACCGGCGGAAATCGCACAGACGGCGACGTTCAATCGGCAACTGACTTTGATAGTACTGAATGCCAGTGAAGAAGAAAATGCAGCGCATGAGGCGTATGTCAAAGGCTTGAGTAACGCGTTATGGGGATAATCCCATGATCCTGGTGACCGGCGGGGCCGGTTTCATCGGAGCCAATTTCATTTTGGACTGGCTCGCACAGAGCGATGAAGCCGTCGTCAATCTCGACAAGCTGACCTATGCAGGCAATCTGGCAAATCTGGCTTCAGTGGAAACAGATGCGCGACATATCTTTGTGCATGGCGATATCGGCGATCAGGCGCTGGTAAAACGTCTGCTGATGGAGCACAAACCGCGCGCTATTCTCAATTTTGCCGCGGAGAGCCATGTAGATCGCTCCATCCACGGTCCCGAAGATTTTATCCAGACCAATGTGGTCGGTACTTTCCATTTGCTGGAAGAAGTGCGAGCCTACTGGAACGGGCTCAACGCATCCGATCAAGCCGGTTTCCGTTTTTTGCATGTTTCCACGGATGAAGTATACGGCTCTCTCGGCAGCAACGACCCCGCTTTTACCGAAACCACTCCTTACGCCCCCAATAGCCCATATTCCGCTTCCAAAGCGGCTTCTGACCACATGGTGCGCGCTTATCACCATACTTATGGTTTGCCGGTGCTGACTACCAATTGCTCCAATAATTACGGCGCTTACCAATTCCCGGAGAAACTCATTCCTCTGGTGCTGATGAATGCGCTGGCCGGTAAACCACTGCCTATCTATGGCGACGGCAGTAATGTGCGCGATTGGCTATACGTGGGTGATCATTGCAGTGCCATTGGTACTGTGTTGAAAGCAGGTCGTGTAGCGGAGACTTACAATGTGGGCGGCAATAATGAAAAAACCAATCTGCAGGTAGTACATACGCTATGCGATATTCTGGATGAGCTGCAACCCAAGGCACAGGGTAGCTATCGCGACCAGATCACTTTCGTTAAAGACAGGCCGGGGCATGACAAACGTTATGCTATCAATGCACAAAAGATCCTGAACGAGCTTGGCTGGAAACCGGCGGAAACTTTTGAAACAGGTATCCGTAAAACCGTGGCCTGGTATCTGCAGCATCAACCCTGGGTGGCGCAGGTTGCGAGCGGCGAATACCGTAACTGGATCAACAAAAACTATACGGAAAGAGCGGCATGAGAAAAGGCATTATCCTGGCGGGCGGCTCCGGAACCCGGCTGTATCCTGTGACACAGGCGGTCTCCAAGCAGCTGTTGCCTGTGTACGACAAGCCCATGGTGTATTACCCACTGTCCACACTGATGCAGGCAGGGATACGCGATATTCTGCTGATCTCCACACCTGAAGATACGCCGCGATTTTCGCAATTGCTGGGCGACGGCAGCCAGTGGGGGCTTAACCTGAATTATGCCGTGCAACCTTCGCCGGATGGTTTGGCACAGGCCTTTATCGTCGGTCGCGATTTTGTCGCAAATGACCCCAGCGTACTGGTGTTGGGCGATAACATTTTTCATGGACATGACCTGGCAGGCGGCCTGAAAGCCGCATCGGAACAGGAAGTAGGCGCAACCGTATTCGCTTATCCGGTGACCGATCCGGAGCGTTATGGCGTGGTGGAGTTCGATGATGCCGGGCGGGCGGTGAGTCTGGAAGAAAAACCCAAACAACCGAAATCGCGCTATGCCGTCACCGGCCTTTATTTTTACGACAACCAGGTCTGCGACATTGCCGCCAGCCTTAAGCCGTCGGCACGCGGTGAGTTGGAGATCACCGACGTCAATAAACAATATCTGGCGCAGGGCGAGCTTAATATCGAGGTGATGGGACGCGGGAATGCCTGGCTGGATACCGGCACCCATGAATCATTGTTACAGGCATCGTTGTTCATCGAAACCATAGAAAAACGGCAGGGCTTGAAGATCGCCTGCCCGGAAGAGATCGCCTATCGCATGGGCTACATCAGCGCGCAACAGGTCGAAGCCATCGCCAACCAATATAAAACCAACGGCTACGGGCAATATCTGCTGCGTATGCTGCATGAGAAGGTATTTTGATGCATGCTCTAGCCACCAACATTTCCGGTCTGCTGATACTGGAACCCAAAGTGTTTGTCGATGCACGCGGTTTCTTCTTTGAAAGCTATAACGAAAACGCTTTTCACGCAGCTACCGGGCTGCGTCCCAATTTCGTGCAGGACAATCATTCGCGTTCTGAGCGCGGCGTATTGCGCGGCTTGCATTATCAGATACAACAGGCACAGGGTAAGTTGGTACGGGTCATTGCGGGTGAAGTGTTCGATGTGGCGGTGGATATACGCAAATCGTCGCCTACCTTCGGCGAATGGTTCGGTATCAGGCTCTCTGCCGAGAACCAGCGCATGTTATGGGTACCTCCGGGATTTGCACATGGTTTTCTGGTGATGTCCGATTTCGCTGAGTTCCTGTACAAGACCACCGATTTCTATGCGCCGGAGTTCGAGCGTTGCATACGCTGGGATGACCCCATCATCGACATTCATTGGCCGCTGAATGTAAAGCCGGTACTTTCAGCCAAAGATAAACAAGGTCTGGCGCTTAAAGATGCGGAGCTGTTTGCGTGAGGAAGATATTGCTCACCGGAGCAACGGGGCAGGTCGGTTTCGAGTTACGCCGCACACTAGCTCCGCTGGGCCAGGTCGTCGCGCTTTCCAGCCAGCAATTGAATCTGGTGGATACCGATGCTATCCGCCGTACCGTAAGAGACATTGACCCGCAATTGATCGTCAACGCTGCTGCTTATACTGCTGTAGATAAAGCCGAGATTGAGCTTGATCTGGCGATGACGGTGAATAGCATCGCCCCCGGGGTGCTGGCCGAAGAAGCTCAGCGGCGCGGCGCAGGGTTGATACATTTTTCGACCGATTACGTATTCGATGGCACTAAGCCAGATGCCTATGTTGAAACCGACTCGACTAACCCGACCAGCGCTTACGGTGCATCCAAGCTGGCAGGAGAGCAGGCGATACAGGCTGTGGGTGTGCCGCATCTGATCTTTCGCACCAGTTGGGTATACGGGGCACGCGGCAAGAATTTTTTGTTGACCATATTGCGTCTAGCCAAAGAGCGCGACAATTTACGTATCGTGGCGGACCAGATAGGTGCGCCGACATGGAGCCGCATGATCGCTGAGGCGACTGCTTTGGCTATCGCTCAGTGGTGCCCTGTCGCCAATCATCAAACACCTTCGGACGAGTTATCCGGTATCTACCATCTCTCTAGTGCGGGCGAAACCAGCTGGCATGGGTTTGCACAGAGCATATTGCGCGAATACAGGACGGTAGCCGACTGGCCGCCGCTGCTCGCTACCCCGTTGGAAGTCGCCGCAATCATCACAGAGCAATATCCGTTACCCGCTAAACGACCCGCTAATTCGGTATTGAATAATGCAAAGCTGCGCAGGGCGTTCAGATTGCAATTGCCGGAATGGCAGGAGGCGTTACCGCTTGTGCTGCAAGAGGCTGCGACTTTAGCGATTTGAACAGCTTACTTTTCTTTGGCAAGTTCCTTGCGGAACCCTTCAAGCTTGGCCTGGTAATCCTCGGCATCGCCATAATCAAGGAAGTGCGCGTAGCGTAAATGAGTACCCAGCGTTTTATAAGCATGTTTGATGGGGCAGAAATACTGCTCGGTTCGTGCCACGATCTCGGCCACATAGGCGATCAGACCATTCCCGTAGCCGCAATAAGTGCAGTGGAATTTTTCGATGAAATTGAGATAGTCCAGATGTTGCCGATCTAAAACGATATAGTCGGCACGTTTTACTTTGGGAATGCCGTAGATCGGGAAGCAGGTCGCCTGATAGAAACTAACGAAAATATCAAGTACCGCCATCGGGATGAACATGCCATAGATGATAGGCCCGGTAATGAGATTTTGCGGCCTGTCGGTAATCAGCCACCGGTAAAAACTGCGTTTGAGTTTACGATGTGTCTGCCGAATGCTTTTTTCAAACTCGATACGTCTGCCTTTTATCTCATAGAACATGGGTATCTGCTGCTCGTGTAGCGCAGTCTTCAGTTCGCCTTCAAGGGTGCTCATTTGATCAAGTAATTGGCGGATTTTGTCGTTCATGGCGCATCCTAAGCTTGTTGTCCGGCAGTTTAAAGATTATATACAGCTGTTAATGCATTTCTCCTAACGCATCGACCCAGCTATTCGGGGTTTCATACAATCTTACTCGTTCCAGTTTCAAATGGTTGCCGTAAGTATCGCGGTAACAGCTTTCCAGGATGCGGAATGCTTCAGCCGCCATGTTCTCTGC
>DATBPY010000221.1:0-3310 GCA_036561085.1 Methylophilaceae bacterium | reverse complement strand
AGGGGGGAGTGAAGCACGCGGAAATCGCGAAAGATGCAGGCGGCATGGGCAACATTGAGCCAGCTCCGAATGCATCCGCCGTCACAGCGCTGGATACCATGGAAGCTGCCGCCCTGGATCTCGTGATAGCCGTAGATCTTGCTATGCCCATAGATCTCGACATACTCGGCATCATGGTGAATAACGACCCCGCCAAGATCCGCAGATTCGCAGTCATGTTTTTAACCACGGCGCGCGAAACTCTGCTTGAGATGGATACTGCCTATGCCCATCGCGATCTGGCGGCACTCGGTCAATTGGGACACAAACTGAAAGCCTCGGCAAAAACAGTGGGTGCGATGGGTTTCGCTGATCTATGCGAAGCGCTGGAGACCGCCGGGGGAGCGAATGACTGGCTGCAAGCCGAAGAACTGTTGCCGCAATTTCCGGTGCTGCTGGAACGGATCGCCCAACAGGTGGAAGAAGAGACGCAAGAATAATATTGAATATGAAATGGAGCTATTGAAAATACTGGTGCGGCGAAGAGGACTCGAACCTCCACAGAGTTGCCCCCGACAGGACCTAAACCTGTTGTGTCTACCAATTCCACCATCGCCGCGAACTTGGAGCAGGGCGCTATTCTACCCGAGCGCAGGCTTTGCTGGAATAGAGACGGCGAATCCAGTTTCTCCGGCACCTCTGCAAGCCTTTCCCAGAGCCGCTCATTGACAAATAGGCCCCCGCAGCCGCATCATGGCTCGCGTCAAAGGGAGAAATAATGCAACACACGGATCAAACACAAGAGATCGCCATGCTACGTGCAGAGGTGGAGATACTGATGATAGAGCGTCAGTCGCTGTTACAAGTGGCAGGCGCTGCGGCAGGCTTTATCGCCGAGATCAACAGTGTCGACGTGCCTGCCGGCGCGATCGAAGCGGCCGAGTTACTGGCCGAGAGCGTCAATGCCTTGCCGGAAGAGACTTTGCAGGATTCATTGACTGCAGTGGAAGCACATATAATCAACTAATTCCGCATACGCTTCAATCAACTAGGGGGTCGTCCATGGCTAAATATGCCTATGTCGTCATGCTGGCTGTGATTCTGTCTGGATGTGCCGCACCTGCGGCGGTAGAGAAGATGACTGCGAACCATGTCGATACGACGGCTATCCGTGCCGACTCGCCGATGAAGAACGGCATCGCCATCAGAAGTGTGAGCGGCGGTACATCGACCAACCCGATGTGGTTGTCTAAAGTCGGCGATGAGAATTTCAAGCAAGCGCTGCAACAATCCCTGCAATCCTCAGCTTTGCTGGCACCGGAAGGCAGCAACGGTAACTATGCGCTGGATGTGAAACTGCTCAGCCTGGAGCAGCCTTTTGCCGGGCTGGATCTGAAAGTGACGGCGACCGTCGAGTACGTGTTGCAAGAAATATCCTCCGGCAAGCAGGTACTCAACACCACGATCACCACTCCGTTCACTGCGACCTTCAGCGATGCGGCGATGGCTTTTGTACGTTTGAAGATCGCCAATGAAGGCGCGATCCGCGTGAATATCGAAGACTTCATCAAGCAACTGGCGGTAGTCGATAGTAATAAGTGACCCTAACTAAGATATTTATCCAGTTGCTGGTATATCTCGCGTTCCACCTTGCTCCGCAGCGGGCGTAGCAGGAAAGGCAGTTCCACCCGTACTTCCACTTTGTTATCCGCCACCACGATGCTGCCTTTGGCACCCGCGTGGGTCAATTGCAGCACGTCGCCATGCCACTGGCTATCTACTTTTAATTCATGTTTAAGCCGCGCCGCGATGTGCTCGGCACTCTTTCTGGCATCGGCTTTTCCCAATGTGTGTACACGTTCGATGTGAATACTGCTCATGTCGATCATTCTACGACGTTTGCCCGCCCTACACCTAACAGGTACTATGCTGCGATTGCATTTTTCCGGGCATTTTTCCTTGAGAGTTATCGCGTTGATTTTGTCGTGCCTGCTGGCCGCATGCGCCATGCAAAGTTATCAGGCCAAGCCGCTCGATTCGGCAGCAACGGCCCAGGCATTTAACGCTAGAACTGCGGCTGATGCCGGGCTGAGCGATACCCAGATCTGGGACTTGCCGGCGCTGACCCAGGCGGCGCTACGATTACACCCCGACCTGCAAGTGGCACGTGCGCAATGGCAGGCAGCCCAGGCTGAAGAAAAGACCGCAGCCCTATCGCCTATCCCTTCCTTTTCTGCCGGGGCGGAACACCATACCCGCACCGATGGCGGTATCTCGCCGTGGACTTTAAGCCTCGGCATAGGCATACCCATCGAGACCCACGGCAAACGCGAAGCGCGCATAGAGCAGGCGCAAGCGTTGAGCGCGGCAGCACAGTTGGATATCGCCAATACTGCCTGGCAGGTGCGCAGCCGCGTCAGAGCACGGCTGCTGGATTACTATGCTGCACGCCAGCGCGTGCAGCAGTTGCAACATCAACAACAGCCTCGTGCCGAGATCGTCTCGTTGTTGCAAGCCCGGCTCAATGTCGGTCTTGCCAGCACGGTAGAGATGGCGGACGCACGTCTGCAACTGCGCAGGGTGGAGGCAGCGCTGGATGCCGAGCATGGTCGGTTGAACGAGAGTCGCGCTACGCTGGCCGCTGCCGTGGCGTTGCCGGAAACGGCATTGGACGATACGCGCCTGGGTTTCAGCACCTTTGAGCAAGACCTCGCGCCGTTGCCTGCCAATGAAGCACAGCGCCTTGCCTTGCAGAACCGTCTCGACATCAGAAAAGAATTGTTGAATTATGCTGCCGCCGAAGCCGCGCTGAAGCTGGAGATCGCCAAACAATATCCCGATATCAACCTGGACCCGACTTTTAGCTGGGATCAGGGGGATAATCGCTGGGGGCTGGGGTTCAGCCAATTGCTGACCTTGATACGCGGTAACGATGCCGCCATCGCCGGTGCCGAGGCTGCGCGCGCACTGGAAGCCAGCCGCTTTAACGCATTGCAGATCAGCGTCATCAGCGAACAGGAGCAAGCTGCCGCAGCCTGGCAAGCAGCCTTGAACGAGCTGCAACATCACCGTAAGCTGTTGCAAGAACAAAAAGACCGATTGTCTCAGACGCAAAGCCAGTTCGACGCGGGGCAGATGGACAGGCTGGACCTTACTCTGGGCCGTCTGGAATTAGAAACCGAAGAGGCGTCAGTCATGGAAAGCAATATCAAGGTACAGCAGGCGCTGGGACGGCTGGAAGATGCAGTACAAAAGCCGCTTGACGGTAGTGCCGGTGACATTATCCAGGAGCAGAAATGAACAAGAAAGCGCTCGCCATCATCATCCTGCA
>DATBPY010000220.1:0-1628 GCA_036561085.1 Methylophilaceae bacterium | reverse complement strand
CCCAGGATGTGATGAGCCGACATCGAGGTGCCAAACTCCCCCGTCGATATGAACTCTTGGGAGGAATCAGCCTGTTATCCCCAGAGTACCTTTTATCCGTTGAGCGATGGCCCTTCCATACAGAACCACCGGATCACTATGACCTACTTTCGTACCTGCTCGTCTTGTCGGACTCGCAGTTAAGCTCGCTTATGCCATTGCACTATCAGTACGATTTCCGACCGTACCTAGCGAACCTTCGCACTCCTCCGTTACTCTTTGGGAGGAGACCGCCCCAGTCAAACTGCCCACCATACACGGTCCCCGATCCAGATAATGGATCCAGGTTAGAACCTCAACAACATCAGGGTGGTATTTCAAGGATGACTCCACGATATCTGGCGATACCGCTTCAAAGTCTCCCACCTATCCTACACAGATCTTGTCAAAGTCCAATGTAAAGCTACAGTAAAGGTTCATGGGGTCTTTCCGTCTAGCCGCGGGTAGATTGCATCTTCACAAACATTTCAACTTCGCTGAGTCCCGAGAGGAGACAGTGTGGCCATCGTTACGCCATTCGTGCGGGTCGGAACTTACCCGACAAGGAATTTCGCTACCTTAGGACCGTTATAGTTACGGCCGCCGTTTACCGGGGCTTCAATCAAGAGCTTGCACCCCATCATTTAACCTTCCGGCACCGGGCAGGCGTCACACCGTATACGTCCACTTTCGTGTTTGCACAGTGCTGTGTTTTTATTAAACAGTCGCAGCCACCTTTTCACTGCAACCTCATCGTGCTTCGAGAGTAAATCTCTACACACTACCGAGGCGCACCTTCTCCCGAAGTTACGGTGCTAATTTGCCGAGTTCCTTCTCCCGGGTTCTCTCAAGCGCCTTAGAATTCTCATCCTGCCCACCTGTGTCGGTTTGCGGTACGGTTTTTATTGAACTGGAGCTTAGTGGCTTTTCTTGGAAGCTTGGTATCAATCACTTCAGTACCGAAGTACCTCGTTATCACGCCTCAGTGTTGACCCTCCGGATTTGCCTAGAGGATCCACCTACACGCTTGAACCGGGACATCCAACACCCGGCTGACCTAACCTTCTCCGTCCCCACATCGCATTCAATAAAAGTACGGGAATATTAACCCGTTTCCCATCAGTTACGCATTTCTGCCTCACCTTAGGGGCCGACTCACCCTGCGCCGATGAACGTTGCGCAGGAAACCTTGGGCTTTCGGCGAGGGTGCCTTTCACACCCTTTATCGCTACTCATGTCAGCATTCGCACTTCTGATACCTCCAGCATTCCTCACAGAACACCTTCGCAGGCTTACAGAACGCTCTCCTACCATGCATACATTCCGAAGAATGCAGCATCCGAAGCTTCGGTTACGTGCTTAGCCCCGTTACATCTTCCGCGCAGGACGACTCGACTAGTGAGCTATTACGCTTTCTTTAAAGGATGGCTGCTTCTAAGCCAACTTCCTAGCTGTCTATGCCTTCCCACTTCGTTTACCACTTAGCACGTCATTTGGGACCTTAGCTGTCGGTCTGGGTTGTTTCCCTCTTGACCACGGACGTTAGCACCCATGGTCTGTCTCCTGTGATTGCACTTCTCGGTATTCGGAGTTTGCAATGAGTTGGTAAG
>DATBPY010000219.1:0-4492 GCA_036561085.1 Methylophilaceae bacterium | reverse complement strand
GGAATTATGCCCATTAATGTAGCAGTTACTGCAAGTTTGATTACAGGAATTTAGCTTTCCCGGTATCGACACACCGGATTGACACATTTCTGAAACATAAACTACTTATGGTTCATAGCTTCTGATCGAACAATTGCAGGGGCTGACAGCATGAGTGATGAAGAATTGGCACAACGCGCCAACAACGACCTGATCGATAGCTATGACGAAGAGTTGGAGCTGGAATTCGAAGACCGCCCGCTGGACGAGATCGTCGGCGACGATTTTAGCGACGCGAATCTGTCGCAGTCCGAAGCCGACAAGGAGTACCGCCGCCTGTATTTCCGCGAGTTGTTCCGTTTGCAGGGCGAACTGGTCAAGCTGCAGGATTGGGTCGCCAATACCGGGCAGAAAGTGGTCATCCTGTTCGAAGGGCGCGACGCTGCCGGTAAAGGCGGCGCCATCAAGCGCATCACCCAGCGCCTCAATCCGCGTATCTGCCGCGTGGCTGCCCTGCCCGCCCCTAACGAACGCGAACGCACGCAATGGTATTTCCAGCGTTACGTGGCGCATCTGCCTGCCGCAGGCGAGATCGTGCTGTTCGACCGCAGCTGGTACAACCGCGCCGGTGTGGAGCGCGTGATGGGGTTCTGCGATGAAGAGCAATATGAAGAGTTCTTCCGTACCGTGCCCGATTTCGAACGCATGCTGGTACGTTCCGGCATTAAACTCATCAAATACTGGTTCTCCATCTCCGACGAAGAACAGAACTTGCGCTTCCTGGGTCGTATCAACGACCCGCTCAAGCAGTGGAAGCTCAGTCCCATGGACCTGGAATCGCGCCGCCGTTGGGAGGAATATACCAAGGCCAAGGAAACCATGCTGGAGAAGAGCCATATTCCCGAGGCCCCGTGGTGGGTAGTGCAGGCCGTGGATAAAAAGAAAGCCCGGCTCAATTGCATTCAACATCTACTCGGCCAGATGCCATATACCGAAGTCATCCACCCCAGCATCGAACTGCCGCAACGCGAATACCACAAGGATTACACGCGCCGCCCTGTGCCGCAGGATATGTACGTGCCTGAGGTATATTAAGCTCAGCAGATGAAATACGGCATAGCTAAGAGACACATGCGGTTTGGCGTCACAAAAGCGTCACACTAAAAAGCCACAATCGACCCTCCACTAATAAAACCATGGAGTCGTTGGCTATGAACTCAACTGCAACAATGGATGCGCGTCCGCATCTGGATCAACCTGCAGGCTTCTTTACCATCGTGATCTTTCTCGGTCTGCTGTTAGGCGGACTGTTGTTCACCGGTTACAGCCTGATGCACGATGTGACCGAGACTGGCGCAAAAACCACCACAATCATGCCTTTCCTGCTGCTGGGCGTGGCATTGATGATCGCGCTTGGTTTCGAATTCGTTAACGGCTTTCACGATACCGCCAACGCAGTAGCCACCGTGATCTACACCCATTCGCTGCCGCCTAACTTCGCAGTGGTATGGTCCGGTTTCTTCAACTTCCTGGGCGTGCTGGTCTCCAGCGGAGCAGTGGCTTTCGGCATCATCTCATTGCTGCCGGTAGAGTTGATACTGCAAGTTGGTTCCAGCGCAGGTTTCGCCATGGTGTTCGCACTGCTGATCGCCGCTATCATCTGGAACCTGGGCACCTGGTTCCTCGGCCTGCCCGCTTCTTCCTCGCATACGTTGATAGGCTCCATCATCGGCGTAGGCGTCGCCAACGCACTGATGCACGGTCGTGACGGCACTAGCGGCGTGGATTGGGCGCAAGCCACCAAGATCGGCTATTCGCTGTTATTGTCGCCGGTGCTCGGCTTCTTCCTGTCGGCCATCGTGCTGTTGCTGATGCGCGGTCTGATCAAGAAAAAGGAATTGTTCGAAGCCCCAAAAAGCAAAAAAGCGCCTCCGATCTGGATACGCGGCCTGCTGATCCTGACCTGCACCGGTGTTTCATTCGCGCACGGTTCCAACGACGGCCAAAAAGGCATGGGCCTGATCATGCTGATCCTGGTGGGTACGGTACCTATGGCTTATGCGCTGAATCGCGCCATGCCTGTAGACCAGATGACGCAATTCGTTGCCGTAGCACAAGTGACGCAACAATCTCTGATAAAGATCGCGCCGGGTGCTGCTCCTGAACAGCCACGCCATGTATTGTCTGAATATATACGCGTTAAAAAATCGACGCCCGATCTGCTGCCTTCGCTGGCAGCCGTCACCGGTAGCATAGGTGCGCAAGTCAAGGAATACGGTTCGCTGGCACGCGTACCTATTGAAGCTGTAGGCAACGTGCGTAATGATATGTATCTGACTTCGGAAGCTATTCGTGTACTGGGTAAAGACAAGGACGTGCAACTGGATAAGGACAGCAAATCCAACCTGGATGCATTCAAGAAAGAGATCGATAACGCCACCAAGTTCATCCCGTTGTGGGTGAAAGTGGCTGTTGCTATCGCACTGGGTCTGGGCACCATGATAGGTTGGAAGCGTATCGTCAAGACCGTGGGCGAAAAGATCGGCAAGACCCACCTGACCTACGCTCAAGGCGCATCTGCCGAGCTGGTAGCGATGGCGATGATCAGTGCTGCGGATAGTTACGGCTTGCCGGTATCCACTACTCACGTGCTGTCTTCCGGCGTGGCAGGCACCATGGCAGCCAACAGATCCGGTTTGCAGATGGAAACCATCCGTAACCTGGCGATGGCCTGGGTGCTGACCCTGCCTGTAGCGATGCTGTTATCCGGTTCGCTGTACTGGCTGTTTACTAAACTGTTCTAAAGACCAGGCGGTGCAGCAGGAAGCGTGGTGACCGGAATCACGATCTTCTTGCTGCGATAAGCCTTGACGATGGCCTTGCTCAAGGCGCTTTTGGCAGGCGCATAATCGGTCACATTGACCCAAGGCTTCACCGAGATGCTGACCGCCATGCTGTTAAGAGAGCCGACTCCGATCACCGGGGGCGGCTCTTTTAGTATGCGCGGCTCGGATTCCAGTACGTCTCCAGCAATGGCGATGGCCTTGTCCAGATCGGTATCGTAGGCGACACCAATCAATATCTCTATTTGCCGGATATAGCCGTAATTGTGCAGAATCTCGCCCACGATCTTACGGTTGGGGATCACTACTTTCGACTGGTCGGCATGGCTCAGCACCGTGCTGAAAATACTGATGTTATCCACCACGCCCTCTTCGCTGACGATGGAGATGTATTCGCCGATGCGGAACGGGCGGGTGAAGATGATGGTCAGCCCCGCCATCATATTGCTCAGCACGCCTTGCATGGCCAATGCCACACCTGCACCGGCTACGCCTAGCCCGGCGATCAATGGCAGTAGTTCCACGCCCAGATTCTGCAACGCCATGATGGCAAACAGAGTAAGCACGAAGATACGCACGATGCGCACCAGCAGTTGCCGCACCGGCGGTTCCAGGTTGAATTTCTTCAGGCCGCGATCGATCGCTTTGCCGACCCAGCGCCCGGTGAAGACTCCGGCGATGATGATAAGGATCGCCACCACCACCTTGGGGCCGAATTGGATGGCAAGGTCGATGATGACCCTCTGTATGTGGTCGAAGTTGCTGAGTTGGTCGTTCACTAGGTCGGCTTTCATTATTTTTTGGTCAATCCCAATGCTAGTTTAAGTTTTACCGTATTTGCATCGCCTGTCGCCTTCACCGGCTCTGCGATAGTGATGCGTTCGGCCGCCATGCCATTCTTAACCAGATAGGCTTGCAGGTTAACGGCTCTTTCTTTGGCCAGCGCGATCAGGTCAGCATCGGTCACTTTGGCCGTAGCCTTGAGCTGCTCCAGCATAGCGCCGTATTTCTTCTGATCTTCAGTGGTCGGTTTCTTGAAGTAGTCTTTAACGAAATCCACAGCCTTCAAACTGCGCCCTTCGCCTTTTCTATCCTTGAGCAGGTTCTCGACGGCTCTTTGCACTTTGGGGTTATTCAGGTCTACCGGGCCCGGGGCTTCGCCCTCTTTCAGTTGCAGGCCCATTTCGTTGGCAACGTCGCGGCGCGTCGCCAGTTCCTGCAACGCAGGCTTATCCAGCGCAGCATCATATGCGGGAGTGATGGTCAGACCCAATGACGGGCGTTTAGTCATGGCGGTACCTATAGCCTTGAGTTTTTCCTGCTCCGGCGGTAACAGCACAGCTTTGCCGGGGTCGAAGGCAACGGCTTCCAGCTTATCGGAACTGATGCCGAGCAGATTACCCAGCGCACGGAATGGTGCAGTGGCGATCTTCTCCAGCACATTGACGACGGCTTTCCAGATGATCTTGCCGTAGCTGAATTGCGGGTCGTCCAGGCTGCCGGAGATAGGCAGGTCGAGGTCTATGAGGCCGTCGCTGTCTTCCAGAATGGCGATCGCGAGGTCTAACGGCAGGTTCACCGCATCCTTGCTATCCACATGCTCGCCCAGTACCAGTTTGTTGATGACGAATTTGTTCTCGCCTGCAAGCTGGCGATTCTTGATCTTATAT
>DATBPY010000218.1:0-7603 GCA_036561085.1 Methylophilaceae bacterium | reverse complement strand
GGCTTACTGCCTTGATACAGATAGCCGTTCTTATAGATCTCGCCGAGCGAGCGCATGATGTCGGCTTCGGTCTTGAAATCCATGGTGAGGTAGGGATTATCCCAATCACCCAGCACGCCCAGACGGATAAAGTCGGCCTTCTGCCTGGCTATCTGTTCTGCGGCATAGGCACGACACAGTTCGCGGAATTTGGCGGGAGCTATCTCCTTGCCGTGCGTTTTTTCCACCATCAGTTCGATAGGCAGGCCGTGACAATCCCAACCCGGCACATAAGGCGCATCGAACCCACCCAAAGTCTTGGCTTTGACGATGATGTCTTTGAGTATCTTGTTCACTGCATGTCCGATATGGATGTCGCCGTTGGCATAAGGCGGGCCATCATGCAGGATGAATTTCTTCGCGCCTTTGCGCGCTTGGCGTATGCGTTGATACAGTTGCGCTTCCTGCCAGCCCTTAACCCAAGCCGGTTCGCGCTTGGGCAGGTCGCCACGCATGGGGAAAGGCGTATCGAGCAGGTTGACCTTAGTGTCAGGTTTCGGGGCGGATGGTTGCGTCATTTATTCGTCAGTCATAAAAAATTCTCTGGCTACCTTTTCGTCGGCAGCCATCGCACTCTTGAGTGCATCTAAATCGGGAAACTTCAATTCTTCACGGATTTTTTTCAAAAACTGCACTTGCACATGCTGGCCGTAAATATCACGGTCAAAATCGAACAGATGCACCTCTAAAGTGGGTTTACCGTTGTTCTTTACCGTCGGCCTCACGCCCAAACTGGCGACACCGGGCAACGGCATATTATCCACACCCGTCAATTTTACCGCATAGATGCCCATGAGCGGCGGGTTATCGTGGTGCATTTGCACATTGGCAGTGGGATAACCCAGCTCGCGACCTAACTGGTCGCCGTGCACGATATGACCGCTGATAGTGTAAGGCCGCCCCAGCAGCGCCTGGGCACGCTGCAGATCGCCGGCAGCCAACGCCGAACGTACCTCTGTGCTGGAAACACGCATGTCGCCAAACATCACATTGGGTACGGCGGCAACCGTAAAACCCAACTCTTCACCGCCTGTTTGCAGCGTGTGCAGGTTACCGCTACGTTTAGCACCGAAACAGAAATCCTTACCCACCATCACCTGCTTGACTGCCAGTGAACGATGCAGGATATCGTGCATGAAACTCTGCGCACTCATCGCAGCAAACGCAGCATCGAAATGGCAGACGTGTACTTTGTCGATACCTGCAGCCTCGAACATCTCAAGTTTTTCGCGCAAGGAAGTCAATCTTGCCGGGGCATTTTTTGGGTCGAAGAATTCGCGCGCATGCGGTTCGAAAGTCATTACGCAACTGAGTATTCGATTAGCATCCGCTTCTTCTTTCAAGCGTCGCAAAATGGCCTGATGGCCGATATGCAGCCCATCGAAATTGCCGATGGCGAGTACGCAGGGTGCTTCGGATTTCTCAGGGAAATGACGGAATACTTGCATGAGGAGATTCAGACCGCGCGTTTCACATAATGTTTGACACGAATGCCAAACAACAACAGCGCTGCAAAGTAACTCACCGCACCCACGGCAACGAGTGCCAGCAGATAAAGCAGGCGTGTCCTAGCAGCAAGATGGAACCAGAGATCATTGCTGACCATGGCAAAGTTCAGCACTACTGCCATCACGATTGCAGCACCGCCGACTCTGGCCAGAAAGATACCCCAGCCAGGCTGAGGCTGGAAGATTCCGTCCTTGCGCAAGTGGTAATAAAGCAACCCGGCATTCATACACGCGCCCAAACCGATAGAGAGCGCCAGACCGGCGTGATGCAGTTTCCAAATGAACGCCAGGTTCATCAATTGCGTCGCGGTGAGCGTGGCTATGGCGATCTTGACAGGAGTTTTGATATTTTGCCGCGCGTAAAAACCAGGGGCGAGCACTTTCACCAATATCAAGCCCAGCAGGCCCAAACTGTAGGCCAGCAGAGCCTCCCTTGTCATCCACACATCGTGCACACTGAATGCGCCGTAGTAGAACAAGCCGCAAATAAGCGGCACAGCCAATACCGCAAGTGCCACAGCGGCAGGCAGGGCTAACAACAAAGTCAGGCGTAAGCCCCAATCCAATAGTTCCGAGTACTCATCATGACTGTTATCGGTAAAACTCTTGGATAAACTGGGCAGTAAAATCGTACCTAATGCCGCACCCAGCACCCCGGTGGGGAACTCCATCAGACGGTCGGCATAATATAGCCAGGACACGCTGCCATTGGCCAAGAACGAGGCGAAAATAGTATTGATCAACAAAGATAATTGTGCGATGGACACGCCGAATACAGCTGGACCCATTAATTTCAAAATCCGCCATACACCTTCATCCTTGAAATCGAGGCGGAAGGTGGGGAGCATATCTATCTTCTTCAGATACGGTATCTGCCAAACCAGTTGCAGAACCCCTCCCAGTAACACCGCGTACGCTAGCACCATCACAGGCGGGTGAAAGTATTTGGCAAAAAACAGGGTGCCGACTATAAACGATACGTTCAGTAGCGTAGGCGTAAACGCTGCCACGGAAAACCGGTGGTAGGTATTGAGTACACCGCCCGCCAGCGCCACCAATGAGATGAAAAAGATATAGGGAAAAGTCAGCCGTAGCATGTTTACGGTGATCTGGAACTTTTCAGGGGTAGCGGCAAAACCGGGAGCACTGACATACACTACCGCCGGCGCTGCTAAAATACCGATGACGGATACGATAAGCAACACTACAAACAGCACGCTGGCGATATGATCCAATAACAGCTTGGAGGCCTCATGCCCCCGCCTGTTTTTATATTCCGCCAGCACCGGCACGAAGGCTTGCGAAAAAGCGCCTTCTGCAAAGATACGCCGCAGCAGATTAGGTATTTTGAAAGCCGTGAAAAATGCGTCCGTGTAAATACCCGCACCGAACATCCGCGCCACCAGCGTGTCGCGTACAAAGCCGAGCAACCGGGACAGAAAAGTCATGCCGCCAACTTTGGCCAGCGCGTTAAGCAGATTCATTAATCAATTAATTTATAAAAAGGCTGCAATATTACCATGCACATGCTTATTCTCATGTTTGCATGATCCATATAAATTCATTTTCAATGCGTTGTATATTTTCTTTAATTGTTTGTATAATCAGAAAAAAATAACTACTAAATCAGCAGGGAGCGTCCATGAAACGCTGTACAGAATTCGCGCTTGTGATCTGTGTGCTTTTTTGTAGTCTCTCAGCCCTTGCTGACGCGGACCTCCCCGCAGCCAAAACCTTACTCGATGCCGGAAAACCAGCGGAAGCCTATGCCGCGCTGGAACCCTATGAATTCGATATGGCGGGAAATCAGGATTTCGACTATCTGTTAGGCGTCGCGGCCCTAGATAGCGGCAAGCCCGACAAGGCGATTCTGATCTTTGACCGATTGCTCACAGCTAATCCCGATTTTGCCGGTGCGCGTATGGATCAAGGCCGCGCCTACTTTGCCCTGAAGAGCGATGCCTTGGCCAAACAACAATTTGAAATCGTCCTGAGTGAAAACCCACCGGAAACTGCCAAACAAACCGCAGAAAAATATCTGGCCGCGATCGAAGAACGCGGCAAAGCCAAAATCGACAATCTGACTGCCTATGTGGAACTCGCTTTCGGTCACGACAGCAACGTCAACGCGTCTACCAGCCAAGGGCTGATTTTCGTGCCCGCACTGGGCGCGACATTCACTTTGTCCTCGACCAACGTTGAAACACCCAGCTACTATTTCTCCGCAGCAGGTGGCGCAGAGTTTACGCACGTCATCACCCCTAAATTCAAGATATTCATCGGCAGCGATATCAACAAACGCCAAACCCCCGATGCTTCCGCATTTACCAGCGGCGACATCGCAATCCATGCAGGCGGGATTTATGGGGAAGATGATAATAATTTCGCGCTGTCTTTCCAGAGTAGTCGTTTCTATCTGGGAGGCGACCCCAACCGGGATACCAACGGGTTTCTCGGTCAGTGGAAATATACGATCAACCCACGCTTTCAATTCAGCTTATTCGGCTCCTATAACCTGATCCGTTACGATGCCGCCGCATTATCTTCCGAAAACATCAACCAAGCCGTTGGCGGGGCAGGATGGCTTTACGCGCTGGATGAAGCAGGCAAAACCCTGATCTCGACTTCCGTATTCGTCGGCAACGAAAATGATATAAACCACCGCGCCGACGGCGGCAAATCAATACACGGCGCAAGAATCGCCTTGCAACACAACATACATGACGATCTGGCCCTATTCGGCAGTTTCGGCCTGCAAAACGGCGATTACGACACCGCCAATGTGGCGTTTCAGAAAACGCGGGATGACCGGCAGCTTGATGCTGCAGGAGGCTTGAGTTGGCGTATCAACGACGCATGGTCGCTGCGCCCTCAAGTATCCTATACCAAGAACAATTCCAATATCAGCCTGTACAAATACGATCGTACCGACGTATCTGTCGCATTGCGATGGGACTACCGCTGAGCGAGCGGATAGCAGCAATACCTATGTTTCTAGGACATTTCCCTAGGGCATGCATGGAAAAAGACGGTGTAATAATCGGCACATCCCTGATGGCTTGCCGATTGCAAATGTATTAGTTTGAGAACATGGGATTAATGGGTCAATTTTCAGGAGCGCTGAAATGAAAAACATGATTAACATATTGGGCTCTTACAGTGCTGCGGCATTCGTTGCTATTTTATTAGCATTTCCGGGAACAGCTTTTGCCATTGCCGGTAAATTCGAATTCGTGAACGGTCAGGTACAGATCATCGATGCCACTGGCGCCCAGCACACCGTGAACAAAGGCGATGTCATCAACCAGGGTGACACCATTTCCGCATCCGCTAACGGCTTTGCACAGGTCAAGATGGAGGACGGCGGATTCTTTGCCGTGCGCCCCGATACTCAGTTCAGAATCGATACCTTCAACTTCAACGGCAAAGAAGATGGCACTGAGAAAGGTATCTTCTCGCTTATCAAAGGCAGCCTGCGTTCCGTCACCGGGCTTATCGGTAAAGTCCACCGCGACAACTACAAGATCGTCACGGCTACTTCAACCATAGGGATACGCGGTTCGGGGGCGGATGTCGGGAATGACGATGCCATAGGCACTGCAGTGCACACCCTCTTTGGCGGCCATACGCTGACCAGCCACGGTCAAACCATAGAAACCCGGCCGGGCCAGACCGCTCTTGCCGCTCCGGGACAAGCTCCTAAATTCGTTCCCAGCTTTCCGTTCAATACGAGTACCTCTCCTGGCGACAAGCAAGGCAATGGCTCTACAGGTAACAATAAAAGCCAGGCCGGGAATAATAATACCGCTAACAAGGCTCAGCCCGACTCCACGCCGGGGACGACACAGAATAACGTTGTTGTTCCTATCGTCACGACAGATGGGATTAACCTCACCACCAACACCACCTCGTCAGGAACGCCCATCACTTCATCCGATGACACCTCGGGAGCGAAATATATACACTTCATGGGGGCGATATTGGATACCGGCGGCTCCAGCTTTGTCATTGCCGAAGAAGGTTCCAATAAAACAACTTACCCTTTCAGCAACTACACCTTTAGCAGCAATGGCGCGCTGATAGGAGTCGCCAACTCGAGCTTCAGTGAATACAACGCTGATGAATTCAGCGGAACCCCCAACGAGATCGTATCGGACATGCCTTCCAGCTTCGTGATCACAGGAGGCACGGTAAGCGACCTTTACCATACGCCGGATAACAGCTTGTTTATCGGACGTAGCCGCAATACGGTCGCTGCAATCAATTGCAGAGTTTGCAGCGGTAGCGACACTTTTGTGAACTCGGTTTTCATCGTCGGTTTGGCAACCGCACCTTCATTGGTACAAACACTCACTGGCTCCACCACCTATAATCTGGTTGGCAGCACCCATCCTACCGACGGTTTCGGCAATGTAGGGACGCTCAACAGTGCCAGCCTTAATGCAAACTTCATCAACCAAACCGTATCTCTCGGTGCCAATCTCAGCATTAACAGTAAGACCTTGAACGCACTTGCCACCGGCCTGCCTATCGTCTCAGACGGATTCGAAGCTACTTCTACCTCAGGGCAACTCTCAGTAAGTTGCACCGGCGGGAGTTGCGGCAGTGGGTATGCAGGCGATATTGGCGGTAAATTCTTCGGCAATGCTGCGGGGACAGCCGGTTTTGAATACCTGTTCTGGCCATCGATCAATACCAGCGGCAATTTCACGGATATTATCCAGGGCGTTGCCGCATTCAGCGCCAGCGGCACACCCACGGCTTTTCCGAGTGACCCTGCTCCCTTGGGTGGCGGCGGCAGTATCGTGGGCTTGGCGACCTATCCTTCTACATCCCTCTTCGGCGGATTCAATACTGTGGACAATTCCAGCTTTTCCGCACGTCTCGATGCCAATGGCGATCTAGTCGGCTTTGCTGTCAATGGCTCCGGCACTACCAGTGCCAGTCTAGGTACCGCTTCGGTCATATCCGATGGTTCAGACCCTGCGCTCGGTGTGAGGTGGGGGCGCTGGGGTGGCGGTACTTATAACCTGAATGAGAAGAATAATAATGCCGAGATCAGCGCTGCGCCTTCAGGTCATCTGGCATTTATCACAGGGACGCAAATCACCACGCTATCCCAATTGGCTGCCATGCCCGGCCTTGGTATCACAACCGCCTCTTATACGCTGGCAAGCGGTTCTTTCCCGACAACCCTCGATGGAGTCTCGGGCAGCCACCTCACTGCCGCATCGGCTAGCGTTAATTTCAGCTCTAATACCATTACCTCTTACTCTATCGCAGGTACCGGCAGCACTAGCTTGGGATTTAACAACTGGTCCGCCAGCGGCTCCGGCTCCATTGCCAACTTCATGAGCTCCACCGGAATCAGTTTGAGCGGTTCATGTAGCGGCGGAGCTGGCGGATGTACTTCCGGGGGAGCGCTTTCTGGAACAGCTACCGGCGGATTCGTTGGTGCGCAAGCTCAGGGGCTGATCTCGACTTTCGGACTGAATGGGCCGGGCGGAACCAATATCGCCGGTGCCGTATACATGAAGCGTTGAGCGAGTCAGCTTATCGTTTCCTGTTGCCAAAACAGGAGTGCGTCTGTACAATCTCGCCCTTTCCGTCAAAGGCTTAAATATTTAAGCCCGGCTTAAATAATTTAAGGTTTCAGGAGTTTGAATGGCTAATACTACACAAGCAAGAAAGCGCGCACGTCAGGCTGTAAAACAGCGCGGACACAATGCAAGCTTGCGTTCTGAACTGCGCACTGCGATCAAGAACGTGGCTAAATCTGTTCTGGCCGGTAACAAAGATGCCGCCAAGGAAGTTTATCAATCTTCCGTCAGCGTCATTGACCGCATCGCCGACAAGAACATCATTCACAAGAATAAAGCAGCACGTCATAAGAGCCGTTTGTCGGCAGCCATCAAGGCAATGGCCTAAAGCGCATTGCAGTGCTGGAAATTAAAAAGCCAATCTGATGATTGGCTTTTTTGTTGCCCAGCTTCACACAAGTTTGGCTAGTTATCGCCTATACCGAGTTCCCTGCGAGCAAGTAATGCTTGGGCTGC
>DATBPY010000217.1:0-36069 GCA_036561085.1 Methylophilaceae bacterium | reverse complement strand
CGCTGTACTTGCAGAATGTCCAGATTCTGTGCGGCACGGTTGATGATACTGCCGGCGCGACGTGCGGCTTTCACCGCCGTATTGAGCATGGGATGCATAGTAAAATAGAAACATTCAGAATTTAATCCGCTATTCTACCGATAGTCTCCTAATCTATAAACCATGAATAAACTAGAAAACATCCGCGTCATCCTCAGCCGCCCCAGTCATCCCGGCAATATAGGCTCTACGGCGCGTGCCATGAAGACCATGGGCTTGAGCAAGTTATACCTGGTTCAACCGCGCAAATTCCCACATCCTGATGCGCATGCCATGTCGGCGGGATGCACCGATATCCTGGATAACGCGCAAATCTGCGACACGTTGTCGCAAGCGCTGCAAGGTTGCAGCCTGAGCATAGGCATGACAGCAAGGCGACGCGAGATATCGCATCCTGTGGTTTTTCCCCGAGAGGCCGCACATCTGGCTTTGGAGCATGACCAAGAAGTCGCACTGGTGTTCGGTAATGAAACCAGCGGCATGTCTAACGAAGAGATCATTCTTTGCCAGCGACTGGCACATATCCCGGCTAATCCCGAGTATTCCTCGCTTAATCTGGCCGCGGCAGTGCAGATCATGACATACGAACTACGTATGATCGCGGAGACTCCTGTGCATAAGACGGGTGGCAAAGCGCCGAAGATGGCAACGCATGACGAGATCGAAGGCTTTTATTCACACTTGCAGCAGACGCTGATCGAGATCGAGTTCCTGAATCCGGTCATGCCTGGACGGCTCATGTCCAGATTGCGCAGACTGTTCACCAGAGCCGGATTCCAGCAGGAAGAGATCAACATCCTGCGCGGCATATTAAAGTCAGTGAACGAGAAGTAGTACAATACAAAGATGTTTGATCACCTGCGCGAAGACATTGCAGTCGTTTTTGACCGAGACCCGGCTGCCCGTAACACATGGGAGGTTTTGACCACCTACCCAGGGGTACATGCGCTGATTTTTCACCGCTTGACGCATTGGTTGTGGGGAATCGAACTGAACTGGCTGGCGCGGTTCATCTCGCATCTCGCACGCTGGCTGACCGGCATAGAGATACACCCGGGCGCGACTATCGGCCGTCGGTTCTTCATCGATCACGGCATGGGTGTGGTGATAGGCGAGACTGCAGTCATTATGGACGATTGCACTATGTACCATGGCGTGACGCTGGGCGGAACTTCATGGAATAAAGGCAAACGCCACCCTACACTGGAAGATGGGGTGGTGATAGGTGCGGGTGCCAAGATACTGGGGCCGATCGTTGTGGGTGCGGGCGCCAAGATCGGTTCTAACGCGGTAGTAGTGAAAGACGTGCCAGCCGGAGCGACTGCGGTGGGCATTCCTGCGCGTATTCTGGATCAGGAAAAAGACAAGGCGCGCGATAAGACTGCGCAAAAGATGGGTTTTTCTGCCTATGCAGTGAGCGATGATAGTAATGATCCGGTGGCGAAGGCGATACATGCTTTGCTGGATCACGCTGCACAGCAGGATGAACGCCTGCTGGCATTGACCGAACAGCTGGCCAAGCTTGGTGCTGACATGGAAGTGGATGAAAAAGTAGGTAGTGCTTTCGATGTACAGCACCTCAATAAAATAGTTGACTAAATTGATAGGGTATTATAGAATTCGCCTATGCATATAGTTGGCGAATTGATATGAGACTTACTACCAAAGGCCGTTTTGCGGTGACCGCGATGCTTGATCTCGCGTTGCACGAGAATGGCTCTCCTGTAACCCTGGCGGGCATTAGCGAACGCCAGAGTATCTCATTGTCGTATCTCGAACAGCTATTCAGCCGCTTGCGCAAAAATGGACTAGTACAGAGTGTGCGCGGTCCCGGCGGTGGTTATCGTGCTGCCAAAGCGTTGAATGCCATCTCTGTTTCGGACATCATCCGTGCCGTGGATGAGCAGATAGACGCTACGCAGTGCGGCGGCAATGAGAATTGCCAGGACGAGAAACGCTGCATGACCCATGATCTGTGGACATCGCTTAACGGCAAGATCTTTGAATATCTGGAAGGCGTCAATCTGGCGCAATTGGCAGCACAACAGCAACAGGGCACTAAAACCGTGGCATTTGCCCATAAGCGTGGATAAGTCTGATGGCTGCGTATTTTGATTACAACGCTACCAGTCCACTCGATCCGAGAGTGTTGCAAGCCATGTTGCCGTATATGGAACAGGCCACCAATGCCAGCAGCCGTCACAGTTTTGGGCGGCATGCACGTCAGGCCGTCGAGTTGGCGAGAGAGCAAGTAGCATTGGCGGTGGGTGCGCATGCCACGCAAGTATTGTTTACCAGCGGCGGTACCGAAGCTGACAATCTGGCGATACAAGGTTTGGCTGCGGCACTGAAGCCATCGCAGATCGTGGTGAGTGCAATAGAGCATCCCGCAGTGATGAAGACGGCGCAGATGATGCGCAGACAAGGTTGGCAGTTGCGGGTAGCGGCAGTAGATGCGAACGGACTGGTGGATACGGACGATTTCCGTGCTGCGTTGCAAGTCCCGACCGGGTTAATATCGGTGATGTTAGCGAATAACGAAACCGGCGTGATACAGGATGTGGCAACGTTGGCAGGTCTGGCCAAGAACCAGAGGGTTCCGTTTCACACCGATGCGGTGCAGTGCCTGGGCAAGATGAAACTGGATTTTACTGCGCTGAATGCCAGCGGTGTGCAAGCCATGAGTGTGTCGGCACACAAGATAGGCGGCCCGCAAGGCATGGGTGCATTGGTATTCGATAAGCGCCTGGATATCAGCCCGCTACAGCACGGCGGCGGACAGGAAAAAGGATTGCGCGGCGGTAGCGAGAACGTTGCAGCGATCGTAGGTTTTGGCGCGGCATGCGAATTGCTAGACCTAAGTAGCACAGAACAAATGAAAGAAATGCGTGAAATCCTGGAAAAAGGAATTCATGATTTAGGCGGCGTGATATTCGGTGAACATGCCGCGCGCTTGAGTAATACCAGTTTTTTCGCGTTTCCCGATGTGGATGGCGAGACATTGGTGATGGCGTTGGATAGAGCGAATTTTGCAGTAGCAAGCGGCTCCGCATGCTCCAGCGACAGTACCGACCCGAGTCCGGTGCTACTGGCGATGGGCGTGGATGCAAAAATGGCGCAAGGTGCAGTGCGCGTGAGCTTGGGTAAAGGCAATAACGTGCAGGAAGTGCGGGAATTTTTACAGGCCCTACAGGGTCAATTAGTTAGGATGAAGCAATTTATGGCGATGGCCGCTTGAGCATTTGTTCAAACGTTATTGCCTGAGGATGATGAAATGACAGTACATACACCTATATATCTGGATTACTCGGCCACCACCCCGGTGGATAAGCGCGTGGCTGAAGCCATGATCCCTTATCTGACCGAGATGTTCGGTAACCCGGCTTCGCGTTCGCACAGCTTCGGTTGGGATGCGGACGATGCCGTTGAGAATGCGCGTGCGCAAGTCGCTGCGCTGGTCAATTGCGACCCCAAGGAGATCGTCTGGACTTCCGGCGCGACCGAGTCGGACAATCTTGCTATCAAGGGTGCTGCCAATTTCTATAGCGGCAAGGGCAAGCACATCATCACCGTTCAGACCGAACACAAAGCAGTGATAGACCCGTTCCGTGAATTGGAACGGCAAGGTTTTGAGGCGACTTATCTGGAGCCGGAAACCAATGGATTGGTAACACTGGAAAAATTCAAGGCGGCTATCCGTCCTGACACTATTTTTGCTTCGGTGATGTTAGTGAACAACGAGATCGGCGTGATACAGGACATCGCCGGTATAGGCGCGATCTGTCGCGAACACGGTATTATTTTCCATGTCGACGCCGCACAAGCGACCGGCAAGGTTGAAATCGATCTGGAAAAGCTTCCGGTCGATCTGATGAGTTTCTCTGCACACAAGACTTACGGTCCTAAAGGCATAGGGGCATTGTATGTACGCCGCAAGCCAAGAGTGCGGTTGGAAGCACAGATGCACGGCGGCGGCCATGAGCGCGGCATGCGCTCCGGCACCTTGCCTACACATCAGATCGTGGGCATGGGTGAAGCATTCCGCATTGCCAAGGAAGAAATGGAACTGGAAAATGCCAGAATCCGTCGCTTGCGTGACAGGCTGCTGGCTGGTTTAAAAGATATCGAAGAGGTATATGTGAACGGCGACCTCAAGCAACGTGTGCCGCACAACCTCAACATCAGCTTCAACTATGTTGAGGGCGAGTCGTTGATCATGGCGGTCAAGGATATCGCGGTATCCAGCGGTTCGGCTTGTACTTCAGCCAGTTTGGAACCATCTTATGTACTGCGTGCATTAGGACGTAGCGATGAATTGGCGCATAGCTCTATCCGTTTCTCCATCGGTCGCTACACTACCGAGGAAGAGATCGATTACACCATAGCGCTGATGAAGAGCAAGATCACCAAACTGCGCGAATTATCCCCATTGTGGGAGATGTATAAAGAAGGCGTAGACATTAGTAAAGTAGAGTGGGCTGCCCACTAAAGGAGTAATAAAATGGCTTATAGCGACAAAGTACTGGATCACTACGAGAACCCCCGTAACGTGGGTTCGTTGGATAAAGCGGACACGCATGTCGGTACCGGCATGGTGGGCGCACCTGCTTGCGGCGACGTGATGAAATTGCAGATCCGGGTCAATGACGATGGCGTCATCGAAGATGCCAAGTTCAAGACCTACGGTTGCGGTTCTGCTATTGCCTCCAGCTCGCTGGTAACGGAATGGCTCAAGGGTAAATCCCTGGATCAGGCCATGACCATCAAGAACTCGGATATCGCTGAAGAGCTGGCTTTACCGCCGGTGAAGATACACTGCTCGGTATTGGCAGAAGATGCCATCAAGGCCGCGATCGCCGATCTGAAACAAAAGCAGGCAGCATAGGGCTACCGCAATGGCAATCACCTTAACCGAACCGGCTGCAAAACACGTCCAAAAATTTATCGCTAACCGCGGTAAGGGCGTGGGTTTGCGCCTGGGCGTAAAGACCACTGGTTGTTCCGGCATGGCGTACACCTTGGAGTTCGCGGATGTGGTTAATCCGGAAGATATGTCGTTCGAAAGCCATGGGGTTAAAGTGCTTGTCGACCCCAAAAGCCTAGTCTACATCGATGGTACTGAGCTGGACTTCACCAGAGAAGGCCTGAATGAGGGTTTCAAGTTCAAAAACCCCAACGTAAAAGATGAGTGCGGCTGCGGCGAAAGCTTCACGGTTTGATTCTTTTTGAAATCAAGCGTGCGCGTCGTTGCTCTCCCTTGCCGTACTAATCGTACTATCTGCGTTCGAGCGCCTCGCTCACACATGATTTGAAAAAGTATCCGGCAATGATGGTGTTCTCTCTATGAATCTTCAACAAACCCATTTCGAGTTGTTCGGCCTGCCTTCCATCTTCGCGCTGGATACTAAAAAACTGGATCAGCAGTTCCGCTTACTGCAAAGCGAAATACATCCCGACCGCTTTGCTGCTGCTGCTGACAGTGAGCGCAGACTATCTCTGCAATACGCGACGCAAGCCAATGAAGCCTATCAGACTTTAAAGAATCCGCTGACGCGTGCGCGCTATCTTTTGCAGTTGAAAGGCATAGATACGCAGGAAGAATCCAACACTGCAATGCCTGTAGATTTTTTGATGCAGCAGATGGAATGGCGCGAAGCGTTGGAAGAGGCGACAGAAACGGCGAATATGACCTCATTGGAAGCGCTGAAATTGCAATTGCGCGATGCCGAGAAAACGCTGCAAGCTACGTTGACCAGTGCGCTTGATACTGACAGTGACGATACCGTAGCAACAGAGAGCGTGCGCAAGCTGCGTTTTATAGATAGAGCGCAGCAAGAAGTTGATCAGGCGCTGGAAGCGTTGGAATCCTGATGGCGCTCTTACAAATCTCCGAACCCGGAATGAGTGCTGCGCCGCATCAGCATCGCCTGGCGGTGGGCATAGATCTGGGCACGACCAATTCCCTGGTAGCCACCGTGAAAAGCGGAATGAGTGTGGTTTTGAGCGATGACAATGGGCACGATCTGCTGCCATCCGTCGTGCGCTACTATGCCGACAAAGCTCCGCAAGTCGGTCATATTCTTCATGATGCTCAAAACACCATCATTTCCGTCAAACGTTTTATGGGGCGCGGCTTACAGGATATCGCCGATGTCGGGCATTTACCTTACCGTTTTGTGGATGCGCCGGGCATGGTGCAGATCAAGACGGTAGCGGGCGTAAAAAGCCCTGTGGAAGTTTCAGCAGAGATACTGAAAACACTCAAATTACGTGCCGAGAAATCATTAGGTGGCGAATTGGTAGGTGCGGTGATCACTGTCCCCGCCTATTTCGACGACGCACAACGTCAGGCAACCAAAGATGCCGCCAAACTGGCAGGACTTAATGTATTGCGCCTGTTGAACGAGCCCACTGCTGCCGCTGTAGCTTACGGTTTGGATAATGCTTCAGAAGGCATCTTTGCGATCTACGATCTGGGCGGGGGTACTTTCGATGTCTCCATTCTTCATTTAACCAAGGGCGTGTTTGAAGTATTGTCGACTAACGGCGACTCTGCGCTGGGCGGCGATGATTTTGACCGCCGCGTGTTTTGTTGGATGCTGGAGCAAGGCAAACTGCCGCCGCTATCGCCTGAAGATAACAGCTTATTGCTGACCAAGGCGCGCGAAGCCAAAGAGTGGTTGACCGAACATAATGAAGCACGCATCACTTGCGTAACGAGTTCAGGCGACATTCTGGATGCCACACTTACGGTTGCACAATTCAGGGAATTGACGCAACCGCTGGTGGCGAAAACGCTGGCTCCGTTGAAAAAGGCATTGCGCGATGCCAAGCTCACCCCTGATGAAATACAGGGCGTGGTGATGGTAGGTGGTGCTACGCGCATGCCTCATATCAAACAGGCTGTAGCCGAATTTTTCGGGCGTGCGCCGCTGACCAATCTTGATCCGGATAAAGTCGTTGCGCTGGGTGCAGCTATTCAGGCCAACGTATTGGCGGGCAACCGTAGCGAAAACGATCTGCTGTTGCTGGATGTGGTGCCGCTATCGCTGGGGCTGGAAATGATGGGCGGCTTGGCTGAAAAAGTCATCCCGCGTAATTCCACGTTACCTATCGCCAGAGCGCAGGAATTTACCACTTATAAAGACGGTCAAACTGCAATGAGCATCCATGTGGTGCAAGGCGAACGCGAGCTGGTTGCAGATTGCCGCTCGCTGGCACGTTTTGAATTACGCGGCATCCCGCCGATGGCAGCAGGTGCTGCGCGCATCTTGGTAACATTCCAGGTGGATGCCGACGGCTTACTCTCTGTCAGTGCTCGTGAAGAGACTACCGGAGTGGAAGCTAATATTGTAGTCAAGCCATCCTACGGACTGGCGGAAGGCCAGATCGCGGATATGCTGCAAGCTTCATTCACATATGCCGGAGAAGATAAGGACTTGCGCGCACGGCTGGAATTGGAAGTCGAGGCCAAGCAGTTGATCGAAGCGGTGAGTAACGCTTTGCAACAGGATGGAGAGCAGTTATTGAATGCGACTGAGCATGTTGATATCGTAAACAAGATCGCCGATCTGCAAAATGCAATGGGTGATGCGGCTAAGCTTAAGAGCGCAACTGCAGCACTGAATCATGCCACTGAGGAATTTGCGGCACGACGCATGGATCAGTCTGTACAAAAGGCGCTCACTGGACATAATCTGAGCGAAATTGAAATTTAATCTATTACTTAAACCCTCATACAGATGCCAAAACTAATCGTCCTGCCACATATCGAGTTATGCCCTGAAGGCACGGTGATCGACGCCCAGCCGGGGAAAAGTATTTGCAATACCTTGCTGGATAATCACATCGAGATGGAGCATGCCTGCGATCAGGTGTGTGCTTGTACTACCTGCCATGTCATCGTGCGCGAGGGCTATCAATCACTGGCACCGGCAGAAGAAAAGGAAGAAGACATGCTGGATAAAGCCTGGGGCTTAGAGCCTTTGTCCAGATTGTCCTGTCAGGCTGTGATTGCTGATAAAGACTTGGTGATCGAGATCCCCAAATACTCGATTAACATGGCGAAAGAGGGTAAGCGCTAGGCCTGCTCGTTACGAACGTTTGGGTTTACAGACGCTTGATCCATGCTGTCAATGGCGCCCATTGAGGCAGATCAACCGTAACTTTGGATTTCGGCAGATCGAAAATGCTACTTCCTTGTTCCGCAGCTACTGCATAGATCTGCGCATTGCGCAGGTAGGTCGGCATAGGTAGCTGAGTATCCTGCAGGAAATTGAGCAACACCCCGGATGACCGGGTACGGGTATCCACCCGCATGCCCACCACTGCAACAAAAGTCTTTTGTTTGCGCACGGCTTTTTCTTCTTCCAGCACCGCCAGAAAATCACGAGTGGCACCGATATCGAAAGCCGAAGGCTGGATAGGGATGATCACGCAATCCGCACGCTTCACGATATCCGAGAGTTTTTCGCCGTGTATGCCGGCTGGCGAATCCACGATCAGAAAGTCGGTTTTATCCGGAAGTTCATTATGGCGGGCATCTACGCCATGGATCAACGGCAGTTTTTCAGAACGACGCTGCAACCATTGTATGGAAGATTGCTGGCGATCCAGATCGGCCAGCGTGACGTGCTTACCCTGTGCGGCGTAATAGCCCGCAAGATTTGTAGCCAGCGTGGATTTCCCGCTTCCGCCCTTGGGGTTGGCAACCAGAATATGCTTCATCTTTACCGTCCTTAGTTACAACTATTTAACTACAGCATGTTAGGTGCTAAAGCCGTTTTTAACACCGTTTCTGCAAATTCGCCCTGGCCGCGTTGTGCGAACCACCAGATGGCGCCTTTTTTTACCGACCAGGAGTCGTTGGAGTTTGCCAGCAGCTTGGCTGCAACTTCCCCCAATGTAGGTTGGTGACCGACGATGACCACCGTACCGTTCGCGTTGGGCCATCCTGCAGCCTCAAGCACATGCCTGACGTTTGCGCCTGGAGCTAGGGTATCCACGGTCTCGAATGAATGGCTCAGTGCCAGCGCTGTTTGCTGGGTGCGCAGGCTAGGGCTGACCAGAATACGGGTATCCCTCGGCAAGCGTTGTTTCAGCCATTCGCCCATGCGCAAAGCCTGTAATCTGCCCTTGTCCGTCAGCTTACGTTGCATATCGGGCGCGCCGTCTTCTGCTTCGGCGTGACGCCAGAGTATCAATTCCATAATTGCCTTAGTTAAAAATGCCAACCCTCAATCTTAAACCTGTGAAGCGTGTCATGAAAGTGACAAATTTGTTGCAAATTAAGCTGCATCGCTAATGCGGCAGGACTTCCAATTTTAGAGGAAGCTGCGTTCCCAGCCACCGTGCGGAATCAGTATGTGCATCCAGTTCATCTGCCTGCACCGGATGTATGAGTACCGAGAGGCCTCTACGTTTCTGTTCGATGATCTGCATCGCTGAATCTATCTGCGCTGCAGGGATGTGGATCTCGAACATCGGTTTGCTATGCGGACCTATGGGCTTGGGAATCAGTTGCCCGACATAAGTCAGAGAGGGGATCGCCACCGCTATCTCCTGGCGCACTTGTGCTGCCAGCGCCATATCGGCAAGATCGAAATAAATATGGCCGTGAAAGGGATGCATAGGCGTTAGAGTGATGCGAACCTTGAGCGGTTCACACTCAATGTGCTTGTTTTGCGGGCTTTTGTGCGAACATGAAAATACACAATATGATCGCTATCAGTAGAATCGCCGATGCCGAATAACGGCTCAGTTCCAAACCACCTTTGGCCACGGGCTTATCCAGGAAGTCGCCCACGACTGCACCCAGCGGCCGAGTGAGGATGAACGCCGCCCAAAATAGCGCGGTACGCGAGATCGCCGTCCGGTAATAGGCCACGGTGATGATCGCCAGCAAGGTGCTGAACACGACCATACCGCCGGTGTATCCCAGACCTGCGGTATCCGCAGTCCAATCCCCAAGTGCAGTGCCCAAGGTCTGCGAGAACATGATGGTGACCCAGTAGAATGTTTCCGCTTTGGGCGAACTCACCGTATCCACCGCGACCGAACCCATGGTGCGATGCCAAACGAACAGGGAAGCCATGAGTAAGCTAAACAAGATGGTGGTGCCGCCCGCGTAACCTATACCGAGCGAGCGATCCGCAAAGTCTGCCAGTGTCGTGCCTACGGTGGTGGTGGCGATGATGGTCGCCCAGTACAGGAGAGGGTGGAATCTTTTCGCGGAGACTTGCGCCGTGACCGCGATGATGAAGACGACCGCAAAAATGCCGGTGCCAACCAGATAGCCGAGATTCATGGACATGGAGACAGCATCGCCGCCTGTTTCCCCAAGCGTTGTAGCAAGGATCTTTATTATCCAGAATATCAAGGTCACTTCCGGCACCTTGATAAGATTTTCCTTGATCAGATTTTCTTGCTGAATCATGACCATTCTTTTTCTAATCTGTTTTTTCCGGCAATACAGCGGCTTCTAAAGCCTCAACAGGTTCAGCAGGTGCCGACTTTTTCAATGCTTTTTCTGCTTTCTTTTTCTTCTTTTCCAAATCTCTCTGACGCTTCTCAAACTGGTAATTCGTTTTCATGATCTTAATCCTTTGAGAACCAGTGATGATTATACCGGAGAACCTGTTTTCACTTGTTTTGTCGAACAAACATGCCAGATCAGCCTGCGCGAGGGCAAGGCGCATCAATCGGGCATCCTTTTATTAAAGTGCCATGTTGGGGCGGTTGTCTTAATGACAGGCATCATCGTGGTGCGAGAATCGTTCAGGATGCTTTTTAATCGACATACCATATTGAATATAAATGATTAATATATTTGGCACGGGCTTTGCTGATAGCTTAGTCTAATGACTATAAAAAAATCTTTTTTTGATGAAATGAGGGCGCCCGATGGCAAAGTGCGTCCGCTTTATAACGCTTTAGACCAGTGGCTGGCGAATGTCTCTCATAGTCAGTTAACGCAAAAAGCGCGTGAAGCCGAGTTACTGTTCCGTCGCGTCGGTATCACCTTCAATGTCTATGGTGAGGATGCAGGTGCCGAACGTCTGATCCCGTTCGACGTCATTCCCCGTATCCTGGCAGCTTCCGAATGGCAGCGCCTATCCGACGGCGCGATCCAACGGGTAAGGGCACTCAATATGTTCTTGCACGATCTCTATCACGGGCAGGAGATCATCAAGGCTGGTGTCGTCCCCTCCAGCATTCTCACCAATAATGGTTATAGGCCGGAGATGCAGGGTGTCGATGTGCCGGGCAATATCTATGCACACATTGCGGGCATAGATATCGTGCGCACCGGCGAAAATCAATTCTATGTGCTTGAAGATAACCTGCGTACGCCTTCCGGCGTTTCCTACATGCTGGAAGATCGCAAGATGATGATGCGGTTGTTCCCCGATCTTTTCCGCCGTTATTCGGTGGCGCCGGTGGAGCATTATCCTCAGGTGTTGCTGAACAATCTGCGGGCAGTCGCGCAACCCGGGGTGCAGGATCCGACCGTGGTACTGATGACGCCGGGCGCTTATAACAGTGCTTATTTCGAACATGCTTTCCTCGCGCAGCAAATGGGTATCGAACTGGTCGAAGGGCAGGACTTATTCGTGCGCGACAATGCTGTATTCATGCGCACTACGGAAGGGCCTAAGCGCGTGGACGTGATCTATCGCAGGATAGATGATGACTTTATCGATCCGCTCGCTTTCCGTGCAGATTCTATGTTGGGCGTGCCTGGGCTGGTTTCGGTCTATCGGAACGGGGGCGTGACGCTGGCGAATGCGATAGGCACCGGCGTAGCCGACGACAAAGCAACCTATACCTACGTGCCGGAAATGGTACGTTTCTATCTGGGCGAAGAACCCATTCTTTCCAATGTACCCACCTACAAGCTGGAGCTGGAAGACGACTGCAAATACGTGCTCGAGCATCTTGCCGAACTCGTAGTGAAAGAAGTGCAAGGCTCCGGTGGCTACGGCATGCTGGTTGGCCCTAGCTCTACCAAGGAGCAGATAGAAGATTTCCGTAAGCGCATCAAGGCGAATCCCGGCAATTACATTGCGCAGCCGACCTTGGCGCTTTCCACCTGCCCGACCTTAGTGGAGCAAGGCATAGCGCCGCGCCATGTGGATCTTCGTCCGTTCGTATTATCAGGCAAGACAGTGACTTTAGTGCCTGGGGCGCTATGCCGGGTAGCACTTAGCGATGGCTCCCTGGTCGTTAATTCATCGCAAGGGGGCGGCACAAAAGATACTTGGGTATTGAATGAATTCCAGTACGGTATGCAGTCCGAGTCGCAGGAGCAATCGACATGTTAAGCCGTACTGCCGATCACCTGTATTGGATGGCACGTTACATCGAGCGTGCCGAAAACATGGCGCGCGTGCTGGATGTCACCTACCGCATGTCGCTGGTGCCGCATGCCGCGCATAGCGAAGAGGATCTGTGGATGTTGCCGGTACGTATCGTGGATGATGTGGAAGGTTTCGAACGTGACTATGGTGCTTATAACGCGACCAATGTGATGCGTTATATGGCGCTGGACGAACGTAATGCTTCCAGTATTTTCGAATCCCTGGCCAGCGCCCGTGAAAATGCCCGCTCGGTACGCGTGGCGATGTCTTCCGAGATGTGGGAGAGCGTCAATTCTTTATGGTTGGAATTGCAGCAGCGGGTCAGAAATGGCTTGAACGAAGGCGACTACAGCGAATTCTGCGAATGGGTGAAATCGCGCTCGCATCTATTCCGCGGCGTCACTGTGGGCACTATGTTGCGCGACGATGGTTATATGTTCGTCAGGTTGGGCACCTTCATCGAACGCGCCGACAACACAGCCCGATTGCTGGATGCCAAATATCAGCAGCTATACGGTCCCAAGAGCGGTGGCGATGAAGAATCCGATAGCTCCGGCGATTATTACGAATGGAGTTCGCTGCTACGCTCGGTATCGGCCATGGAGGCGTATCAGAAAGTATTCCGCGACACCATCGATGCAGGGAAAGTAGCAGAGCTGCTCATCCTGCGCGACGATATGCCGCGCTCGCTGCATACCTGCCTGGACGAGATCACTCCTATTCTGGAGAAGATCTGCGCCGACCGAGGCATGGAGTGCATGCGGCAGGCAGGCGAATTGCACGCAAAACTCCATTTCGGTCGCATGAATGTGATCGCCGATACCGGACTGCATGAGTTTTTGCAGGACTTCATTCTTCTTAATAACAATCTTGGTGTGGAAATTCAAAAGACTTTCCTTAACGCCCCAATTCGCTAACAGGGATTTAATTGAGAGAGACTCGATTGAAAGGACTTTACGATGAATCTGAATATTGAACACCGGGCATGCTACGAATTCGACATGCCGGTGACATACACCATACAGCAACTGCATCTGACCCCGCAGGACGGCTTCGGTCAGCGTGTGAAGAACTGGGATATCCGCGTCAACGGTAATTTACAGTCATACGCAGATGCTTTCGGTAACACCACGCATACGCTGGTGCTGGACGAACCGCATCACGAAGTCATCATCACTGCTTATGGTGAGGTCGAAACCGGCATCGACTTGCCGCCTAACGATGACTTGTTCCCAATCGAGGTCTATCTGCGCGATACACCCCTCACCAAACCTGACATACGCATACGCAATTTTGCGCGATTGTTCGTACCTGCCAGCGGTAAGGTGGATGAAGTAGTTCTCACGGAATTGATGCACGGTATCACGGACTCCGTCGCTTGCCATAGGGCATGCGCCGCGACCCATGCCGGCCCTTCCGAAGCGTTGGCTGCTGGAGTGGGTTCTTACCAGGATCATGCACATATCTTCATCGCCTGCTGCCGCAGCCTGGGAATACCGGGGCGTTATGTCAGCGGTTATCTGTTTACGCCTGAAGGCGGCAAGATGGAAAACCACGCATGGGCAGACGCCTGGCTGGAAGGCACCGGCTGGCATAGTTTCGATGTCTCCAATCGGCAGCGTGCCAACGGCATTCATGTCAGGCTGGCGACAGGGCTGGATGACAACGACGCATGCCCGTTCAAAGGGCTTTCGCACCCGGCAAAACAATCCATGTCCAGCACCCTGCTGGCGCATAGCCTGGAACAGGCACAGCAGTAACTTGTATTTGATCGAGTAATCTATGAATTCACCGCTGTCTAACTCCTTAGCTCATCCAAAACAGGGCGATAAAGCCAACTCTCCCTGGTTTGAGGAATTCCTGGTCAAGCTGTTGGAAGATAGAGACCGTATCGGTCTGACCGACATCATCCATCAAGTGGATGCCTTAATGATCACCGTAGAGCCGGGATGTTCTGTCGCCTATGTCAGCGAACTGGCGTTGATGACGCCTTATCATTATCTGGTCACGCTGGAATCCGAATCGCACTGGACGCATGTGTTGCGTATCGACATGAATTCGCCGGATGTACTGGTGCGAGAAGTACGCGACCCGAATATCCACGGCATCTTCCGCAGTTTGAACGAGGTTTACCCTATAGGTGCGCATAAACCGAATTCGCGGTACATGGGTGAGATCTTCCGCGTCAGCAATCTGCATGAAGTGATGGAAATACAGAAATCGCGCGAAGTGCGTTTCTTTAACCAGGATCAGATACGCAAGCTGGAACTGCCGGGCAATATGGCCATCGTCAAGCCTTCGCCCTATACTCATAATATCGTGGGGTACTGGGAACGCTTGCCGGAAGATATACGCGTTTATGCACTGGGAAATAGCACTATCCACAATGACGTTAATCGCGGTTATCTGGAAGCCAAGGAAACGCAGAAAGAGCTGGGTCTGGATAAGCTGATCCTGCCCATAGACCATCTGGCGACCCGTGTTTACAGCCAGAATCGCGAAGTGGCGATACTTGAATACCTGACGCTTTCCAGCTATTACTATTGGGGTTCTTACAATATCGAGAATCAGAATTCTTCTACCAATGTCACTAAGAGCGTGCATTATCCTGACGAGAGTTTCAGTCCTGCAAAAGTGTTCACTGCCGCCAATAACCCGTATTTCGTGAATCATCTGATAGGTCTGCCCTCGCCGACGGAAAGTTTTGTGCGCAATTACGGCCCCAGGTTACATCACGTGGCATTGAGTGTGGCCGATGGCGAAACCAAAGGTGTAGCCAACATCGACTACGTGGTGGAAGCCATCAAAGCAAAAGGCAAGGATTTCCTGTTGGATGTGATCGGCTCCAGGGAAGAAGGGCTGAAGCAGATATTCTCCAGCGCTTCCGAGCATTCCTCGCTGATCGTGGAATATGTGCAGCGCTTCGGCGATTTCGACGGTTTCTTCACCAAGCAGAATGTGGCAGAACTGACGGCTGCGGCCGGAGTAGAAGAGAACCTGAAACTATTGCAAGCTGAAAGCGCCGGTTTAGCATGACCATCAAGGTCGCGCTTCACCACGCAACACGTTACATCTACGACCAGCCGGTACAGTTATCGCCGCATGTATTCCGGCTGCGTCCGGCTGCGCATTCGCGTACCCCGGTCACTGCGTATTCGCTCAAGATCAAGCCGGAAAAGCATTTTATCAACTGGCAGCAAGACCCGTTCGGTAATTATCTGGCGCGCGTGGTGTTCCCGGAAAAATCCAGCGAGTTGTGTATAGAGGTCGATCTGATCGCCGAAATGACGGTCATCAATCCGTTCGATTTCTTTCTGGAAGAATATGCCGAGCATTACCCTTTTGCATATCCCGAACAGCTACAAAAAGAGCTATTGCCTTATCTGGAGATCAAGGAGCAAGGAGTATTTCTGGAGGAGTTTTTGGCCGGTATTCCGCGCGATAAAACCACCATCGTCGATTTTCTGGTGTCTATCAATCAGCGTATCAATCAGGCGGTGAATTACAGCATCCGCATGGAACCGGGTGTGCAGACCTGCGAGGAAACCTTGCAGAAAAGACTGGGTTCCTGCCGTGATTCAGGCTGGTTGCTAGTGCAGGTATTACGCCAGTTGGGATTGGCAGCACGCTTCGTGTCCGGCTATCTGGTACAACTGACCGCAGACGTAAAGGCACTGGACGGTCCGTCCGGTACCGACAAAGACTTTACCGACCTGCATGCCTGGGCCGAAGTGTTCATTCCCGGTGCCGGCTGGATAGGGTTGGATCCTACCTCCGGGCTGTTTGCCGGTGAAGGCCATATCCCGCTGGCATGTACTGCCGATTTTGTCAGCGCTGCCCCGGTGACGGGCGGCTTTACCGGGCAGGCCAATACCACTTTTGAATTCAGCAATAGCGTCACACGGATCTATGAAGATCCGCGCGTCACCAAACCTTATACCGAAGCGCAGTGGGCCCAAATAGAAAAACTGGGCGACAAGGTCGATAGCGAACTCAAAAAAGGCGATGTACGCCTAACCATGGGTGGTGAACCTACATTCGTGTCCATAGACAAGATGGATGCACCGGAATGGAATACTGAAGCCGATGGCGAGCAGAAGCGCAAACTCGCCGGAGAACTGGTGCGCCGCCTGCGTGATACCTTTGCTCCCGGCGGGCTGCTGTATTTCGGGCAAGGTAAATGGTATCCGGGGGAACAATTACCGCGCTGGCAACTCGCTTGTTTCTGGCGCACCGACGGCAAGGCGGTATGGAAAGATGCCGATCTGCTGGCGAATCAAACCAAGGATTACGGTTTCAAAGCTAAACATGCGGAGAAATATATCCAGGAGCTGGCGCAGTATCTGGGACTGAAAGGCAGCTATATCCGCGCCGGTTATGAAGACCCTTTGCATTATCTGTTACAGGAAGGCGTGTTGCCGGAGAATGTCGATCCGCTGAAAGTCGATCTGAAGGATGATCTGGAACGTAAACGTTTAACCAGAGTGTTGTCCGCCGGTCTCGGCGCGCAAGTGGGGTATGTGCTGCCGATACACTGGAGCCATCTGCGGAATGCCTGGAGCAGCAGTCCGTGGGTGTTCCGTCGCGGCGAGATGTTCCTGCTGCCCGGCGATTCGGCCATGGGTCTGCGTCTCCCATTGAACAGCCTGCCCTGGGTCGCTTACAGAGACCGCGACCATGAACCGGAACGCAGCCTATATGAAGCGATGGAACCGTTACAGGATATGGATGCTGAAGTCAGCCGCCGCTATAACAAAGGCGCTGATAAGACGATAGCACCTGTTGCTAAGGAAAAAGAAACCAAACCAAAATGGACACCGCACACTGCATTGTGTGTGGAAGCACGTCACGGCCGGTTGTATATATTCGTACCGCCGACCACTGCGCTGGAGCATTATCTGGACATTATCGCTTCCGTCGAAGCGACTAGCAGGAAACTCAATATGCCGGTGGTGATCGAGGGCTATCAGCCGCCGCATGATTTGCGCCTCACCCGGTTGCCGGTAACGCCTGATCCCGGTGTGATCGAGGTCAATATCCATCCTGCCAAAAGCTGGAAAGAACTGGTGCATAACACCACCACCCTGTATGAACAGGCCAGACAGACACGGCTAGGCACTGAGAAATTCATGCTGGACGGCCGCCATGCCGGCACCGGCGGCGGTAACCACGTCACGTTGGGCGGCATCACTCCTGCCGATAGTCCTATCCTGCGTCGTCCTGATCTGCTGCGCAGCTTGGTCACTTACTGGCAACATCATCCGGCATTGTCCTACCTGTTCTCCGGCCTGTTCATCGGGCCGACCAGCCAGGCGCCACGTGTGGACGAGGCGCGCAACGATAGCCTGTACGAGTTGGAGATCGCTTTCCAGCAAATGCCGGCAGGTGAAGTGCCTGCGCCGTGGTTGGTAGACAGGCTATTGCGCAATCTGCTGGTGGATATGACCGGTAATACCCATCGTAGTGAATTCTGTATCGATAAGCTATACGCTCCCGGGACCGATGCCGGGCGTTTGGGCTTGCTCGAACTACGTGCTTTCGAGATGCCTCCGCACGCCGAGATGAGTCTGATGCAAATGCTGTTGCTGCGCACCTTGGTGGCCTGGTTCTGGAAAACGCCTTACCAGAAGCCGCTGATACGCTGGGGCACGCAACTGCATGACAGGTTCATGTTGCCGCATTTTGTCACCAGCGATATTCAGGATGTGGCGCGCGATCTCAAAGCCGCTGGTTACGATTTCAAGCCGGAATGGTTCGCGCCTTTCCTTGAGTTCAGATTTCCGCGATGCGGCACAGTGCAGGTCGGCGATCTGCAATTGGACCTGCATACTGCGATCGAGCCTTGGCATGTATTGGGTGAAGAGATCACCAGCAGCGGTACGGCGCGCTATGTGGATTCTTCGGTGGAGCGCTTGCAGGTCAGGTTGCGCGGCGCCACCAGTGACCGCTATATCGTTACCTGTAATGGTCGTCGCTTGCCGTTACATGCCACCGGCACGCAGGGCGAGTTTGTGGCCGGGATACGTTTCCGCGCATGGAATCCGCCTTCTGCATTACACCCCACCATAGGCGTGCAAGCGCCCCTGGTATTCGACATCGTGGATAGTTGGAATGCTCGTGCCATCGGCGGTTGCACTTATCACGTCAGCCACCCCGGCGGGCGTAACTACGATAGGCTCCCCGTCAACGCCAATGAAGCGGAAGGCCGCCGTATCAGCCGTTTCTGGGATCACGGGCATACCGCAAGCAAAAAACAGAAAGAAATACCGGTAGAGGAGATCAACAAGGATTATCCGTTTACTTTGGATTTAAGATGGCAAGCTAAGTAAGATGAAACACTAAATAGACGGGGGTGTCTATTTAGCGTGTAAGAGGAGGAGGGGTCGGGTTTATGGAGGAATATCGTCTGTGGAGAACGAATGCCCGACCCACGCGTAATATGCATGATAGCTTGCGGAAGGTGAATCCGTGTGAACACGTAGTTACAGGCCTTCTGTTTCAGTATCCGAATATGGATTAAGCTAGTGAACATCCCTTAGTCAGAGCGACGGCAATGCCTAACGAAGTTGAACTGAAGCTGCGTATCAATCCTGCACACATTGCCCGCTTGCGGCGCCATCCCGCTGTCGTCGCGACCACCATAGGCAAACCGCTCACTCGTAAACTCACCAGCATTTACTACGATACTCCCGATCTGCAATTACTGGATGCCGATGTTTCCCTACGCGTGCGACGGATGTCGGGTAACTGGTTCCAGGCAGTGAAAGCCGCAGGCAACTCACTTGCCGGTTTGCATCAGCGCATGGAATGGGAAGACATCATCGCCGCCGGTCACCCCGACTTCAGTAAGATCGACGATCCGATATTGATGCCTATCTTTGCCGGCGACGAATTACGCGCTGCATTGCAACCCATTTTCGTCACTGAAGTACAACGTACCGAATGGCAATTGACCATGGCAGATGGCAGCCTGATCGAGATGGCGCTGGACAAAGGGGTGTTGCGAGTAAATGAGTATACCCAGCCGATCAATGAAGTCGAGCTGGAACTCAAGTCCGGCAATGCCGGCCAGCTATTTGCACTGGCGTTGCAATTGCAAGCGAGCATCCCATTACATATTGAAAATACCAGCAAAGCCCAGCATGGCTATGCTTATTACCGCACTAGCCTTCCCGTGGTAGTTAAGGCAAAAATGACTCCGCTGACAAAAAATATGCGTGCACATGAAGCGCTGCGTCATATTGTTTGGCAATGTCTTACCCAGTTGCAGGGTAATCAGGACATGGTGTTGCATGGCGAGGATGTGGAAGGCGTGCATCAGATGCGGGTAGCGTTGCGTCGCTTGCGCTCCGCCATGCGACTGTTTAGTGCGGTGGTCGATCCGGCCACTGAACTGATGGCTGAGCTCGTGTGGATTTCCGATAAGCTGGGCAGTGCGCGCGATATCGATGTATTCCTCACTCAGACCTTAGTGCCGTTACTGCAACAGTTCGATCATCATCCCGGTTTGCTGACGTTACGTTGTCGCGCCATGACTGCGCAGTGCGTCGGCTATATCGCAGTGCGTTCGGCGATCAGATCGCAACGCTATCAACGCTTGTTGCTCAGCATGGGGGCATGGCTGGAAAACATGCAGGATGATCCAAAGGCTCGCTCTATCACGGAAATTGCCGAAGGTATGCTGCAAAAACAGTATAAGCAATTACAAAAGCATGGGAAATTATTGAGTGAGATGAACACAGAACAACGCCATCAAACGCGTATCGCGGGCAAAAAACTGCGCTATGCCGCCGAGTTCTTCGTTAGTCTGTACTCGCCGCGTAGAACGGAACCGTTTCTGCAAAAATTGGCCGACTTGCAAGATGTGCTCGGTATGCTTAACGACATCACCATCACCAAGGTTCTTGCTCATCGCCTGGCAGGCGAGCATTCGGATAAGGCACTGCATGAAGCATTACACATCCTGTCCGGCTGGAACGGTTACCGGGCGACGCATGAGGTACATCGTATGGATGCCGTATGGAAGGTATTTGCAGCGCAGAAACCTTTTTGGCGTTAAAAATTATTAAAAAGTAGCGCTTAGCCTACCCAAAGTACTACCAGCGAGGCCAGCAAACAATATATTCCGAAATAATGCCAACGACCTTGTTCCAACCAACGCGAAAGCCACCGTAGAGCGATCAATCCTGCCAGAAAACTCAGCGCCATGCCGAATAAACTGGGAGTGATCAAATGCATCAATTCATGCGTTTGCCCTGCTGCAGAAATAACGTGTGACTTGTAAAGGCGATACGCTTCCTTGAGTATCACTGCCGGAGTTAATACTACAGCCAGCGCGAAGCTGAATTCCTCTGCCTGCCGGCGAACCACGCCTAATATCAGGCCGGTCGAAATGGTGGCCCCGGAGCGGGAGAAGCCGCGAAACGGTAAGCACAGGCCTTGTACTGCGCCTATCCATGCGGCGATACGTACAGACCATCGAGTACTGCCGTTCTCAGGAAAGCGTGACGAAACGATAATCAGCACGCCGACGGTAGCAAGTGAAGCCGCCATCAACTTTGCATTGCCGAATAGATGTTCGATCTCGAAATCGGGAGCATTGCCGGCGACCAGGTGTTTAATCAATTTCAACATCGCCAAGCCGACTACGCCGGTAACTAGCGTCGCGATGATGATGTAAAGCGCATTGTCGCGAAAAGCAGATGCGGAGCTGAAGTAGGTGGTGCGCCATGACTTCCAGAAGTAGACGATGACGGCGAACATGGTGCCGGTATGTAGCATCACCAGCAGCAGCGTCATTTGAGGAGTTGTGGGGTCAAGGCCCATGAGTTTTTCGGCGACGATGACATGAGCAGAACTGGATACAGGTAAAAGTTCGGCAACGCCTTGCACGATGGCAAGAATAAGAATCTGTAGGAAATCCATAATGAATGAGGTGAGGTATTGATATAGTCGATAGCAGCATTATCTCATACGATAAAGCGATTATTCTATCTTTGGCCATGCCGCAACCGGCCTGGCGACTCATAGCCACCAAACCCAGAGTCGATATGCACCTACATTATGAAATAAGGCCGAACTGGTCCAGATGGTAAGTCTTGGTTGCCTTGCGTAGCTTGTCCAGAAGCTGGTTTATTTTGAACGCCATGATGAAATCGTTTTCCTGCAATCCGCCCACTTCGTGCGATTGGAATATGACCTTGCAGTAATTCTGGCCTACGGTCATTTCAGGGCAGTGACCTTCATGGTCGCACAACACGCCGATCTTGTTAGCCAATATCAATGCACCGGTGAAATTGTTACCTTGGAAAGTACGCTTGAGTACGGTACCGTGATTCTCGATCTCCCAATGGGGCACTTCCAGTAGCGCATGCCTCATTTGGGCGAGTGTCATGGGGACGAAGTAGCTTTGATCTTGCTTGGTTTGTGGTAATTTAGCTTGCTGCGATTCAGACATGGTTTTCATCATAATGCTCCAGAGAATAGTACTAAATTGTGGAAGCATAATGCATGCCGTATGTTGCCACCCTCATAACCTATACTGGATAAGGCATTTAGAGGGTTAGTAGTCGAGATGGGCAATAACTAATGCCATTTACAGGAATTTTTGGTGCAGAGGATGGCGCTTTTGCGACTTATCGGTGCGTCTGAATGAACAAGCCGCATAAAGTAAAACACAGGTACTACCTGATGGTTTGATTAGGCATTCGATGCCATATCAATCCTTGGTAGTACCCATGATCTGTAGTAAATAGCAGAAGCTGGTTTTGCTGTGCTCTTTACGAACTCTTTACGACCAAGTCGTTATTAATGGATTTAACGCCATCAATCTTGGACACGACTTCTTCGGCTTTTGCCTTGGCTTCTGGGGAATCAACAAAGCCACTTAGAATCACCACACCTTGGTGGGTCTTCACGCTGATCTGCAGGCTTTTCAGGCCTTTGGTAGCCAGTATCTCGGATTTTGCCTTAGTGGTAATCACGCTGTCGGATACCACACGCTTAACGTTTTTTTGCTGAACGGAAGATCTGTAAGTGCCGTATTCATTCGGATCCAATGTGCCGTCATGATCGGTATCTGCGGCGGCGAAATGGCCTTTTGTAAACACGTTATCTTTACTGGCTTCGGACTGGCTCAATACGCCATCGCCGTTTTTATCCAGACTTTGGAATGCTTCAGTCAAAGGCTGAGTTTCCGGATCGGTCAGGTTGGCGGCTATTGAGCTGAAACTTACTGCGCCCAATGCCAAAGCCAAAAATGCTGCGGATGTATTTAATGTCTTCATTTTATTGCTCCTGTTTGATTATGAATAAAACAAAGCGATTCCATCTCGCGTTGTTGGAGCAATCATATGAGGCTTATATAAGGAAAGAAGTCCGACACGCTCCGATTTTACTGTCGGATAAGTACTACAAACTCACGGAATCAGGAGGGCTTGAGAGGGATCAATACCCAGGTGGAAGTGCCTTCACCGATGGCACTTGTGATTTCAAACTTGCCTCCTATTGCGAGTACGCGGTGGCGCATGCCTGCAAGGCCATGCGTATTGCCATCTAAAGAACCCACGTCAAATCCTTTGCCGTTATCCGTGATTTCCAGTTTCAGATATTTTCCGTCTGTAATGATATCGACGGAGACTTTAGTGGCTTCTGCATATTTGCTGGCATTATTCAGTGACTCTTGCACTACGCGATAAGCGATCAAGCTGATCGTTTCGTTCACTTTGGAAGTGTCTTCGGGCACATTGAGGGTAAGCTGCCATTGATTGCGGTCTGCAGCATCTCCAACCAGGGATTTCAAGGCGGGCCATAACCCCAACGTGGTCATCAGCGAAGGGTGCAAGGATTCCACGATCTGCCGCTTGAAATTAATCCCCTTATCCAGATAGCTATTGGTGCGGGTGAGTTTTTCCACAATCTCCGGCAAAGTATCCTTAGCTTTTTTCATTACCCAACTCAAGTCCATCTTGGTCGCTGTCAGTATTGAGCCTATTTCATCGTGTAACTCTCGGGATAATTGTTGCCGTTCGCTTTCTACATAGGATTGATAATTCAAGGCCAGACTATTGAGCAATTGCGATTGATCCTTGAGCATTTGTTCCTTGGTGACGATTTCCCGTGAGAGCTGTAACTGCAGGTTATTTTTAGCAGAAATCTCGCCTAATAATTGTTTAAGTACTAACACTACTAAAAATATCAAAAACAAAGCGCCGCCGACTAATGATTGGCGTGCCATGGACATGGTTGCGTTGCGGCTTTCCCTGCGGCTTGCAAGAAGCTGATTTTGCTTGGTGATCAATGCATTGGTTTGATCGATGAACCTTTCCATATCCTGAGTACCTTTACCCAGATTGACCAATTGTTTTGCCATTTGCACATTGCCTCTCATGGCAAGGCTGACGGTCAATTGCATTTCTGTGGTTTTGGAATCGAGGATTCGCGGTAGCGTGGATAACCATTCCCTGTCTTGGGAGGACAACGCCTCTGGTGAGTCTTTAATGAGCGACTCAGTGATTTTATTGATACTTTGGCGTGTTTCAGCCACTGCTGTCGCGTAATCCGTTAAATATTCCGGCTGATGCATCAGTAAATAACCGCGCTGCGCGCTTTCTGCGTGAAATAATTCAGCAGACAGCATATTCAATTCAATGATGTTATCCCTGGCGCGGCCGATTGATGCATCTTGCCGTTGCAGCGTGAGTATCCAATTGTCGTTGAATACGATTGAAGCCAATGTAACCAGAAGCGCGATGGTTAGCATGGCAATTGTCCGTCCGCCCAGGCTGGCGACGATTTTTAATACCCATTTCCGTAATGTTAACGCTAACTGATTAAATTGTTTGACGACCGTTTGCATAGATGTAAGTGATTTCTGACAGCAATATCGGATGTTATCGTCTCGTTCCGCTAAGAGACTTTGATTAAAGTGTTCATTAGGGTGTTATTTGAATCTTTTGGTTCAAGATTCAATAACTCATGTTTAATGCAAGCTCTTAAAAAAGGAATTCATCATGCTTCACTATGCAATTGTCTTTTTCGTGATAGCCATTATTGCAGCCATATTCGGCTTTGGCGGTATTGCATCCGGGGCGACTGAAATTGCGAAAATCCTTTTTTTCGTATTTTTAGTACTCACTATTGTTTCATATCTGTTCGGCAACAAAAGTAGCTAGCAAAGTCTCATCATAAATCAGATACAAAGTAAAATAAAATTTATTTTACGGTTCGTTTTCAGTCACTAGATGGAGTAGCACGCGTTGAATTATGATTGATCTGGCATCATAAAATCTTTCTCCGGTTCGTTAGAACCCCAATGTTGGTACAATGTATTTTACATAAATGAGTTGTTATCCCGGCGCAACGTATGCCGCGCCAACTGCAAAATGTAGCCAAGCTTTAATCTGGGCCTTGCCCTGAGTGGGGTGTCGATCGGTGCTAAGACATATAAACCAGTGGAATTTTGCACAGGCTATTAACAAAACCTCAAAAGCTGCCTAGAATGTGGCCTTGTAGTAATCAAGGTGCATGCGAAAGCAATGAAAAATATTCTATTGGTGGATGATCACAGCATCGTACGCCAGGGTTTGAAAAATCTGATAGACCTGGAAGAAGGCTTGCAGGTAGTCGGTGAAGCTGCATCCGGTATAGAAGCTATTAAAATGGTGAGAGCCAACCATTACGATATTGTGGTACTGGATATTTCCATGCCGGATAAGAACGGTGTGGATACCTTGCACGATCTTAAGCATATCGCTCCCAATCTCCCCGTGCTCATACTCAGCGGCTATGCCGAAGAGCAATATGCATTGAATCTCATACGCAGCGGATGTAAAGGGTATTTATCAAAAGACGCCGATTCGGATGAGATCATCAAAGCGATCAGAACTATCGCTAATGGTCGGCGCTATATCTCATCTGAACTTGCCGATCTGATGACAAATGAATTAAGTCATCCCTCAGAAAAGTTGTTGCATGAAACCTTATCCAAGCGCGAATTCCAGATATTTTTCAAACTCGCAGGAGGATTGAGCCCTACCGATATCGCTGCCGAACTTAATATCAGCATTAAGACTGTCAGTACGTACCGTACCCGCATTTTGGAGAAGATGAGCTTGAAGACCAATGCAGATCTTATTTATTATGCTATCAAGAACAATCTGATCACGTAGCTAATTGCTGTAGGAGCTTGTAGGACAAAACCTGATTATGCTATCCCGCCAAGCCTTATAGACTGTAGGACCTGGCATAGTAAGTGATAACCTGATGTGCCTGAATGAAAGAAAGCAATAAAGAAAAATGAATGTATTGTTGGTTGAAGATTCTGAAATGCTGAGAATAGTCATCAAAGAGAGCCTGATGGAATGTAAAGAGTTGGTCATGGAAAAATTTGCAGCCAACCAGGCCGAAGCAATCAAGTTACTGGATGAGGAGCAGTTCGATATGATGCTGGTGGATATCGAGTTGGCTGAAGGTAATGGCTTTGAAGTCATCAAGCATACGCAAACTCCCGAGTACCGCTTCAAGCGGCCTGTGGTAATCATGCTCACCAATCATACATACCCGCATTATCGTAATAGTGCCAAGCAGCTAGGTATTAGCCATTTCTTTGATAAGTCGATGGAATTCGATCTGGCGGTTGAAACCATCATCACGGAATCCGACAAGTTTACTGCGGCTCTTTCACGCAATTAAATTAACGGTATCGAATCGAGAAAGTAGCGATCAGACGCTGCCGTAGGAAGGCCCGTTATATGAAGGTTGGGCTGCAAAAGTCATTTCCCACCAGGACCCCAACTGGGATCCAACGGAATAATAAGCCACTCTCACATCCAACACCGGCAATCCTCGTGCTTGAGCGATCGAGAACGCCTTGAATAAGGCCGCCATACCACCCTGAAACCTCACCGTTGGTTCCGATATGCTGGCAGCTTTCCCTGCTTTATATGGCTCTGCGGTATCCAGTCCTTCTTCGCGCAGGGCAGTGACAAAAGTTTCGATTCCTTTATCAAAGCCCATCCCCGTTGTGGGGTTGTCTTGTAATGGATGATTGTTATTCATGACAGTAGACATTGATTTAATGCGTTCTGGAATGGCCAAGCATAGGGAAAGAGTGATTGCCGGGGATGTCGCTTAGCAGGCGATCGAACTCGGTCTTGAGTACTGAGTAGCACTCGCAAGCTGCTTTTTCCAACTTAGGTCTGGCCAATACTTCGATCTTGCCACGGCTGTACTTGATCATCCCGGCACGCTGTATATTGCCTGCCGCTTCCGTGACACCTTCGCGACGTACGCCCAACATGGTCGCGATCAGTTCATGCGTCATGGTGACGGTATTGGAAGTCAGTCTATCCAAGCTCATTAACAGAAAGCGGCAAAGCTGTTGCTCAACCGTATGGTGGCGATTGCAAACTGCGGTTTGTGCCGTATGGGTAATGAGTGTCTGGAAGTAACGCAAAAATACATGCAGCAAAGGGCCGCCATGATCGAATTCATTCTTCAATAACTGCACCTTCACTTTGTAGCCGAAACCGGCGTTTTGCACGATTGCGCGGCTAGGAGTGGTTCCTCCGTTAATCAACAGCGACATGCCGAGTACGCCTTCGTTGCCTATGATCGCAGTTTCAGCAGTAGCCCCATCTTCCAAAACAGAGACCAGCGATATGATGGCCGTCGTAGGAAAATAGACATACTGCATGCGACCGCCAGCTTCATGAAGAACTTCACCAACAGGCATAGACACTAATTCCAGATGCGGTGACAGACGATCGAAATCTTCAGTCGGTAAAGCGGCAAGAAGATGATTCTGCAATGGGCTATGCGGAGCCTGCATCATCGTGCTATTGAGCGGCCACGCGACATTCATGCGTGGTGAGGAGTTTGGAGCAAAACGCGCTGTATTAGTATTCATGACGACCCTCGTTGGTTAGTTGTTGCGACGAGGCCATTTTTCCGCAGACGGCATATAGAAAACAGTTTGATTTGTCTTGTTTTATCGTCAGAAGATTCTTACAAGACTCATAATTCCCTGAATGGGAAAATGGGCAGCTAAAGGCGCCACTAATGGGCAGGAGGGGCAATTTGCTGGATTGCTACTCTAGAAAGTCGCCTCTAAAAGATGGCTTGGAAGAGATCAGTTTCCGTCGTGGGTAGAGATCGCGTCGACACAGGCATACGGTAATACAATGCCGTTATCGGTATCTTCGATGGCTTCGATCCCGATCACCGGCGGGATCGATCTAACTGCGCCGAAGATGGTGGCAAAGGATACATCGGCCGCATCGCGTCCAACACCCAATCGGATCAACCCGGTGGGTAAAGCCATCCCGGTCGCGTCGAATAAATACCATCGACCGCTGAGATAGGTTTCGACATAGGCATGGAAGTCGGTAGGGCCGAAAACAGGATCGGCGCCGTAGTCGATCCCCGTGGCGAAACGCGCGGGGATATTGAGCGCGCGGCACAAAGCGATCATCAAGTGAGCGAAATCGCGGCAAACGCCGACTTGTTCCGTCAGCGTGTCGACCGCAGAAGTAGTGGCATTGGAACTGCCGGAGACGAATTTGGTTTGTTGTTTGACCCAGTCCTGAATCGCTCTTACCCGCCAATATCCATGCTGCAGACCACCGAATTCACTGTTGGCTACTTGCTGTAGCCGATCAGATTGGCAGTAGCGGCTGGGGTAGATATAAGGTAAAGCTTCCCATGGGAGCTCCGCGATAGGTACTTCTTGAACGCTATCGGGCGAGGCAATATGGTGCAAGATATCCACAGTTGCGTCATAGCGCACCGTCAGACTGCCGGGCTCGGCACGTAGCCGTGCATAACGATTGCCCCTGAGCGGATCGGTATATAGCGAAACCGGCACAGGCTGATTGACCTGAAGATTTTCCGTGACTAGCGACTGTGACTGGGTTTGCGCAGCATGGATGTTGAAAATGAAATCGGCAGGGTAGTTGTCGACTTCGTAATTAAGCTCAATAAAAAATTTCAGCCGTACCATTTAATGTCTCGCCTTCATAAGTTGTGATGCTCGTAAATTTTCCGAGAATGCAGGAAAGTTACCCGGACGCGATTGCGGCGTCTGTGCATAAGCGCACACTATTGATTAAAAGTACGTATTAATAAGCTTCGACTATTCTTCTAAACGTTGCACGTCTACCGACACATTCAATTCATGATCTTTTCCACCGAAGATCACTCCTTTGAGCGGCGTGACATCGCTATAGTCGCGCCCCCATGCTACGGTAATATGCTGGTCGTTCGGTACCTGGTTGTTAGTAGGGTCGAAATCCATCCAGCCCTGTTCGGGAATGAATACGGCAAACCAGGCATGCGAGGCATCGGCCCCCACCAGTTTTTCTTCACCCGGCGGCGGTAGAGTTTCGATATAGCCGCTAACATAACGCGCAGCCAAGCCTTGTGAACGAAGGCAGCCGATGGCTAGATGCGCAAAATCCTGGCATACCCCGCGGCGGTGTTCCAGTACTTCGCTTAAAGGCGTGGCAAGCGTGGTGAATTCGGGATCGAATGTGAAGTCGTGAAAAATGCGTTGCATCAGATCATATACCGCTTCCAGCAATGGCCTGCCGGGATAAAAAGAATCCTGCGCATAAAAAGATAATTCGTGGCTGGCTTTGATAAGCGGCGAATCCAATACGTATTGACGCGCCTCCAGATTCTGCGGGCTCATGTTTTCTTCCAGCATTTCCCTTACCGTTTCCCAGGCCATACCCTGTGAAAAATTCAGTTGGGTGGCGGCAGGGTAGACCTGTACTTCGCTGATGGACGTGATACTGAATTCGTTATGGGGTTGATGGATGGAGAAATAAGCCACTTGGTTCCCAAAGAAGTCTTCCCGGACCCTGAAATCGGTTTCAGCCGGGGATATCTCCAAGCGGGCTGCCAGCAAGGTTTGCTGCGGGCAGGTGCGCGGCAGCAAACAGGCTTCGTTGTAGGATGCCCCGACCTGATCGGCATATTCGTAGCTGGTGGTGTGAGTGACTCGATAGCGCATAGGGTTTGCTCTATAAAGGTTGCGGTGCGCTGCCATGACGGAAGTGCTCAGTGCTGATGGCATCGGATAATGCGCTGAGTAAGTAATAAAGCCGGCTCAATTGCTGATCCAGATGTTCGTGCATACCGTTTTTGGAAACTTCCAGCAGCTTATTCAGGTTGACCAGCTTGATCATAGTGCCGGCTTCCAGCGTCAAGCGCTGCGCTGTGCTGAGGCCTCGTGCCGAATTCTCGCTGGGGATTTTCGCGACATGTTCTTGCAGGCGGAGGATCTGATAAATAAGCGAACGCGGATTATTTTCGTCTAGCAGTAATAGTTCCAGGAATGAAGATAATTCGAAGTAGCTGCGATATTGCTGGCGGTAGCAAATGAGGTTGTCGCTGGCGTTTAGCAACGATTCGATCAGTTGTGTCTCCACATTGGATTCATGTTTTACCGAGAAAGCGGTGCGCAGGATGGAGATCAACTGCAGGCCGCGTTCCAGTCTGCGCCCGATATCGAGGAACAGCCAGCCGTCATTGCGCGTCATGCTTTCCATCACCAGACCGCTCAACGCGGAAAGCGTGGTGATGAGCATGTCCATATTGCCTTGCATCTGCCACAGCGCCATTTCATCAGCCTGTTGCGATTGCATCAGGCCGTTTTCCAGCTCATCCATTACCCGCCAGGTATCTGAAGACCATAAGTCCCGTGCCGCATAACCCGCTTTTATCAAACGCCGCAGTGAATGCGCTAAGCTGCCGATCCGGTCTTCATCCAGAGTCACGGAAAGCAGTTCGACTTCAGGTTGTCTTAACAGTATCTCCGGTTCTTCGGAGAAGAATCCCGGCCACGTTCCGGTCAGACTGGTGATGCTTCTAAGAAGATTACGGATGCACGCCTGATAACTGGCATTATCCGGCTCCGGATTGATGTAGAGTTTTTTTACCGTAGCGCGTAGCAGGCGCACACTGCCTTCTGCGCGTTCGGCGTAGCGACCCACCCAGAAGATATTATCCGCAGCCCTGCTGGGCAACGCATCGCTGCGATGATTCCTGGAAGAGAGGGACGGTGCCTGACTAATATTTGCGGTGGCATATTGTGGTTCAGCCGCGATGATCCAGGTGTCTTTGCTGATACTGCCCATTTGCCCGGTGATCGGCATATCGCCTTTTTCCGGTGCGCTGCGGGTAAGGCCGCCTGGCATGATCTCATAGCCGTTATGTCGCGCTACCGCGAAACAACGCAGCAATATCTTGCGCGGATCGAGGCCCTGTGAGGTGACCGAGGGTGCCGTAGAGAAGCTGACATGTTCCTGCCCGATATAGAGCTTCGGATTTGCCCGTATGCGGTCGCGCCATGTTGCGAGTTCGTTCTTGCTTAGCTGGGAGCCGAATACCGAACGCTCGCCGGGGCGTCTATAGATCGATTTGATGACGAATTCATCCAGGTTGGCGAGTACAAAATCCATTTCTTTGGGCTGCCCGCACCACCAGGTGGCAGCAGTCGGCAGTTTGAGGTTCTGCCCAAGGAAATGCCGGGCGATGGCAGGCAGGAAAGGCTGGATGCCGGGATTCTCCAATACGCCGCTACCTAGCGGGTTGGCGATCGAAACATTGCCGCGCCGGGCAACTTCGAGCAATCCCGGTACGCCGAGGCACGAATCCTCGAGTAACTCCAGCGGGTCGCAATAGTTATCGTCCACACGACGCAAAATGACGTCCACGCGTTGCAAGCCCGTGAGCGATTTGAGCCAGACATGGCCATCGCGCACAGTCAGGTCGCTACCCTGTACCAGCGAATAGCCTAGAAAAGAAGCCAGGTAGGAATGCTCGAAAAAGGTCTCATTGAACGGGCCGGGAGTCAGTACCACGATACGCGGCGCTTCTATGCGCGGCGCGGCGATCGTGTTCAGGCTGACTTGCATGGACTGGAAAAAACGCTCCAGGCGGTATGCCTGTGAATCCCGGAAAAGTTGAGGCAGTACACGCGATACCGCCATGCGGTTTTCCAACGCGTAGCCGGCACCAGAAGGTGCCTGGGTACGGTCGCCGATGACCCACATCTTCTGATCGGGCCCGCGCGCGAGATCGGCTGCATAGAACACCAACTGGCGACTTGCCGGTATCTTGACCTGATCGCAAGCGCGCAGGAATCCATCATGGTTGTATATCAGCTCGAGCGGCAGCAACTTCTTTTTGATCAGCTCTCGCGGCCCGTAAAGGTCGGTTAGGATCAGATTGAGCAACTCGGCGCGTTGCAGCAGCCCGGTCTCGATCTCACGCCATTCTTCGCCGGAGATCAATAGCGGTAACGGGTCAAGCTGCCATGGTCGGTTGATACCGTCGGGGTCGCCGTAGATATTGTAAGTAACGCCGTTTTCTCGCAATAGTTTGTGGGCTTCTTGCTGGCGTGATTCCAACTCACCGCCTCCAAGCTCCTCCAGGGCATGCATCAAGGTGGCCCAGTGCGGACGAACTTGTCCCTGAGAGTCGAGCATCTCGTCGTAGGTGTCCTCGCTCAGCCCGTAGGCTAATTCCGGCGCATTGTGTGTGCTCTGCAGCTTCATGGCATCAAGTTTAACCTGACACAGCTGAAAATTAATAAGTTCAAATATTTTCCTTCATGGCTTGCTCCGGCGACATGGAAGCTGGACTCATGCCTAAAATTCTTGATTTTGCTGTTCGTTTTTATAGTAACAATCAAGCAACATTCAAGCCAGATAACATGATGTAGGCTGAGTTTTTTGACCACGTGGTTTATGAATCTCTACACCGTATTGTTTAAGAGAAGCGGGGCGGCTATCATGGAGTCCGTTCTGTTCTTTCAGCTTGTTTAAATCATGACTTATTGTGTAGGTGTATTACTCGAAACCGGCTTGGTGATGGCCTCTGATTCCCGCACCAATGCAGGCGTCGACCATGTTGCCAATTTTCCCAAGATGAATATCTTCTCCGAGGCGGCAGACCGGGTGTTGGTGGTGCTCACTTCGGGCAATCTGGCTATCTCGCAGGCGGTGATCAGCCATTTGCACAACAATATCAAAGAAGGAGTCACTCCCAATCTGCATAGCGTGAATAATATGTTCGACGCAGCGCGCGTAGTGGGCGATGCCTTACGTGCAGTGCACGAGGAAGACGGTGAGCATCTAAGAATACATCAGACCGATTTTAATCAGGCCCTATTGCTGGGCGGTCAGATCAGGGGCGAAGCGCCCAGGATGTTCAACATCTATGCTGCGGGTAACTTTATCGAGGCCGTGGCTGAGACGCCGTATTTCCAGATCGGCGAGACTAAATACGGCAAGCCTATCCTGGACCGTGTCATCAATATAAAAAGCGATCTTAACGAAGTGGCTAAATGTACGCTGGTGTCATTCGACTCGACCATACGCAGCAACCTTTCGGTCGGCATGCCTATCGACCTGTTCATGTACCCTACAGATAGCTTCAAGGCCGATTGTCTGATCCGCATCACCGATACCGATCCGTATTTCAACATGTTACGCAAAGGCTGGTCGGAAGGTTTGAAGCGCGTTTTCTCGGAGTTGCCAGACCCTCACTGGTGTTGATGTCTGATCTTGAGCAGATTTTTGGTACCGATGGCCCCTTGGCTGGGGCCATCACCGGTTACCGTCAGCGTCAACAGCAATTGGAAATGGCGCAGGCGATCCAGCAAGCCATTACCGATAATGCAACGCTGGTCACCGAAGCCGGTACCGGTACCGGCAAGACCTTTGCCTATCTGGTGCCGGCACTGCTTTCGGGCGGCAAGGTCATTATTTCCACCGGTACTAAAACCTTGCAAGACCAATTATTCGCTCGCGATCTGCCCGCTATACGCGATGCGCTGAAAGCGCCGGTGACCACGGCCATTCTCAAAGGCCGTGCCAATTATGTCTGTCATTACCACATGAAACGTGCGGTGAACGAAGGGCGTTTCATGAGCCGTGAAGATGCGCAATATATCCATCTGATCAAGCGCTTCGCTGAAACCAGTCAGAGCGGTGACAAGAACGATCTACCCACTGTGCCCGAGAATGCCACGGTATGGCCGGCAGTGACTTCTACTCGCGATAACTGCCTGGGGCAGGAGTGTCCGGATTACAAGGAATGTTTTGTGATGGAAGCACGTAAACGCGCGCTGGCAGCGGAAGTGGTGGTAGTGAATCATCATTTGTTCTTTGCCGACGTGATGCTGCGCGACGAAGGGGTGGCAGAATTATTACCGGCCTCCAACACCGTGATCTTCGACGAAGCCCATCAACTGCCGGAGACAGCCGGGTTGTTCTTCGGCGAGGATCTTTCCACCAGTTTTCTGATGGAATTGGCGCGCGATGCGCATAGTGAATATCTCACCGCTGCCAAGGATTGTGTAGACCTGCCTACGTTGACCGCCGGACTGGAAAAAGCAGTACGCGATTTCCGTTTGGTGTTCGGTCTGGAAGGCTCAAGAATGCCGGTGCAGCGGGCTTTGCAGCTAAAAGACTTCGACAGTGCTTTAAATAATGTCGACGAAAAACTGCTGGAACTGGGCAAGTTATTGCAAACTCAAGCCGAACGCGGCCCAGGGCTGGAAAATTGCTGGCAGCGGGCGATGTCCCTGCATTTGCAATTGAATAAATGGCGGGGTGGAGAGGACGATAATCTGGTGCGCTGGGTGGAGGTATTCACGCAGTCCGTAGTGTTGCACGCTACCCCGTTGTCCGTCGCCGAGATTTTCAATAAGCAGATATCCGCGCAGCCGCGCGCCTGGGTATTCACCTCTGCCACCTTGGCCGTAAAAAGCGATTTCAGCCATTACCTGAATCAAATGGGTTTGCTGGAATCCAGGACTGCACGTTGGGAAAGTCCTTTCGATTATGAAGCGCAAGCATTGTTGTATGCGCCGCAGGGTTTGCCTGATCCGAATCATCCCGATTACATCTTGTCCGTAGCTGAAGCGGCGCTACCTGTCATCAAGGCGGCGGGCGGCAGAACTTTTATGCTGTGTACCAGCTTGCGCGCCATGCGCGAAATACATGGCTGGTTGCAGAATGCTTTCGATCGCGATGGGCTGATATATCCGTTACTGATACAGGGCGACGCTACGCGTTCCGAGTTACTGGAACGCTTTCGCAAACTCGGCAATGCAGTATTGGTGGGATCGCAAAGTTTCTGGGAGGGAGTGGACGTCAAAGGCGAAGCGCTGTCGGTGGTGATCATAGATAAGCTGCCGTTCGCACCGCCGGACGATCCGGTATTGTCTGCGCGCATAGATAAGCTGAATGCCGAAGGCAAGAATGCATTCATGGAATATCAACTGCCTTATGCGGCCATCACCCTGAAGCAAGGTGCCGGGCGTTTGATACGTGATGAAACCGATAGGGGCGTACTGATGATCTGCGATCCGCGCATGCTGACCAAGTCATACGGCAAGCGCATCTGGCAGAGCCTGCCGCCATTCCGGCGCACTAAAGTATTGACTGAGGTGGAGAAGTTTTTCGAGGTGAAGGCGTGAACCGTTTATCGTACGTGTTCGCATCAAAAAAACTTCATGTAAAAAAGTGCGCTTAAGGCCTTGCATCTTGTTGACCGCGTAGCCCTCTATCCAGCATAATCGAAAGGTCAGTCTGAAGAGTGTTACTCGGGGTTTTACTGGATAAAAATGCTGGAAAATTACTTCCCGATTTTGTTATTCATCTTCGTTGGTTTAGCCATCGGAGTACTGCCCATCGCGCTTGGGAGAATCGTCGCCCCGAGCCGCCCCGATAATGAAAAGAATTCCCCCTACGAATGCGGCTTTGAAGCGTTCGAAGACGCACGCATGAAATTCGACGTGCGCTATTACCTGGTCGCCATCCTGTTCATCCTGTTCGATCTCGAGATCGCTTTCCTGTTTCCCTGGGCGGTCGTGTTGAAAGATATCGGCATATTCGGCTTCCTATCCATGATGCTGTTTCTGGGCATACTCGTCGTTGGGTTCATCTACGAATGGATGAAGGGAGCTTTAGAGTGGGAGTGACCCAAATAATGAGTTACGAGGTGGGGCCATGAGCATCGAAGGCTTGATGGATAAAGGTTTCGTCACCACCACCCTGGACACGGTGATCAACTACACGCGCACCGGTTCGATGTGGCCGATGACCTTCGGTCTTGCCTGTTGTGCGGTAGAGATGATGCATGCAGGAGCAGCACGATACGACCTGGATCGCTTCGGCATCGTATTTCGCGGTAGCCCGCGTCAATCCGATGTGATGATAGTTGCCGGTACTCTGATCAATAAGATGGCACCCGCGCTGCGCAAAGTCTATGACCAGATGGCCGAGCCGCGCTGGGTGATCTCTATGGGCTCTTGCGCCAATGGCGGCGGTTATTACCATTATTCCTATTCCGTGGTACGCGGTTGTGATCGTATCGTACCGGTGGATGTCTATGTGCCGGGCTGTCCGCCTACCGCTGAGGCATTACTGTACGGCATCATCCAATTGCAAAAGAAGATCAAACGCACGAATACGATAGCCCGATAGGCTTAGTCCGATAAAACAAATCTAGCTAATTATTAAATGAGTTCACGTCTTGAGATCCTGGAAGCCAACCTTGCCAGCGCTATGCGCGAAAAATCGGTACGTCTGGTACGCGCGACTGGCGAGATGACCATAGAGATCGCAGCGGCGGATGCAGTGGAAGTTTGCCGCAT
>DATBPY010000216.1:0-3056 GCA_036561085.1 Methylophilaceae bacterium | reverse complement strand
AGCGGAAACCGGCCAGACCGCAGGCGATACAGAGCAACAACGCCACCAGCGCATAGCGCCACGACCCTTCAAAATGCGCTACCAGTGTATGCGCATCCAACCCCGCCTCATGCAGCACGCGCTCGAAAGCGACATGGTCGGTCACTTCGAAATGGCTGCCGTCGGCAAGATACACCAAGCGCGGCGAACTACCCAACTTCGCCGCGATCCGCATGTCGCCGAAAGATATCACTCGTTCCAGCCCCTCACCCTGCAAACTCAAGCCGCCATGCGCCGCAGTCAGCAATACGGCATGGCGTTTACTGCTGGTGCCATCGTAATAAAAAGTTGGAACCGATGTCATGCGGCCTCAGAAATCGATATCAAAATCGAAGATCTGCGCAACTTCAGTGCCGACGGCGCTGACATCCTGATTCTGTTCGGCAACAAAGTTTTCCATGTCACCCTCCATCTGCAACCCCATGCTCTCCACGTGGTAACGCATGAACCGTATATCCGCAAACGGTTTGAACAAACCCAGCGTCACGATGATGCCGACAATGTTGCTGAGGAATATCCAGAACAGTTGCCTGGCCTGCAAAGCGGAAGTGAAACGATGCGGGCCAAGATAAGTATTGTTCCAGATCAGGTTTTGCGTGCGCGACACGACATAGGGCGAAACCATGAACATCAACGATAACAGCCCCACATAGATCGCAACGATATACTTCCAGAATTGTTTTGGGTCATTGCCTGCAGGCATGGAACCCATATGGTAGATCAGATAGCCTACCCCGCCTGCAACGACCCCGATCACTACGATAGTCATCAATACCGCCATCACATATATCTTATAAAAACCGCCGACCCCAGCCGTGAATGAGAACTGGGTTTGTCCGTAGCGGCTGTTTTCGTGTTGGTATTTCTTGATGCGCTGTTGTGCCAGCGGCGACAGCAACGTCAGGCTGATGAGGGCTAACAGCGGATAAAAGATGAAATTGAGGTAAGCCGCTTTGATGGTGCCTACAAAACTGAAACGCAAACCGCGATAGCTCGCGTTGCGCAACCGGAATTGGAATGACTTCACGATCAGCAGCGGCATCGCGACCATTATCAGCAGGAGAATCGCCGCGCCCACAGGCGGTGCCGTTTTGATGGTGATGTTGTAAGCACCGAACAGTACCACCGCAATGATGCGCCCTTTCAGGATCGCATAAGGCGAACCGTGATAATCGAAACTGGAACCGTTGAGCCAGGTATTGCGATAAAAATATTGCATCCGTTTGACCTTGGCCCAAGCGGAATAGATGCCGAATGTAATGATGGTTAAAAAAAGATTGACGATCCAGATACGAAAATACTCACCCCCAGTACCGGTAAAGCGAAATCCTTGTTGATCTTGCATGACGGCCCCCTTTTGGTTTTCATTTATTTTGTTTTCTTTAATTAGTTTTTATAAAGCAAACAAAATATTAACCTAATTCGAGAGTAGGGTTATTTTTGATTTTCCCAAAAAAGTTATCGTTTGAATCGATCATGCATGAGGGTCTAGCTGTTGTACCTGCTGCCCGCGAATGCTGATCGGCGGCATCCAATACACCAGCCAGAATGCGAACAGCACGAAGAACGCGACGAACCACTGGCTATAGTGGATAGCACCGATCAACGCGTGCCTTGCCTGCAATAGTAAAGCGGCCGCGTCATGGCCTGCAGCGGTCGCCACCTGGGTGAACTTCGTTTCACGCGCGTGGTTGAACAGTATCTGCGGGTCTTTCAGCCATGAGAACCATTGCGTGACTTTTTCCGCCACAACGATTGAGTTTATCCTGGATACGTAGAAGTTGGAGATGATGGAACCGATCACCGCCGTGCCTATCATGCTGCCGACGATGCGCGTGGATTGCAGCATCGCCGTCACCACGCCTATCTGCGTGCGCACCACGCTGACCTGGGCGATGAGAGTCAGGTTAGGCAATATGAAACCCAGCCCCAGGCCGGCAAGTGCCATCTCGCATGCGATCAGTTTATGCGAAGTGCCTAATGAAGCTTGCGTCATGGATGCTGCGGATAGCGTGAAGCACGCCAGCCCGGCATAAAGTATCCATTTGGGCGAAGGCAAACGGGTGACGAGTCGTCCGTTGACGATGCTGCCGACGGTGATGAATACCGCCAGCGGCGTGACCAATATCCCGGCCTGGTTCGGCGTCAGCCCGAAACCGCCTTGGAACATCAGCGGTGCGTAATACATCACTGCGAACATGCAAAAACCCATCATCACAGACAGGCCGAATAACCTGGCAATGGTGTTATGACGGAACATCTCCAAAGGCACTACTGGGTTCTCGCAACGGCGCTCCCACCACACCAGTGTGAAACCTGCGGCAACGGCCGTCACTCCCAGTGCGACCAGCAGACCTAGCGGTTTGTGTTGCGGCAGCCACTCCACCAGCAGTTGCAGACAGCCCAGCACCAGGGCGATCAACAGCGAGCCCAACCAGTCCAGTGATGATGGCGGATGGTCGGTATTACGTATCCTCGGCAGGTATTTCCACACGAACGCGAGGCTGATGATGCCGACCGGCAGATTGACGAAGAACACCCAGCGCCAGCCCCAATATTGCGCCAGGTAGCCGCCCAGCGTCGGGCCGACGGCATTGGCCAGCCCGTATGATGTGCTGAATAAAGCCAACCAGCGCAAGCGCTCTTTGGGCTCGGGGAACAGATCGGGAATACAGGCGAAAGAGGTCGCCATCAACATGCCGCCGCCTACGCCCTGCAATGCGCGCGCCAACACCAGTTCCAGCATGCTGTGCGCCATGCCGCATAACATGGAAGCCCCCGTGAACAAGATGATGGCAAAAAGCACGAACGGCTTGCGGCCATGCTCGTCGCCGAGCTTGCCGAACACGGGAACGGTCATCACTGAAGTGAGCAGATAGGAAGTACCTACCCAGGCATACAGGTCGAAGCCGTTCAGTTCGCTGACGATGGTCGGCAATGCAGTACCGATGACGGTCTGGTCGAGCGCGACCATCACCAGCACGAAACACAGCCCTAACATCGCGAACAACTTCAAC
>DATBPY010000215.1:0-5484 GCA_036561085.1 Methylophilaceae bacterium | reverse complement strand
ACCAATATCTACGCACAGGCAGGCAAATGCCGCGTGCCCAGTATCGTATTCGCTTGCGATACCGATACCGAGTTGGAATCGGAGGCGCCGCGCGACAATATGGTGAAGGTGTATCCGCGTCGTATAGACCTGGCGAATGTGGCAACCCTCAAGACTTTTGAAGCGACCACCGTGGTAGAAGATGCTGCGCAACTGCAAAGTGCGATCAAGGCCCATCTGGCATGTCTAAAAACAACATCCTCTTCCTGACCGGAAAGCTGGCCGAAAGTAGCCTGAACAAGACGCTGACGGCGATGCAGCCGACCGATTTCGATTACCAGGTGGCGCAACTGGGAATATCTGTGGCCGCGCTGATGACCCCCGAATTCATTGCCCGTCGTTTACCCGATGCGCGCGGTGCCGACCGGATATTGGTACCGGGCTTGTGCCAGGGAGAGCTGGAAGTTCTGGCCGAAAAATACGGCGTGCCGGTCGATCGCGGGCCCAAGGATATGAAGGATCTGCCGCAATATTTCGGTCATGACGGAAAAGCTCCCGACTTATCGAAATACGAAACGCTGATCTTCGCAGAGATCGTGGATGCACCTTATCTGAGCGTGGAAGGCATATTGCTGCGAGCTGCAGAATACAAAGCCCAAAGAGCAGATGTCATCGATGTTGGCTGCATTCCCAATGTGCCGTTTCCGCATCTGCATGATGCAGTGCAGGCACTGAAAGCCGCCGATTATCAGGTCAGCGTGGATTCCATGCAGAACGACGATCTGTTGTGCGGGGGCAAAGCCGGGGCGGATTATCTGCTCAGCCTGACGGAAAAAAGCCTGTGGATCACGGAGGAAGTGGCTGCCACGCCTGTCCTGATCTCCGCTAAACCGGGAAGTAATGCTTCGCTATATAGAGCCGTTAATGCCATGCTGAAGAAAGGCCGTCCATTTCTGGCAGACCCTATTCTCGACCCCATTCCATTCGGTTTGGCTGCCTCTCTGGTGCGTTATTACAAATTGCGCAAGAAATTCCCGGACATAGACATCATGATGGGCATAGGCAATCTGACTGAATTGACGGACGCCGACACCACCGGCATCAACGCTTTGTTGTTCGGTATCATTGCTGAATTGGGCATCGAGGCCGTGCTTACCACTTCGGTCAGTCCGCATGCCCGCAATGCCGTTACGGAAGCCGATATCGCGCGTCGGGTGATGTTTGCCGCCAGCCAGGACAGACGTTTGCCGCGAGACTATTCCGGCGACTTGCTGGGGTTGCACGACCGTCGCCCCTTCCCTTATACCGAGGAAGAAGTGGTAGAGATCGCGTCCATGATCAAAGACCCGAGTTTCCGTATACAAGTGACTGAAGCCGGGGTGCATATCTATAACCGCGATGGATTGTTCACTGAGATCGACCCATTCCGCCTGTACCCGCATCTCAAAGTGGAGCACGATGCTTCCCACGCGTTCTATCTCGGCGTTGAACTTGCACGCGCGCAGATCGCCTGGCAATTGGGCAAACGTTATATCCAGGATGAAGAATTGAAATGGGGCAGCAACACAGCCAAACCCGACGCTCGAGGTCGTGTGGCGCATCGCGAAGCTTCACGCATGAAAAAGAAGAAGCAATGAGTACGAAAGATGTAATGATCTTTGAAACCATAGTCACCAGTTTGAATGCGGATGGTAGCGCCCATGTCGCGCCGTTCGGCATACGCGAGGTCGATGGTTTGGTATTGATCGCGCCGTTCCGTCCGTCGACCAGCTTGGATAATCTATTACGCGCAAAAACCGCAGTGCTTAACCTGACGGATGATGTGCGCATGTTCGCAGGTAGCCTGATCGGTAAACGCGAATGGCCGGTGAGGGCTGCCGGCAAAATACAGGGATGGGTAGTGCAGGGTGTATTAGCGCATCGTGAATTGGAATTGGTGAAAGTGGTTGAAGACACAGTACGTCCGCAACTATGGTTTCGCGTCGTTCATGAACAGATGCATGCACCGTTTCGCGGTTTTAATCGCGCACAGGCGGCGGTGGTGGAACTGGCGGTATTGGTGAGTCGCTTGCATATGCTTCCGGCGGAAAAGATCGATACGGAGATCAGATATCTTTCCATTGCCATGGAGAAGACCGCCGGGGAACGTGAAAAAGAAGCATGGGATTGGTTGATGGAGGCGATCACCAATTTTCGTGCGGAGCAAAACGGGGAGAACCTCGCATGAGTCTGTTCCTTGCCAGCGTCACCAACCTTGAAGAAGCGGCGATCGCGCTGGAATGCGGTGCCGACCTGATAGATCTGAAAAATCCCGAACAAGGAGCGTTGGGGGCATTGCCTGTCACTACGATTGAGCAAGTGACGAAGTTTATTGCCGGTCGCAAACTGGTCAGCGCCACGGTGGGCGATCTGCCCATGCAACCGGACATTTTGTTAAATGCCGTAGAAACGATTTCTGCAACCGGTGTGGATGTGGTCAAGATAGGTTTTTTTCCATCATCGGAATGTCACCATTGCATGCAAGCATTACAGCCGGTAACCAAGCGCGGTATCAAGCTTATTGCCGTTTTTTTTGCGGATATGTTTGTCCCATTGAATATGCTGATGGATTTCGCCGAAGCGGGTTTTTACGGCGTAATGTTGGATACCGCAAATAAAGACGGGAACAGTTTGAGAAATCACTTGTCAATCCCGGCGCTCGCCGAATTTGTCGAGGAAGCACATAGGTTAGGCCTGTTCGTAGGGCTGGCGGGATCGTTGCAATATGCCGATATCGCTCCGCTCTCGGCATTACAGGCGGATTATCTGGGGTTTCGCGGTGCTCTTTGTATTAATGAGCAGCGTGTTGCATCCATACGGCGCCAACATATGCAAAAAGTACAAGATATGTTGCAAAAATGCCACGAAGTACGCTGGAGCGTTGCTGCGTGACGATATAGCCGTTGCAATCAGTAACAGCTTTAGTTATAGTCACCAACAGGTCTAAACCCATAAGGAGTCGCTCGCATGAAAATAAAATTTATCAGTCTCGCTGTTGCCGCCAGTCTCGGCTTATCTCTCAGTGCAGGAGTATTTGCCGATGATGCCTATCAAGGTTCCTGGTATGTAATGCCCAGTTTGGGGATCATGCATGCCGATAGCGATCTGGAAGCAAAAAGTACCGAAGCTGCTTACGGCGTGCGGATCGGTAAAGAACTTAGCGATCATTGGGATGTACAACTGGGTTTGACCACTTCCGATCCCGACGCCAAAAACAACATAGGTGGCTTCCCGGCTTCAGGTAATTACCGCCAGACTGTATTAGGTGTGGATGCGCTGTACCTGTTCGATCGTGATAAATTCCGTCCGTTCGTGCTGGCAGGTTTGGGCATTGCGCAAAACAAGATCAACTATACCGTTGGCGGCGTTCCTATTTCAGGTAACAATACTTCCTGGATGGCAAATGTGGGTGTGGGTGCGCAATATTTCGTCACGGATAATATCGGCCTGCAAGCAGATTTACGTTATGTCTGGAGTAATGCAGAAGCAAATGTAAACGCGGCCAATATCCATACCGACGAAAACGTAGGCAATACCTACCTTAACTTCGGCGTGATATTCAAATTCGGCGCGCCTACACCGGTAGCAGCAGCCGAACCGGCTCCTGAGCCTATGGCCGCACCGGAACCAGCTCCAGCACCGGCTGAAGTAGCACCGCCACCACCGGCACCGGAAGCAGCACCGGCTGAGACCCCAGCACCTGAAGGCCCGGCACCAGCAGCTTTTGATAAGGTGACGTTGCAGGCAGAAGTGTTGTTCGGTTTCGACAAAGATACTTTGAAGGCCGAGGGCAAGCAGATTCTGAACACCGAAGTCGTAGAAAAAATGAAAGCACATCCGGAAGTCGAGTTGGTATTAATCACCGGTTATGCTGACCGTGTCGGTGATGAAGGCTACAACCAAAAACTGTCCGAGCGTCGTGCCAAACAAGTACAGAAATACATTGCCAGCCAGGGTATAGAGCCAAGTCGTCTGCATGCAGTCGGCAAGGGTGAGAAGGACCCTGTAGCAGCTTGCGATGGCGTACGCGGCAAGAAGCTTATCGATTGCCTGCAACCTAACCGTCGCGTGGTTGTTGAGATCGAAGTACAAAAACAACCTTGATGATTGATTAGCTGTTTAAAAGAGCCCCGCTGGTCGGGGCTTTTTTTTGCCATTACCCTATAAGCAATGAATGTAGACCAAATCATCGCGGCGCGCTGGATAATTCCGGTCATCCCTAGCGCTACAACACTTGAGCATCATGCTCTTGTGGTTGATGGGGGGCGCATTGTTGATCTGTTGCCGCAAGCTGAAGCAGAACACAAATACGTTGCCCAACGTACTGTGCAGTTGGAAAATCATGTGTTGATCCCCGGCCTCATCAATCTACATACTCACGCTGCCATGAGTTTGATGCGTGGGCTTGCCGATGACTTGCCCCTGATGCGCTGGTTGAATGAACATATATGGCCTGCCGAAGCGACGCATGTTTCCGAGGCTTTCGTGGGAGATGGCACCATGCTGGCCTGCGCCGAAATGTTGCGCGGCGGCATCACCTGTTTTTCCGATATGTACTTTTTCCCGACTGCCACAGCCGCGGCAGTTGAAAAAGCGGGCATGCGCGCCGTACTCGGTCTGGTGGTGCTGGATTTTCCTAGCGCTTATGCAACCGATGATGATGACTATCTGAATAAAGGCTTTGCGGTACGTGATGCACTGCGCGATAACACGCACGGCCGCATCACGACTTGTCTGGCACCTCATGCACCATATACCGTCAGTGACCGTAGTTTTGAAAAGATACTTACCTTTGCCGAGCAGCTTAATCTCAATATTCACACACATTTGCACGAAACCCTGGATGAGATCACGCAAAGCGAGGCTGAGTTCGGGCTGCGTCCGTTGCAACGCTTGGCTAATCTGGGGCTGGTCGGCCCCAGCCTGATCGCGGCGCATGGGGTGCATCTCACCTCTAGTGAAATAGAATTATTGGCAGAGCATGGTTGTCATATCGCGCATTGCCCGGCCTCTAACCTTAAGCTGGCAAGTGGTATTGCGCCGATCAAGGCATTGCTGACGCAAGGGGTGAATGTAGGATTGGGCACGGATGGCGCAGCCAGCAACAACGCTTTGGATATCTTTGCCGAGATGCGTTTGGCTGCCTTGCTGGCAAAGGGAGTCAGCGGTGATGCCGAAGCATTACCGGCACGGCAGGCGTTGCAGATGGCAACCATCAACGCGGCCAAAGCGCTTGGTCTGGAGAACGACATAGGCTCCATTGAGATAGGCAAACGCGCCGACCTGACCGCTGTTGACTTTTCTGCAGCGGAAACCACCCCATGCTACGACCCGCTTTCACATCTGGTTTACGCTGCGGGGCGAGAACAGGTAAGCCACGTGTGGGTGGATGGTGCACTATTAGTGGAACAAGGTATGCTGACGCAAATCGACGTGAATGAAATCAAGGAAAAGGCCAAGTTATGG
>DATBPY010000214.1:0-2563 GCA_036561085.1 Methylophilaceae bacterium | reverse complement strand
CCGTTGGATGCCGCCCACGACACATCCCTTACCACACTGGGGCGTTCCACTTTGCATAGTTGATCCCACTCGGCTTTGAGTACCGCGAAACCTTCGGGCGTGATGTAGTTCTTTTCGTCTGGGAGCTTGCTTACCATCAGCGAATTTTATAGCAACACTACAGGGGGTTGACAATAAATAGCGATGCATTGTATTTTACCATTTGGTTAAATAAAAGATCACAACTATGGCTACAGACCAACTCAGTTCCACTTTCGCCGCTCTGGCAGACCCAACGCGCCGTGCCATCCTGGCGCGCCTGGCATTGGGCGAGACTTCGGTGACGGAATTGGCGGAGCCTTTCGAGATGTCCCTGCCCGCCGTCACCAAGCATCTAAAGGTACTGGAACATGCCGGGTTGATCACTCGTAGTAAAGAAGCACAGTGGCGGCCCTGCAAGCTGGAAGCCAAGCCCATGCAGGCCGCTACCGATTGGCTGGGGGAATATCGAAGATTCTGGGAGCAGCGCCTGGACCAACTCGACGCTTATTTACAAACATTACAGCAGCAACAAAAGGAGCCGAAAAATGAATGACCTGATGAGCAATGAACTCAAGATCGACCCCGAACTGGATCTTGTATTCGAACGCATCGTAGATGTGCCGCCCGACCTGGTGTGGACGGCCTGGACCACCCCGGAACACTTGCTGAAATGGTTCTGCCCCTTGCCGTGGAAAACCGTGGAATGCGAGCTCGATCTAAAACCCGGCGGTATGTTTCGCACCGTGATGCAATCGCCCGAAGGGCAGAATTTCCCTAATCTGGGTTGCTATCTGGAGGTGGTTGAGAATGAGCGGCTCACCTGGACCAATGCGCTTGAGCCGGGCTTCCGCCCTGTCACACAACCTGCGCAGCTTCCCGGCCTCGAATGTTCGGAATTCCACTTCACTGCGACAGTCATTTTGGAGAAGCATGGCAGCGGCACTAAATATACTGCCATCGCCAAACATTCTAAAAACGCAGACAAAACTGCCCATGAAAAACTGGGCTTCGAACAGGGCTGGGGTGCGGCACTCGATCAATTGGTGGCGATGGTCAAGACCTGGTAAAGGAGGACAAAAAATGAAAGCACAAATGAGCAGGCCAGCCCCACACGAGATCGCGTACACGCGCACCATCAATGCACCGCGCGAACTGGTGTTCATGGCATGGAGCGACCCCAAGCATCTGGCCCATTGGTACGGGCCGGACGGTTTTACCCTGACCACGCATGAGATGGATTTCCGCGAAGGCGGGTTCTGGCGCTTTATCATGCATGGGCCAGACGGCCGGGATTACAAGAACACTATTCAATATCTTGAGATCAAAGCGCCGGAACGCATCATGCATATACACATCGGCGAAGAAGGTAACGAGCCGGTGAATTTTAAAACCACGGTGACGTTTGAAGCGCTGAGTGAAAACACCACCCGCTTCACCATGCTGGGGACTTTCGATACGCCAGAGGCATTGCAGTACGTGATAGAAAACCACCATGCGGATGAGGGCGGCATGCAGACGACGGACCGACTGGGTGAATATGTCGAAAGCCTGGGCCGATAGATAGCTATGTAGTTTCTTTTGTCGAGTCAGGCGTACAATTCAGCGTTTCAATACCGCATAGGAAAAATCATGTTCATTATCGCTGGCATTGCGCTTTTCATCATCATCGTCGGCATCCTCATCGTTGCCGCGACCAAGCCGAACACCTTCCGCATCGAACGTTCGGCTACCATCCACACCACGCCGACCAAACTGTTCGCGTACATCAACGACCTGTCGAAGTGGCAGGAATGGTCGCCTTGGGAAAAGCTGGATCGCAACGTGCAACGCACCTTGAGCGGTCCGGCCAAAGGCGTAGGTGCAGCTTACGCGTGGGAAGGCAACAGGAAGGTCGGCATGGGCCGCATGGAGATCATGGAATCCAAAGGCTCTTCCAAAATCGTGATGAAGCTGGAATTCTTTAAACCGTTCAAAGCGAGTAACACTGCCGAATTCACGCTGGCCAAAAAAGGCGAAAGCACCGAGATCATCTGGGTGATGTTCGGCCCGCAACGTTACTCGATGAAAGTCATGGGCATGTTGATGGATTGCGATGCCATGGTAGGCAAGCAATTCGCTGAAGGCCTTACCAACTTGAAGGCACTGGTGGAAAAATAATCCGCCGGTAGTTCATTTGCACTGCTGAAATTACCTACTGTGCGTTAACGTACAGATATAAATGTGCTCCAGGTAGATAGTAACCATTCGATAGTGGTTTTCAATTTACCAACGTCTTGCAAGTGAGCTTGCAAAGTCAGGAGCACATCATGGAACAGATCATTGCCGGAAAATTCGACTCGATTGCCAAAGCCGATTCAATCGCGGTATTACTCAATCAATATATCGATGCCAAAGACATCTGTATTTTCTATAACAGCCCCCCTGGCCAACACGGCGTGTTGCCGATAGGCGGCGATGAGAATATCGACCCCAACTCTGAATTCGCACACCAGTACGCCATCGCTACCGGTGCTACCGCAGGTGTGGCCGCAGGCGCGATAGG
>DATBPY010000213.1:0-4729 GCA_036561085.1 Methylophilaceae bacterium | reverse complement strand
CCCGGAAGCCATGGCTTTCATGGAATGGCGCACCCCCAACGGTTGCGCTACTTGCCGTCCGGCAATGAACTACTACCTGATATCCACCTGGCCGCATGAGGCGCAGGACGATCCGCAATCGCGCTTCGTCAACGAGCGTGCCCACGCCAATATCCAGAAGGACGGTACTTACTCGGTGGTGCCGCGCATGTATGGCGGCGTAACTACTCCCGACCAGTTACGCAAGATCGCCGACGTGGCGGACAAATATGCCGTGCCCATGGTGAAAGTGACCGGCGGCCAGCGCATAGACTTGCTGGGAGTGAAGAAAGAAGACCTGCCCAAGATATGGGCCGACCTCGACATGCCTTCCGGCTACGCCTACGGCAAATCGATACGTACCGTAAAAACCTGCGTGGGGTCCGAGTTCTGCCGCTTCGGCACGCAGGATTCCACACGCATGGGCATTGAGCTGGAAAAAGCTTTCGATCACATGTGGGCGCCGCACAAGGTCAAATTCGCCGTGTCCGGTTGCCCGCGTAACTGTGCCGAATCCGGCATCAAGGACGTGGGCATCATCGGCGTGGATTCGGGCTGGGAAATCTATGTAGGCGGTAACGGCGGCATCAAGACCGAAGTCGCCCAGTTCCTGTGCAAGGTCAAGACACACGAGGAAGTGCTGGAATACTCGGGCGCTTTCATCCAGCTTTACCGCGAGCAGGCGCGCTACCTGGATCGCACCGTGCACTGGATGCACCGCGTAGGCCTGGAATACGTCAAGAAGCATATCGTGGAAGATAACGAAGGTCGTAAGGCATTGTTCGATCGCCTGCTGTATGCCTTGCAGGGTGCCACCGACCCGTGGGCCGACCGCGTCAAGGATGCCGAGAAACGCTCGGCATTCGAGCCCATTACCTTGTAATCCCTTTAATCAGACTATTGGAGCAAACGATGAAAACAAGTTTCTGGAATGCGGGTCACAAACCCACTTTACTATCAGCCTTCTTATATTTCGACCTGAGTTTCATGGTGTGGGTGCTGCTAGGCCCATTGGCGGTGCAGATATCCGCCGACCTGCATCTAAGCCCGGCGCAGAAGGGGCTGATGGTGGCGACGCCGGTGCTTTCCGGCGCATTGCTGCGCGTGGTGATGGGCGTACTGGTCGATCACCTTCAGCCTAAAAAAGCAGGCATCATCGGCCAGATCATCGTGCTGTTGTCGCTGTTCACTGCCTGGATGGTAGGCGTGCATAGCTACCAGCATGCTCTGCTATTAGGTGTGTTCCTCGGTTTCGCAGGCGCGGCGTTCGCCGTGGCCTTGCCGCTGGCATCCCGGTGGTATCCGCCTGAACACCAAGGCACTGCACTAGGCATCGCCGGGGCAGGAAACTCCGGTACTGCACTGGCCGCACTGTTCGCGCCTGGCTTAGCTATGGCCTATGGCTGGAATAATGTGTTCGGTCTGGCATTGATACCGCTGTTGGTGGCGCTGGTGGTGTACCTGATATTCGCCAAGGATAGCCCAGAAACACCGGCAGCCAAGTCGCTGCAACAATACCTGGCGGTGCTCAAGGATAAAGATGCCTGGTGGTTCATGTTCTTCTACAGCGTGACCTTCGGCGGTTTTGTCGGCATGGCATCCTCGCTCAGTATCTACTTCCACGATCAATACGGCCTGTCGCCGGTAGTCGCGGGCTATTTCACTGCCGCTTGCGTGTTCGCAGGCTCGCTGGTGCGGCCCCTGGGCGGCAACATGGCGGACCGCATAGGCGGCATCCGTACGCTATCCCTGATGTATGCGCTGGCGGCTACCTTCCTGTTCATACTCAGCTTCGGGCTGAAATTGCCGTTGGTCGGTCTGGCCGTAGTGGTCGCGGCCATGCTGTCGCTGGGCATGGGCAACGGCGCGGTGTTCCAGCTGGTACCGCAACGCTTCCGCAAGGAAATAGGCGTGATGACCGGGCTGGTGGGCATGGCGGGCGGCATAGGCGGCTTCTACCTGGCTTCCAGCCTGGGATTCTCCAAGCAGGTGACGGGCAGTTACCAACTCGGCTTGCTGATCTTCTCTTTGCTGGCGTTGGTGGCGATGGCCGGTCTGTCCAAGGTTAAGACCCGCTGGCGTACCACCTGGGGCTCTGCAACCATGACTTCGGCCAAAGTCTAAGGTCGCTAAAAATCAGATGTCGTTAAAAGTCAGCATAGGCCAGGCCACTTCTGCAGGTCCGCGCGAGCGCAATGAGGATTATTGCGGCGTGGTGACGCCGCAGCACGAACAGCTTGCCACCAAAGGCATGTTGCTGGCGGTGGCGGATGGCGTCAGCGGTAATGCGGGCGGCCTGGAAGCGGCAGAGATGACGGTGCGCGGCGTGCTTTCCGACTATTACGCCACGCCCGATACCTGGGAAGTGCCTGCCGCTCTGGACAAAGTGCTGGGTGCCATCAACCGCTGGGTGGTGTCGCAAGCCGCCAGCCATCGCGAAATGGCAGGCATGGCGACCACGCTATCGCTGCTGGCATTACGCGGCAATAGATACACGCTGGCTCACGTAGGCGATACTCGTATTTATCGTTTAAGAAATGGCGCATTGGAGCAACTGACCACCGACCACGTGTGGGACAGGCCGGACATGCGCCATGTGCTGAAACGCGCAGTGGGGCTGGATAAGCAGTTGTTAGTGGATTACGCAGAAGGAGAATTGCAGGCCGGGGATCAGTTCGTATTACTGAGCGATGGTGTATGGGAACCGCTTTCAATCAAACAGATACACGAGATATTGCAGCTATACCCAAGCTCGCAAATGATCGCGGATGAGTTGGTCAAACAGGCTTTAGCCAAGGGTGGTCAGGACAATGCCAGCGCGCTGGTCGTTCGCATAGAGCAACCAGGAGCCGAAGTGCTGGCCGATGTGATGGCGGAAGCACGCCATCTGAGCCTGCCGCCGCGTCTCAAACCCGGCGAGCAACTGGATGATTTTGCGGTATTGGAACTGCTGCATGAATCGCGCGCCAGCCTGTTGTACCAAGTGCGTAATCTGAAGAACGGCCAGCTGTGCGTGCTTAAGACCTTGCAACCGTTGCTGGCGGACGATACTGAAAGCTGCCACGGCCTGCTCAATGAGGAATGGCTGGGTAAGCGCGTGCTGGCGCATTATTTCCCGCAAGTGCTGCCGCTATCCTCGGAGCGCCGCAGTTGCCTGTATTATGTGATGAGCTGGCATGCGGGTTCGACTTTGCAGCAAAAACTGGATAGCGGGCAGCATTTTTCTACGGCGGATGTCGCAGGTATAGGCATACGGCTGGTAAAGGGGCTGGGCGCTTTGCATCGTCTCAATATCCTGCACCGCGACATCAAGCCTGCCAACCTGCATCAAGGCGACGATGGCAAGCTGCGCATCCTGGACTTGGGTGTGGCGCACAGTTCCGGCGCTAATACCAAGCCCAGCGGTAATCCGGGCACGCCCAGCTATATGGCGCCTGAGCTGTTTGCGGGTGAAAACGCAACCGGCCAGTGCGATCTGTATGCTGCTGGTGTCACCTTGTACCACCTGCTGACGCGGCGTTACCCCTATGGGGAGATAGAACCATTTCAGCACCCGCGCTTCGGCGATCCGGTGCCGCCCACACGCTACCGTCCTGACATTCCGCAATGGCTGGAGAACATCGTGCTCAAGGCCGTCGCCAACTCGCCGCAAGCACGCTTCGAGACCGCGGAAGAGATGTTGCTCGCGCTGGAAGTAGGGGAACGCAAACCCATACTGCCGCCGCCCAGAACACCGCTGGCCGGACGCATGCGCAAGTGGCAATGGGTCACTGCATTTTCTTTATTATTCAATATCATATTGATTTATTTGTTCATAATTTCTTAATTATCTTTCGATGGAGCAGCAATGAGTGATTGGATAAAAGTAGTCAGTCTGCAAGACATTCCGCGTCTGGGATCCAGGGTGGTCGAGCGCAAGGAGGGGGGGGATATCGCCATATTTCGCACTGCCGACGACTCCGTGTTCGCTTTGCACGATAAATGCCCGCATCGCGGCGGACCGTTGTCGCAAGGCATCGTACATGGCGACAAAGTGACTTGCCCGCTGCATGGCTGGACCATAGGTTTGGCGGACGGCCATGCGCAAAAGCCGGATGAAGGCAGTACCTCTTGCATACAAGTCAAGCTGGAAGACGGAATGGTCTTCCTGCAGGTGTGATGCAAGAAACCAAATCCACCTGTTGTTATTGCGGCGTAGGCTGCGGCGTGCTGATACAGACCGAGAATCAGCAGATCGTGGGTGTGCGCGGCGATCCGGATCATCCTGCCAATCTGGGCAAGCTGTGTACCAAAGGCACAACGCTGCACCTCACCGCTGCACCGGAAAAGCGCTCGGCACGGGCGTTGTATCCGGAGTTGCGGCGTCACCGCTATGAAAAGCGCCAACAGGCTTCATGGGATGAAAGCCTGGATTATATTGCCGAGCGTTTTGCCGAAACCATACGCAAACATGGGCCGGACAGTGTAGGGTTTTATATCTCCGGGCAACTGCTTACCGAAGATTATTATGTCTTCAACAAGCTCGCCAAAGGCTTGATAGGCACCAATAATGTTGATACCAACTCGCGCTTGTGCATGTCCAGCGCGGTGGCAGGTTACAAGGCCACATTAGGAGCTGATGCGCCGCCCGGTTGCTACGAGGACATAGATCACGCGGCTTGCATGTTCATTGCCGGGTCCAACATGGCGTTCGCGCACCCCATACTGTACC
>DATBPY010000212.1:0-5278 GCA_036561085.1 Methylophilaceae bacterium | reverse complement strand
AGCGCGCGCGTCAGCACACAAGCCCGTGCCTCCACCATGCGCAATCACTCCGCCACGCACTTGATGCACAAGGCATTGCGCGAAGTGCTGGGTGAGCATGTCCAGCAAAAAGGCTCGCTGGTCGATACCGACAAGACCCGTTTCGACTTCGTGCATAACGCTCCGATGACGGACGATGAGATACGTATGGTGGAGTCCAAAGTGAATGCTGAGATTCTTGCCAATGAAGCCACTAACGCCCGCGTCATGGACATAGAATCCGCGCAGAAGTCCGGCGCGATGATGCTGTTCGGTGAAAAGTATGGTGATGAAGTGCGGGTACTGGATATCGGTACTTCGCGCGAACTGTGCGGCGGTACGCATGTTTCACGCACAGGCGACATTGGCCTGTTCAAGATCATCGCGGAAAGCGGCGTGGCCGCAGGCGTGCGTCGCATAGAGGCCACCACCGGCGAAGGTGCATTGAAACTGGTACAGACCCAGCAAGCATTGCTGAATCAGGCTTCCGGCGAACTCAAAGCGCCTGCGCACGAGCTCCCAGCCAAGATCATGCAGATCATGGATAACGTCAAGGCCTTGGAAAAAGAACTGGCGCGCCTGAAATCCAAACTGGCTTCCAGCCAGGGCGATGATCTGGCGGATCAGGCCATGGATGTGAACGGTGTAAAGGTGCTGGCGGTAGTGATGGAAGGTGCAGATGCCAATGCTTTGCGCGAAACCATGGATAAGCTTAAAGACAAGCTCAAATCTGCCGCTATCGTGCTGGCCTCGAGCAGCGACGGCAAAGTAAGCCTGGCCGCAGGCGTTACCGCAGACCTGCTCGCGAAAATGAAAGCAGGTGAACTGGTCAACTTCGTTGCTAATCAGGTCGGCGGCAAAGGCGGCGGCAAACCGGATATGGCGATGGCGGGCGGTACTGAACCTGCGAAACTACCCCAGGCGCTGGCGAGCGTAGCTGGCTGGGTGAAAGACAGGGTTTGATTTAAAGATGAATTTAAAGGTGTTTTAATGGCTTTGATCGTACAAAAATATGGCGGTACTTCTGTCGGTAATGCAGAACGCATCCGCAATGTAGCGCGCCGCGTGGCGCGTTATCAGGCGCTTGGGCACCAGGTGGTGGTGGTGGTTTCGGCGATGTCGGGCGAGACCAACCGTTTGCTCGCCCTGGCACAGGAAATCATGCCGGAGCCGGATACACGCGAACTGGATCAAATGATCTCTACCGGCGAACAAGTGACTATCGCGCTGACCGCGATGGCACTGATGGACTTGGGTCTGAAAGCCAAAAGTTATACCGGCGCGCAGGTAAAGATCACTACCGATGAGGCTTATACCAAAGCACGCATCATGCACATAGACGAGGCGCGCATCCGTGCCGACCTGGATGCCGGATACGTTGTAGTGGTGGCTGGATTCCAGGGCGTAGACTCCGATGGCAATATCACCACACTGGGTCGCGGCGGTTCTGACACTACTGGCGTGGCGCTGGCTGCCGCTTTAAAAGCCGACGAATGCCAGATATATACCGATGTGGACGGGGTCTACACCACCGATCCGCGCATCGTACCGGAAGCGCGCCGGCTCAAATCCATTACCTTCGAGGAAATGCTGGAAATGGCCAGCCAAGGCTCCAAGGTATTGCAGATCCGCTCGGTCGAGTTCGCCGGCAAATACAAAGTCAAACTACGCGTGCTGTCCAGCTTCGAAGAAGAAGGCGACGGCACGTTGATCACTTTTGAGGAAGAAGACAACATGGAACAACCTATCATCTCCGGCATCGCCTTCAACCGCGATGAGGCCAAGATCACTGTGCTGGGCGTACCGGACCGTCCCGGCATCGCTTATCAGATTCTGGGACCCGTAGCTGATGCCAACATCGACGTGGACATGATCATCCAGAATGTCAGCGCCGACGGCAGTACCGATTTCACTTTCACCGTCAACAAGAATGAACTGAGCAAGACCATGGCGATTCTTAAAGACAAGGTGCAGAAGCACATCGGTGCGCGTGAGATCACCGGCGACGACAAGATCGCCAAAGTATCGGTAGTGGGTGTGGGTATGCGCTCGCATGTAGGGATCGCCAGCCAGATGTTCCGCGTGCTGGCGGAAGAAGGTATCAACATCCAGATGATCTCCACTTCCGAGATCAAGATTTCGGTCGGTATCGAAGAGAAATATCTGGAGTTGGCGGTACGGGTATTACACAAAGCATTTCAATTAGACCAAGCGCGCTGAAATATAAAGTAGGTCGCTTTGATATTTTATATAGGTTTTTGACAAGCTTGAATCATCGTTTGTCATTTGACCTTTAAGGCGCAAAACGTTATCCTTGCGCCCTCGCGGAGAGCTGGCCGAGTGGTCGAAGGCACTTCCCTGCTAAGGAAGCATACGGGCTTAAATCTGTATCGAGGGTTCGAATCCCTCGCTCTCCGCCAACCTACGTAAGCACACCAGAGTGCGACATATTATTCTGCGGTCTTCACGCATGTTCGATCCGAGTAAAAGTCATGAATGAAATCATCTTTCGGGAAGTGACTCGTGAAACTTGGGTGGACTTCGCGAGCCTTTTCGAGAGTCGCGGTGGCCCGAAAAGCTGCTGGTGCATGGTTTGGCGAGCAACTACCGCGGAGGCCAAACAGCCCGATGGCGAAAGCCGCCGCATAGCGATGAAATCCCGAGTGGATTCCGATGTGCCGATAGGGATTCTCGGTTATTGTGACGGCGCGCCCATGGCCTGGTGTTCAATCGCTCCTCGACCTACATATCGTCCCCTGGGCGGCATTGAGCTGGGCGCCAACGAAACGGTCTGGTCCCTGACCTGTTTCTTCATTAAGCGCGAATTCCGTGGACAAGGGCTTATTGACCAGCTGCTTCGCTCTGCGATAGAGCATGCCGCGCGTAATGGCGCTACGGTCATTGAGGCCTATCCTGTCGATGCGGATTCCCCGAGTTATCGCTTCATGGGTTTTGTCGAAACCTTCGATAAAGCTGGTTTCGAAGAGGTCGGTCGCGCTGGTCAGCGTCGCCATGTCATGCGTCTTCCGCTTACTTCTGCACTTGAGCAGAAATCATAAGCTCATCGGTGAACCATCACCTTTAAGCCTGTTTTACCATGTTCATCAGTTCCGGCATGGCCACCTTGACTCGCGCCGCCGGGAATACGGCACTGAAAGTACTGCCGACATTCAACTCACTTACGATCTCCAGCTTGGCTTGATGCCGGGTCAGGATGTGTTTGACGATAGACAAGCCCAGCCCGGTACCGCCGGTTGCCCGCGATCTGCTGCGGTCGACACGATAAAAACGTTCCGTCAGCCGGGGAATATGTTGGGCATCGATACCCAAGCCGGTGTCCTGTACCGCAAATACCGCCTCACCGTTACGCAGGCCCCAGTGAATCAAAATATCGCCGCCCTCGGGCGTGTAACGAATGGCATTGCTGATCAGGTTACTGAAGGCGCTACTCAATTCTTCCAGGTTGCCGTACAACCCCAGCTGCAGGTCTACGGTACCGATCACGATATGGTGTTTTCCACCGCTCAGACCATGCGCTTCCTGTAGCAGGCCGTTGATAAGCGATGGTACATCCACTACCAATTCTTGCCCCAAACCATGGCTGCTCTCAAGTTGAGACAGGGTGAGCAAATCTTCCACCAAGCGCCGCATGCGCCCCGCTTGCTGTTCCATCAGATCGAAATAATGACGCAGGTTGTCCGGGATCGCACCCTGTATGTCGCGCAAGGTTTCCAGGAAGCCCACCACTACTGTGAGCGGTGTGCGCAGTTCATGTGAGACATCGGCAATAAAATCGCGGCGCATGGTTTCCATCTTTTCCAGATGGGTGATGTCGCGGCAATTCAATAATTTCTGGTTCTCGCCGAACGGCACCAGTTGCAGTTCCAACATCACATCCGCGTTATGGGAGCTGCGCATCTTGAGCGGCTCGGAGAAGTTATGTGCGCTCAGATAAGCCACAAAGTCAGTTTGCCGTACCAGATAAGATATCGGCTGCCCACTGTCATGCTCGCTATTCAACCCCAATTGTAACTCTGCAGTACGATTGCACCATTCGATCTGGTCGGCGTTATTGAGTACCACCAGACCGTCCGGCAATGCGCTGGCAGCCTGCTGTAAACGCTCCAATGCCGATGTAAGCTGGGTCTCGCTACGATTATGCTGACGCAGCACCTGATACAGATTTGCGTACACGTCTTCCCATACGCCGCTGCCGTTGGGGATACTTTGTAATTCGGGATTCTTTACCCAGCGCGCGAGTTTGCGCAGGTTGTATAGATGGGTCAGCAATTGCGCCACGACCCATATCAGCAGCAATAGAAGCGCGTTCCTGCCGCCGACCACAGGCCATATAAGCAGTGAGAATAGGGCCAGGGGAACGAACGACCCTAATGTGCGCCACCAAAAATCTTGCATAAATAATCGTGAGAGTTATTGGTGCGCGTATTATCGTCTAAAAGATTCGATAAAACCTAGTTTAATTCGCAGAAAAACGATAACCCGAGCCGCGCACGGTTTGAATCAAATCATGGTGACCGCTGGTTTCTAGCGCTTTACGCAAGCGGCGGATATGCACATCCACGGTACGATCTTCCACATATACGCCAGTACCCCATACCTTATCCAGTACATTGGAACGGGAATGCACACGCTCCGGATTGGTCATGAAATAGTGCAGTAAACGAAACTCGGTAGGCCCCAGGTCTATCGCCGAGCCGTTACCTGTGACGCGGTGCGTCAGCGGATCAACACGCAAACCGCTGATCTCGATGGGGTCGTCCGTCATTTGCGGCGCACGACGACGCAGCACTGCCTTGACCCGTGCCAGCAATTCGCGCGGGCTGAACGGCTTGGTCACATAATCATCCGCACCGACTTCCAGACCGCGCACCTTGTCAGACTCGGCACCTTTTGCAGTGAGCATGATGATGGGGATGGATTTAGTTGCGGTATCGCCTTTTAATCTGCGCGCGAATTCTATGCCGCTCATACCCGGCAACATCCAATCAAGGATGATCAGATCGGGTATGGTTTCACGCATCAATTGTTGCGCCTGCTCAACGCTCATGGCGCGTAGCGGCTGGTACCCGGCCTGTTGCAGGTTTAGGGTCAATAATTCTTGAATCGCTGGTTCATCTTCAACTACCAGTATATTGGCAGACATTAACTCACTCCTTAGATCACTCTGTTTTGATGATGAGTAATTTATGACGTTAATGTTAACTTATGATGACTTTTATATGACAGTTTAATGACAACA
>DATBPY010000211.1:0-1744 GCA_036561085.1 Methylophilaceae bacterium | reverse complement strand
GATCTATTTCACTCCCCTTCCGGGGTTCTTTTCGCCTTTCCCTCACGGTACTGGTTCACTATCGGTCGATTACGAGTATTTAGCCTTGGAGGATGGTCCCCCCATGTTCAGACAGGATTTCTCGTGTCCCGCCCTACTTGTCGTTATCCTAGTTCCACACCTGCGTTTTCTTATACGGGGCTATCACCCACTATGGCCGGACTTTCCATTCCGTTCTAATAACGCTGATGCTAAAAATAACAGGCTGTTCCGTGTTCGCTCGCCACTACTTACGGAATCTCGGTTGATTTCTTTTCCTCCGGCTACTTAGATGTTTCAGTTCGCCGGGTTCGCTACCATATCCCTATGTATTCAGGATAGGTTTCCCTTGCGGGAGGGTTTCCCCATTCGGACATACCCGGATCAAAGCTTGCTTGTCAGCTCCCCGAGTCTTTTCGCAGACTGCCACGTCCTTCATCGCCTGTAATCGCCAAGGCATTCACCATGTGCACTTATTCGCTTGACCCTATCACGTTGAAACCTTTTCTTCATCGCGACAGGTAAAACTTAAAGCGTTTGCCATTCAATAGACATGTATTGAATGACAGTTTGTTTGATGCAATCAAACATACCCAATTGAATACGCATACCTCATCACAAAGTATTTGTATTCACTTTACTTCTTCCATTTTGTTAAAGAACATTTACTACAGTCGTAAGACGGTAGTCATAAATAATAAGTAACCTCATCATTTATGACTGCCTACTTGGCTAAAGGTATTGGTGGAGGATGACGGGATCGAACCGACGACCCCCTGCTTGCAAAGCAGGTGCTCTCCCAGCTGAGCTAATCCCCCATGTACCACGGTATCTGGTGGGTCTGGTTGGACTCGAACCAACGACCCCCGCCTTATCAAGACGGTGCTCTAACCAGCTGAGCTACAGACCCTTACAGGCCAGCCTCTAGCTATTAACTTTAGTCTTTAGTTATTTCTAACCAGCAACTAACGACTAGCAGCTAATGACTGCATATTTCAACAACCGACAGGTGTGAGTATTTGCCAGCAGGCATACTCTAGAAAGGAGGTGATCCAGCCGCACCTTCCGATACGGCTACCTTGTTACGACTTCACCCCAGTCATGAATCCCACCGTGGTAATCGCCCTCCTTACGGTTAGGCTAACTACTTCTGGTGAAACCCACTCCCATGGTGTGACGGGCGGTGTGTACAAGGCCCGGGAACGTATTCACCGCGACATGCTGATCCGCGATTACTAGCGATTCCGACTTCATGAGGTCGAGTTGCAGACCTCAATCCGGACTACGATCGGCTTTCTGGGATTGGCTCCCCCTTACGGGTTGGCAACCCTCTGTACCGACCATTGTATTACGTGTGAAGCCCTGGCCATAAGGGCCATGAGGACTTGACGTCATCCCCACCTTCCTCCGGTTTGTCACCGGCAGTCTCATTAAAGTGCCCAACTAAATGATGGCAATTAATGACAAGGGTTGCGCTCGTTGCGGGACTTAACCCAACATCTCACGACACGAGCTGACGACAGCCATGCAGCACCTGTGTCCACTTTCTCTTTCGAGCACCTAATGCATCTCTGCTTCGTTAGTGGCATGTCAAGGCCAGGTAAGGTTTTTCGCGTTGCATCGAATTAATCCACATAATCCACCGCTTGTGCGGGCCCCCGTCAATTCCTTTGAGTTTTAATCTTGCGACCGTACTCCCCAGGCGGTCTACTTCACGCGTTAGCTG
>DATBPY010000210.1:0-7599 GCA_036561085.1 Methylophilaceae bacterium | reverse complement strand
CGATTGCAGCACCAAATAAAAAAGCGGCTCTAGGCCGCTTTTTTATTGGGTAACGAATCTGATTACTCAAGGTTCGCGTGCAATGCGCGCATCTTGTCGTCATCCAGGCCTTTGGCCAGAACGATTCTGGAGATGATGGCTTCCAGGAATATCAGTGTCGACAACTCGAACACGGTACCCATAGGCATGCCTTGAACGGTCACAAAGCTGTATTCATCCTGGCTACCCATTTGACATACCAGGTCTGCCAGTTCGGCCATTGGGGATTTACCCTTCATGGACACGATAGCGACTCTGGCGCCAACGGATTTGGCTTTCTTGACGAATGGCAACAGGGATTCTGTACCGCCAGAACCGGAAACTACGATCAGCAGATCGCCGTCTACGATACTTCTGGTCACGATCTCACCTACCATGCTTACTTGATAGCCGCAGTGCATCAGGCGCATGGCAAAGAAACGCGAAACCAGGCCGGAACGTCCTGCACCGGTCAAGAAGATACGGCCGGCACGTTCAACTTCAGCTACCAGCCCCTCAACTAGCTTTTCGTCAGTGGCCTGAAGAACGCTAGAAATTTTGTCTAGGATTACTTTCTCATGCATGGTGGTCACCTTTATAAATCCTGATTATTGATTGTTTATGAAAGTTTAAATTTCAACCATAAAAAATCCACCAAGTCGGTACAACTTGAACCGAAATGGTGGAGTAGTTTGTGTATCTTAAAGCGGTATTGTTAAAACTTAGTGTGCCAAGCTGGTGATTTCAGCAGCAGCAGCAGCAGGATCAGCAGCACCGTAGATGGCAGCGCCAGCAACGATGATAGCAGCGCCAGCATCTTTAACTTGCTTGGTGGTTGCAGCCTTAACGCCGCCAGCTACAGAGATCTTCACGCCGGTGTTCAGCGCAGCGATTGCAGCCAAGTCAACGAATGGGGTGCCGCCAGCAGCTTGTGCATCCAAGCCGGTGTGTACGCCGATGATGTGAGCGCCGAGCTTAACGCACTCTTTGGTACGGGTAGCTTTGTCGGTCACGTTGATCAGGTCGATCTGAGCTTCTTTGCCGTACTTGTTAGCAGCATCGATCACGCCTTTGATGGTACCCAGGTCAGCGGTGCCCAGCACGGTGCAGATGTCAGCGCCAGCTTTGTAGAATGGCTCAGCTTCGTAAAAGCCTGCGTCCATGGTCTTCAGGTCAACCAGGATCTTGTTCTTTGGGAACTTTGCCTTCAGCGTTTCCAGCATCTTGATGCCGTTGTGCTTGATGCATGGTGTGCCGATTTCAAGGATATCAACGTGTGGTGCTACTTTGGTAGCCAGTGCAACGGTGCCGTCGAAATCCAGTGAGTCTAATGCCATTTGAGTTAGTGCCACGATACATCCTCCGAAAATTAATGATTATGAAAGAAACTGGTAATTCTATAGAATTCTTTGGTGAATTCCGAGGTGTTTGTATTAAACACTGTAGACCTTCTACTCTAAAGTAGAAGGGCAACGAATGTCAAGCAATGCGGGATTCGCCGGCTCCGTTTTACGGGTTCAGCTAAAGGCTAGCTTCCTGAATCAAAAACTCTTTGAAGGCTTTTTCAGTGCTGGATAGTTTTTTACCCTTGCGGTACACAATATACCAGTGACGCATAATAGGGAATGCCTGTACCTTGAGTACCCTCAGCCGCCCGGTTTCGATCTCCAGTGCAGCCGCATCCAGCGATAGTATGCCCAACCCCATGCCTGCCTGCACCGCCTGCTTGATGCCTTCGTTAGTGCTCATTTCGGAGCCGGTGGTGAGTTCGATGTCCTGCTCGGCGAAAAATCTTTCCATCGCAACGCGCGTGCCGGAGCCTTGTTCACGTATCAGAAAAGTCTCCTGTTGCAAACGGCTCAGCGGAATGCTGTGCTCTTCCGCCAGCGGGTGATCCGCAGGAGCGATGACGACTAACTGGTTCTGCATGAATGAAGTTGCTTCCAGCTTCAGCTTGTCCGGCGGTTGTCCCATGATGGCCAGCCCCACCTCGTTTTGCGCTAATTGGTTTAAGAGGCTTTCCCGATTAGTGACATTCATGCTGGCCTTGGTTTGGGGATGACGCTGGCAAAACTCGGCTAATAGCTTGGGCGCGATATAGCTCGCAGTACTGGCTACGCTGATAGTGAGCTTGCTGCCCATGCCTTTAAGTTCGGCGAGTCTATTTTCTGCATCCTGTAGTTGTTGCAGAATATTGCGACTATAGTGGTGGAACTCGCTGCCCGCTTCTGTCAGAAATATCTTTTTGCCTAACTGTTCGAACAGGTTCACGCCGGTGACTTCTTCCAGTTGTTTGATCTGCATGGAAACGGCAGGTTGCGTGAGGAATAATGATTCCGCTGCACGTGAGTAGCTGAGGCTGCTGGCTACGGCCTCGAACACACGCAACTGACGTAAGGTTAAATGCAGCATGGCAAGCCTCTGATGTAATGATTAGTACTATAAGTAAAATATTATCATTATTATAAAAACTATTTATTTTTACTTATATATTTATGCCGCTATAGTTGGGCGCGTATCTGTAAAAGCATATTAAAAAAGTAATTGTTTTTTGAATTCGAGGAGATGAGCGATGAGCACTGAGACGATGAAAGAAGGCGCCGAGCGTTATAAATCCGGCGTGCTTGCCTACAAGAAAATGGGTTATTGGGAGCCGGACTACAAGGTCAAGGAAACCGACCTGGTCGCGATGTTCCGCATCACCCCGCAAGAAGGGGTAGACCCTGAAGAATGCGCCGCCGCAGTGGCCGGTGAATCTTCCACTGCTACCTGGACGGTGGTATGGACTGATAGGCTAACTGCATGCGAACTCTATCGCGCCAAGGCTTACAGATGTGAACCCGTACCTAATACCGGCCCCGGCACCAAGACCGAACAGCAATATTTTACCTATATCGCCTACGATCTCGATTTGTTCGAGCCGGGCTCCATTGCTAACCTCACCGCATCCATCATCGGTAACGTGTTCGGCTTCAAAGCAGTCAAGGCATTGCGCCTGGAAGACATGCGCATTCCGGTGGCTTACCTCAAGACGTTCCAAGGCCCGGCGACTGGTATCGTAGTTGAAAGAGAACGCCTGGATAAGTTCGGTCGCCCATTACTTGGCGCCACTACCAAACCAAAACTGGGTCTCTCCGGCCGCAACTATGGTCGTGTAGTTTATGAAGGCCTTAAAGGCGGCCTGGACTTCATGAAAGACGATGAGAACATCAACTCGCAGCCTTTCATGCATTGGCGCGACCGTTTCCTGTATTGCATGGAAGCCGTCAACAAGGCTTCTGCCGCTACCGGCGAAGTCAAAGGGCACTATCTCAACGTAACGGCAGGTACCATGGAAGAGATGTACGAGCGTGCCGAATTCGCCAAGGAACTGGGCTCGGTCATCATCATGATCGACCTGGTGATCGGTTATACCGCGATCCAGAGCATGGCCAAATGGGCGCGCCGCAACGACATGATCCTGCATTTGCACCGCGCCGGTAACTCGACCTATTCGCGCCAGAAGAATCACGGTATGAATTTCCGCGTGATCTGTAAGTGGATGCGCATGGCAGGTGTGGATCATATCCATGCCGGTACCGTAGTGGGCAAGCTGGAAGGCGACCCGCTGATGATCAAGGGTTTCTACGATACTTTGCGCGAGACGCATACTCAGCAAAGTCTGGAACACGGCCTGTTCTTCGAACAGGACTGGGCTTCGCTGAACAAGGTGATGCCGGTGGCTTCCGGCGGTATCCATGCCGGCCAGATGCACCAACTGATCCACTACCTGGGCGAAGATGTGGTGTTGCAATTCGGCGGCGGGACTATCGGCCATCCTCAGGGTATACAGGCTGGCGCAGTAGCCAACCGCGTAGCGCTGGAAGCGATGATCATGGCACGTAATGAAGGTCGCGATTATCTGGCGGAAGGCCCGCAGATCCTGGAAGATGCCGCGAAATTCTGCGGTCCGCTCAAAGCGGCGTTGGATACGTGGAAGGATATCAGCTTCAACTACGAATCCACCGATACCCCGGACTTCGTACCTACCCCGACCACCAGCTTCTAATTAAGGAGAGCACGATCATGATGACCAACAACCCTAACAATCGCGTCACGCAAGGGCAGTTCTCATTTCTGCCGGACCTGACCGACCAGCAGATCACTGCGCAGATCAAATATGCCCTGAATAACGGCTGGGCAGTCAGCGTGGAATATACCGACGACCCACATCCGCGCAATACCTACTGGGAGATGTTCGGTATGCCCATGTTCGACCTCAAAGACCCGGCCGGGATTCTGATGGAGATCAACAATTGCCGTAAGACTTTCCCCAATCACTACATCCGGGTGATGGCGTTCGACAGCACGCGCGGCGTGGAATCTCCAAAAATGTCGTATATCGTCAATCGTCCCAAGAATGAACCGGGATTCGGTTTGGCGAGGCAGGAAGTGGGCGGCCGGAGCATCCGTTATACCGTTCATTCATACGCGACCGATAAACCCGAAGGCGAGCGCTATTGAAGACGTTTTGAGCAGCCTTGCATGTGATGTGGTTCGATACGTTTTCCGTTCGTGCTGAGTAGCGCAAAGCGCGTATCGAAGCATGCCCTGAACTTGTCGACTGGGACGAACGGAAAACACTCACCACGAACAGGTTTGTTTTAAGCTGAGAGCACATGAGCGATAAAGAAAACACATTAGAAGACGGCGCATCCGTCGATCTTGAGGCGGAGTTCCAAGCATCCAACATCCAGGAAGTACTGGATAAGCTTGACCGTGAGTTGATTGGCCTGAAACCGGTCAAGACGCGCATCCGCGAGATCGCAGCCTTGTTGTTGGTGGACAGGCTGCGCAAGCAGTTCGCGCTGACTTCCGAATCCCCTACTTTGCATATGAGTTTCACCGGCAATCCCGGTACGGGCAAAACCACGGTGGCGTTGCGCATGGCGGAGATACTGCACCGGCTGGGTTATGTGCGCGAAGGCCATCTGGTTTCCGTCACGCGTGATGACTTGGTTGGGCAATACATAGGGCACACTGCGCCAAAAACCAAAGAGATCATTAAAAAGGCCATGGGCGGTGTGCTGTTCATAGACGAAGCCTATTATCTGTATAAACCGGAGAATGAACGCGACTACGGCGCAGAGGCGATAGAGATCTTGCTGCAGGTGATGGAAAATAATCGCGACGATCTGGTGGTGATACTCGCAGGTTATAAAGACCGCATGGATAAATTCTTCCATAGCAATCAAGGTATGCGTTCGCGCATCGCCCATCACATCGAGTTTCCCGATTACGGCGCGGATGAATTGCTGCACATCGCGAAACTCATGCTGGCAACGCAGAATTACCGTTTCAGCGCAGAAGGTGAAAAAGCTTTTGCCGAATATATTCCGTTGCGCATGAAACTACCCCACTTCGCCAATGCCCGTTCCATACGCAATGCATTGGACAGGGCGCGCCTGCGCCAAGCCAACCGCTTGTTCGGCAACCGCAACAAGAGCCTGAGCAAGACCGACCTGATGACGCTGGAAGCTGACGACATCCTGGCCAGCCGCGTATTCAAAGAAGGCGCGCTGGACCTTGATGGCGATGAGGGTGCAGGGCAGTAACTATCCGTTTTTTTGCAGGTTTTAACCCTATCGGCTTTTCACAACCTCTACTAAAGGGGATAATTCGTCTTTAGTCATGCTAGTCAGTCATACATAGAGAACGTAATGCCCCAGCCCTTACTGCAATCCAGCATCAAAAGTTTACCCCTGATCAACCAAGGCAAAGTGCGCGACATTTACGATATCGACGCCGAGACGATGTTGATCATCACCACCGACCGTCTATCCGCCTTCGATGTCATTCTGCCGACACCGATCGAAGGCAAGGGCGCTGTATTGACGCAGATCGCCAATTTCTGGTTCGATAAACTGGCGCATATCATTCCTAATCATCTGACAGGTATAGCCCCGGATTCACTGGTGAACGACCCTGCGGAAAAAGCACAGCTCGGCGAACGTGCTATCGTGGTGAAGAAGCTGACGCCGTTGCCTATCGAGGCAGTCGTGCGCGGTTACTTGGTGGGGTCAGGGTGGAAGGAATACAAGAATTCCGGTACGGTGTGCGGCATCGCGCTGCCTGCAGGTTTGCAAGAGGCTTCCAAATTGCCGGTTCCCATCTTTACGCCTTCGACCAAGGCTGAATTGGGCACGCACGACGAGAACATCACTTTTGCGCAAACCGAGCAATTAATAGGCGCGGAGATGGCTGCCAAAGTGCGCGATACCGCTATCGCTTTGTACCAGGCTGCTGCGGAGTTCGCCCTGACCAAGGGCATCATCATTGCCGATACCAAGTTCGAGTTTGGGCTGGATAAAGCGGGCGGCTTGGTATTAATAGACGAGGCGCTGACGCCTGATTCATCGCGGTTCTGGCCTGCCGAGCAATATAAAGTGGGCAGCAATCCGCCCAGCTTCGATAAACAATATGTACGCGATTGGCTGGAGTCATGCGGCTGGAACAAGCAGCCGCCGGCACCGGCACTCCCCACAGATGTCGCCGCCAAGACCAGTGAAAAATACCGTCAGGCGATGCGGCAACTGACCGGGCGCGATGTGACGCTATAACAGTAGATAAGGTGAAAAAATGACAGACATCAAAAATCTGGTGACGGGCTTCAAGCGTTTCCGTAAAAGCTATTTCGGGCAGGATCAGCAATTGTTCGGCGAACTTAAACGAGGGCAGAGTCCTTCCACATTGGTGATCGCCTGTTCTGATTCCAGAGTCGACCCTGCCATCATCACCGACTGCGAGCCGGGCGATCTGTTCGTAGTGCGTAACGTGGCGAATCTGGTGCCGCCTTATGAAAAAGGTATGGGCTTGCACGGGGTGAGTACTGCGCTGGAATTCGCAGTATGCACACTGAAGGTAGAAAACATCATCGTGTTGGGACATAGTCAATGCGGCGGTATTCGTGCATTGATGGACGGTGCCACGGGCGAGTTCATTCCGGGCTGGATGAATATCTCAGCCAGAGCCAAACAGCGCGTATTGGAAGAGTTGCCGGATGCCACTCCCGAGCAACAGTTGTGTGCGTGTGAAGAGGAATCCATCCTGGTGTCGCTGGAGAATCTGCTGACTTTCCCCTGGCTAAAAGCGCGCGTGGACAGCGGCGACCTCACTTTGTACGGCTGGCGTTTCGATATCGGAACGGGCGAGCTGGTTGGTTACAATGCCAAGAGTGATGTGTTTGAGACCGTGGCTTAGTCTCGGCCATATGCTTTCCAAGACATGGCGCAATACATAAGGAATCGCGATGCGTGATTTTGAATATTGGCTGGAAAAGATACTGTTTGCCAGCCGCTGGCTGTTGGCGCCTTTCTATCTTGGGTTGGTGGGAGCCGTGGTAGTACTGCTCTGGCATTTCGGGGTCGAGTTCATACATCTGGTGCATGCCGTTACCGACACTGAAGAGAGTGTGGTTGTAGGGATATTGTCGCTGGTAGACCTGGTGCTGGTAGCGAATCTGTTGATCATCATCATCTTTGCCGGATATGAGAATTTCGTTTCCAAAATGGATACCGGCGATCACGAAGACCGTCCTGAATG
>DATBPY010000209.1:0-15108 GCA_036561085.1 Methylophilaceae bacterium | reverse complement strand
ACCACGGCGGCTACGCTTGGGTTGCTCGACGCTGTTGCCGTCAACTTCGGTGGCAGCTTGCGGTTTATTATCGCGTTCTACACGATCAGGACGCTCTGCACGCTCAGGACGCGGTGGGCGTGCCTCACGGGGTTCGCGCGGCTCGCGTGGAGGACGTGCCTCTTGCTTGGCATCACGGTTTTGCTGATCTCGGTTCTGAGAATCGCGACCTTCTTGTTGCGGACGCTGATCGCGACCGCCGCGGTTACCGCGATTGCCTCTGTCGTTACGATCAGGGCGACCGTTACGGTGTTGATTACTGTTCGCAGGTCTGCTGCGGTTAGGGCGAGCATCCTTGCTTGGTTCGGCAGGGGTACTGCCTATCCCCAAAAAGGATTTGATGCGTGCGAACAAGCCTACTGATGCAGCTGCGGCTTCAGCCATCACCGGTGCCGGTTGTGCCGGGGTGATCCCTTTAACGGCAGCTTCCTGGCGCATGGGTTTGGCTTCCTGCTTGCCGTTGCCATTAGCGTTACTCTCTTCGGATTCCGTCGGTACTTCGACCAACTCGTAGCTGCGGATATTGTCGTTATCGCCGGTTTCATCCTCGCGCAGGCGCACGATAGTGTAGTTAGGCGTTTCCAGATGCGTATTCGGAATCAGGATCACGTTCACGTCCATGCGCTGTTCAACAGCATGGATGTCGCTACGCTTCTCGTTCAGCAGGAAAGTGGCGACCTCTACCGGCAATTGCACTTGCACCGCGCCGGTGTTTTCCTTCATCGACTCTTCCTGCACGATGCGCAGGATGTGCAAGGCAGTGGATTCGATACCGCGGATATGTCCGGTGCCATGGCAGCGCGGGCAGGGGATATGGTTAGACTCGCCCAGGCTAGGACGCAAACGCTGACGCGAAAGCTCCAGCAGGCCGAAACGCGAGATCTTGCCGGTCTGCACGCGGGCACGGTCGAAGTGCAGGGCGTCGCGCAGGCGATTCTCCACTTCGCGCTGATTGCGCGCGCTTTCCATGTCGATGAAGTCGATCACCACCAGGCCGCCCAAGTCGCGCAGACGGAGTTGGCGGGCTACTTCTTCAGCAGCTTCCAGGTTGGTGTTGAACGCGGTCTGTTCGATGTCGCTGCCTTTGGTAGCACGACCGGAGTTCACGTCCACGGAAACCAGTGCTTCAGTGTGGTCGATAACGACAGCGCCGCCGGAAGGCAAGCGCACTTCACGTGCGAATGCGGTTTCGATCTGATGTTCGATCTGGAAGCGCGAGAACAACGGCACGTCGTCGCTATACAGCTTGACACGGCCTACCGTGGCAGGCATCACATGGTTCATGAACTGCACAGCTTGTTCATAGATATCCGGCGTGTCGATCAGGATCTCGCCGATATCGGGCTGGTAGTAATCGCGTATAGCGCGGATCACCAGACTGCCTTCCTGATAGATCAGGAACGCGCCTTTTTGCAGGTTGGAAGCGTTTTCGATCGCGCTCCATAATTGCAGCAGGTAGTTAAGGTCCCATTGCAGTTCTTCGAAGTTACGGCCTATGCCTGCGGTACGGGCGATGATGCTCATGCCGGAAGGGACTTCCAACTGTGCCATCACGTCGCGCAGCTCGTTGCGGTCTTCACCTTCGATACGGCGCGATACGCCGCCGCCCCGTGGGTTGTTAGGCATCAGTACCAGGTAACGGCCTGCCAGGCTGATAAAGGTGGTGAGCGCAGCGCCTTTATTGCCGCGTTCGTCCTTTTCTACCTGAACAATGATCTCCTGGCCTTCGCGCAGTACATCCTGGATACGTTTTCCGTCGGCATCGCTTATATAGTTGCTGCGAGCGACTTCCTTGAATGGCAGGAAACCGTGCCTGTCCGTGCCGTAATTGACAAAAGCCGCTTCCAGACTCGGTTCTATGCGAGTAATAACGCCTTTGTAGATATTGCTTTTACGTTGTTCTTTTCCGGCGTGTTCGATGTCAAGATCGATAAGACGTTGACCATCGACGATGGCGACACGCAGCTCTTCAGCCTGTGTCGCATTGAATAACATGCGTTTCATTATTATTATCTCCCGCGCTCATGCGGGTGCAAAACGCCTAAACCTAAAAGGTCAGGGAAGAACTGCGGGGGCAGGGGCAAAAATACTGCGTAGCTACGATATAGGCTGATGAGAACCAGCCAACTAGCACCCAACTGACTTGATTCGCTATTAGGCGCTAGTCAATTTAAAGAGGAATATGAATAGACCTCTCCTGTAATGCTATTTTGTATCAATCTGTTAACTCATAAAGTTAACATATAAATTCTACGGCACGGCTTTGCCCGGTGCGACTATCGTTTACAATATCCCGTTGTTCTCGCCGCGATGCTAACTCAAATTAGCTTATCGTGAAGCGGCAGCGCTTGAGCGCAATCATGTGAAAATTTCCAGATTCGTCACAGGCAAAATAGAATGCGCTGGGAATCAAGTGTGTTTTCGTTTTTTACTAAAACTTGCTGCTTTTCGGCTGACTATTGCAATCAATGTGGCAATGATCAGGTGAGATGGTGAGCAAAATTAACCAAAAATTCTTTAACTTCAATCGACAAGTATAGGCTACATGGCTGAAATAGGCAAAAATTCTGTGACGACTCTCACCGTGGATGAAGGCGGCGAAGGGCAACGCATCGATAACTTTTTAACGCGCCACCTGAAAGGCGTGCCGAAAAGCCATATCTACCGCATCTTGCGTAGCGGTGAAGTGCGGGTCAATAGCAAGCGCATAGACGCTACCCACAGATTGCAGATCGGCGAAGTGCTTCGCATCCCTCCAGTACGCACAGCCGCGCCCGAAGCCAAGCCGGGCGCGCTGCCTACCACCATCCTGTTCGCCGGCTCAGTGATCTATGAAGACGAGGCCATGCTCGCTTTGGATAAACCCGCAGGCATGGCAGTCCACGGCGGCAGCGGTATTTCGCGCGGCGTCATCGAACAATTGCGCTACGAGCGCCCGCAGGCCAAATTTCTGGAACTGGCGCACAGGCTGGATAGAGAGACTTCAGGCGTATTGCTGATAGGCAAGAAACGCAGCGCCTTGACCGCACTGCATGAAATGATGCGACAGAACCAGATGAACAAGCGCTATACGATGCTGGTCAAGGGCGTTTGGCAGAACCAGAAACAGCGCGTGGTATTGCCGTTACAGAAATACGAACTGGAGAACGGCGAAAAACGCGTCACAGTGGAAGAGGGCGGACAACGCTCGGAAACCATTTTTCATTTGCGCGAGCAACTGGGCGAGTATTCTCTGCTAGAAGCCGAACTCATCACCGGCAGGACGCATCAACTGCGGGTGCAATTGGCGCACCTAGGCTTCCCAATATTGGGCGACGACAAATACGGCGATTTTGCGCTGAATAAAACGCTGCAGAAAAAAGGCTTGAAACGCATGTTCCTGCATTCCATGGAAACCCGGCTAAAACACCCTCTTAGCGGCGATCCGCTCGAACTCAAAGCACCACTGCCATCCGAATTGGAACGTTTTTTGAAAAATCTGAAGGTTGTGCATGACTGAACAGAAGGTTAAGCAGTTCGAGTTATTGATATTCGATTGGGATGGAACTCTTGCCGACTCTACCCGCCCTATTGTCGATGCGGTCTATCACGCGAGTGATGCGGTGGGCATACCGAGGCCTGAAGAACAGGCTGCTTGCGACATCATCGGCCTGGAGTTGAGAGAGGCGTTGCGTGTATTGTTCGCTGATGTGGATGATCGAACTCTGGCTGCTTTGGTGACGAATTACCAACGTTACTTCTCGTCAGTGCAGAACGATATTCCGCTGTTCGACGGCGTTGTCGATGCACTTCAAACTTTATCGGATCAAGGTTTTATGCTGGCAGTAGCTTCCGGCAAAGGTCGTAACGGTCTGCATCATGCCATCCAACGCTCCGGCCTTGAACACCTCATTCTGGCGAAACGCAGTGCGGACGACTGCTTTTCCAAACCGCATCCGCAAATGCTTTTTGAGATCACAGATGAACTGGGCGTGGATAAAAGTCATAGCATCATGATAGGTGACACTACATTTGACATGCAGATGGCGCAAAATGCCGACATTGCAAGCTTGGCCGTGAGTTACGGTGCGCAAGTAGCGGAAAAACTGTACCCTTACGCACCGCTGGCTTGTTTTGATAGTTTTGCTAAACTCTACACATGGCTCAGCACCAACGCTTGATATGCAGTAGCGGCGAATTGCTGGAACAGGGTAGTGGCGTGCGTTTTACCTTTGAATCCGGCGGCGAGCTGCGTGCAGGCTTTGTGATCCGCTACCGGGGAATTGCACATGGCTATCTGAACCAATGCGCACATGTGCCGGTTGAGCTGGATTGGCAAGAAGGTGATTTTTTTGATCTCACCCGGCATAGCTTGATATGTTCTACCCACGGCGCGCAGTATCATCCCGAAACCGGGCGTTGCTTTATGGGGCCATGCAGCGGAAAATCGCTGCAAAAACTGGATGTGATCGAGCGCGAAGGCAGTATTTATCTTATTGAAACAGAAATTTGAACCCGCAATACCAAATTAAAGAAAGCTAGCATCGAATGAGTGAATCGGAAAACTGGGAAAGAGCCGCCATAGAAAAAATCGCTCTGAGTTCCATACAGGAGCATAGGCGCTCGCGCAGATGGGGCATCTTTTTCAAATCGCTGTTATTTATCTATCTTTTCGCGTTGCTGTTCATGGCTTCGGACTGGTTAGGTACCGGCTCCTATAGCGGCCCACATACCGCCATCATCGACATACGCGGCGAGATCGGCGAAGGGGATGCAGTGAATGCCGAAGATACGGTCTCCAGCCTGCAAGCGGCGTTCGAAAACAAGAATACCAAAGGCATCATCCTGCGCATCAACAGTCCCGGCGGCAGCCCGGTACAGGCAGGTATCATCAATGACGAGATTATCCGCCTGCGCAAACTGCATCCTAAAGTACCGATCTATGCGGTGGTTGAGGATATTTGCGCCTCCGGCGGTTATTACATCGCAGTGGCTGCCGACAAGATCTATGTCGATAAAGCCAGTATCGTCGGTTCCATCGGTGTATTGATGGACGGTTTCGGTTTTACCGGCACCATGCAGAAATTCGGAGTAGAACGCCGCTTGATGACCGCAGGTTCGAACAAGGGAATGCTGGACCCATTCTCTCCGGTGAATCCTAAACAGAAAGCCTACGCACAACAGATGCTGGATGACATCCATCAGCAATTTATCGATACCGTGCGCCAAGGGCGCGGCGAGCGCCTGAAAGAGACACCGGAAATATTCTCCGGCCTGTTCTGGACCGGTCAGAAAAGTATAGAACTCGGTTTAGCCGACGGCTTGGGCAGCACCGACAGCGTGGCGCGCGACGTGATCAAAGAAGAGAACCTGGTGGATTTCACCACTCACGAAGGGTTTGCCGACCGTGTCGCCAAACATTTCGGCGCCTCGGCAGTGCATGCGCTGCTGGGATCACCATTCAAGCTTCATTGATGCATTTAAATAATTAAAATTAATTGGGGAAACGCATAATGAGATATTGGCTATCAGCATTATTGGCATTGATGTCTCCTACCTTATTTGCAGCCGTTGCCGTGGTCGAAAGCGTGCAGATGCCGGCATGGGTCGAACAAGACGGGATGAAGATGCCGTTGACTCCGGGCGACCGGCTGCATAATAGCGATATCGTATCCACCGGCGATGGCGGACGCGCAGAACTGAAACTGGAAGAGGGCGGCACGCTGAAGCTGGGAGAAGATGCTCACTTGTCGCTGGACAACCTGGCCCCGACCGTGGGTCTTGATGGCCGCTATCGCATCGCCTTGGCGGTCGATCAAGGCGCATTCCGGTATACCAGCAGCACAGTCGTCAAAAAGACCGTGACCCGGAAAAAGCTCAAAAAAGGCAGTAAAAAGATCGTCAAGCGCCAAACGCTGGAAGCTCATCCGCGCATCGTCAACGTGCATCTGCGCAGTGTGAATGCCAGTGCCGGGGGTGGAGATATCTGGGGCAAGGCCAGTGACGAGCGCGATGTAGTAGCATTATTCAGAGGACGCGTGGATGTGGCGCATGACGACGCATCGCAAGTGGCGTTAACAAAAGCCGGAACTTCTGTGGATGCCCTTAGCGGCAGTACCCTGAGCGCGCCAAGAGCCGTGCCTGCAAGCGATAAAGGTAGTTGGTTGAGAGAAACCGGCCCCCTCACCGGGCGCGGTGTCGCCACCAGAAAAGGCGTGTGGAAAGTGAGCGTAGGTACTTTCCGTCAAGGCGCTGAAGCCGAAGAACTGATGCACAAGATCACCGATGAAGGCTATGCCGCAGAATTGGCTCCTGCCACTATCGGCGGTCGCGCACAAACGCGTGTCCAGATCACGCATTTCAAGACCAGCGGCGATGCGCAGGTGATCGCACAACGCATACGCAAAGAATTCGACCTCGATACGGTCACCGTGATGCGTTAAATAGTTTTAAATCTGTAATACAACCCTGTTAATACAACTACGTAATATTATGATTCCACGCTGGACCATTTTTCCTTCCGATACGGCAATATGCAAGGCCGTGCTTGATATCATCGTACAGACTGCCGCCCAAGCCATCACGCAGCGCGGCCGTTTCGACATCGTACTGGCAGGCGGTACTACCCCGCGCAAGATCTATCAGGAACTAAAGAACGCGCAGACCGACTGGGCACGTTGGCATGTATGGTACGGCGACGAGCGTTGCCTGCCGCCGGATGACGCCGAACGCAACAGCAAGATGGCTTACGACAATCTGCTGAGACATGTGGCGATTCCTACCAGGCAGATACATCCCATTCCCGCAGAACTTGGCGCAGCCAGTGCAGCCAGCAATTACAACCGGCAACTGGGCATGTTGGGTGAGTTCGATTTGGTGCTGTTGGGCTTGGGTGAGGATGGACACACCGCCAGCCTGTTTCCCGGAGACAGCTGGGATAACGGCGAAGCCGCAATTGCGGTGAGCAATGCACCGAAACCGCCGTCAGACCGTGTCAGTCTGACTGCCAGCCGCCTTAGCCGTTCCCGGCAGGTGATCTTCATCGTCACGGGAGCAAGCAAGAAACTGGCAATCGGTGGTTGGAAAAGAGGTGTTCCTCTACCGGCAGCGGCCATTACCTCAAAAGGCTCGCTGGACGTGTTCATGGACCAGCCTGCTGCCGCGTAACCTTATTCCGTAACGGGCGCTACTTCCTCTGCATCAAAACTCGCCAATGCCGCTGTCATGGCATTCACCACGCCATCCCAATCGCCCGCGTCAGGCTGTCTGAGCAAGGTGGCTGTGGGATACCATAGACTGGTATCACTATCGACCGGCCAACGCCAATCAGGCGAATAGGGCAGCATGATCCATACCAGTTTACCCATGGCACCTGCCAGATGAACCACCGCAGTGTCCACCGAGATCACCAGGTCCAGCAATTCCATGACGGCAGCCGTATCCGAGAAGTCCTGCAGTTCCTCGCCCAAATGGATGATGCCGGATCGTTGTAAAAACTCCTGATCCGTTGGTCTGAGCTCTTTTTGCAGACTAAAGAATTGATGATCGAGCGCCAGCAGCGGCTGTAGTTTTTCCAAGGCAATGGACCGCTTACGGTCGTTGGCATGCGCTGAACTGCCCGCCCACACGATACCTATGCGCAAGCCTTGTTTAGACTCCAGCCTTGATGCCCATTTTTCAATGTACTCCTGTTGCGCCGAGATATAGGGAATGGCCGAGGGGATGGATTCAGCCAGCGCCTTGCATGCAAACGGCAGACTCATGATCGGGCAATGCATATCGAATTCAGGCAACGCTTCTCCGGCACCGATCACCTGTTGCACGCCGCTTAAGCCATTCAGCAAGGATTTGAGCGGTAGCGGTACTTCCAGCAATACTGTGGCGTTTTGGTTGGCCAGTAATTGCGCATACCGGCAGAACTGTATGGTATCGCCCAGCCCTTGGTCTGCATGCAGCAGAATGGTTTTACCGGAGATGGATCCCTCACCTAACCAGGTCGGTTGTGAGAACTGGCGCTTCAGGCGGGCAATGGAATCGACCTTCCAGCGCCACTCGTATTGCTCCCACCCTTGTTCGAAGTCGCCCATGCGCAGTCGACACAAACTTTGATTCCAGTGTGCTTCAGCATACTCAGGGTCGATCGCCAAAGCTTTGTCATAGCTTTCCATCGCTTCGTCATGTCGCAACATATCCAGCAGCAGCATGCCACGATTGCAGTGCGCAGTCGCATATTGCGGATCGATGACGAGCGCCTGGTCGTGGCTTGCCAATGCTTCTTGATATCGGCTCATTTCATGCAATAGCGCACCGCGATTCGAATGCGCTTCCGCGTAGTCCGGCTGGAGCAGGATCGCTCTATCGTAATTGGACAGCGCTGCTTCATGCTGGCCCAACCGATACAATGCAGCACCGCGGTTATTCAGGGCCTTAGTGCTGTCATTATTGATGCGTAAGCCATTGCCGTAGCTGGTCACTGCCTGCTCGTACATACCTAGTTTGTAAAAAGCCATGCCCTGATAGCAATGCACATCGACATTGCCGGGTTCTATTTTCAGCAGATCGTTGTAGTTCTGTATGGCTTCGATGAATTGCCCATTCTCATAATAGGCCAGACCTCTATTCAACAACGAATCGACATGCCCAGGGTTCGCGGTCAGGATCTGATTGAAATCGGCGATAGCTTGCAGGTGATCCTTCCGGCCTAGATGTATCAAACCTCTATTTTGCAGGGCGCTGATATGCTTCGGATCCAAGGTAATGGCTTGGTCGTATGCTGCCAGCGCTTCTTCGACACGATGCAGCGAAGAGAGCAAGCTGCCCAGGTTGAAGTGCCCGGTGATGTAATCCGGTTGGACTTTCACTGCATTCTGATAAGCCTGCAACGCCTCCTGCGGACGTTGCAGTTGCAGCAATGCATTACCCAGATTGGAATAAGAAGGGGCTGAAAGGTTATTCAGTTTGATGGCTGTCTCGAACAGATCGACAGCCTCTTCGAACAAACCTTGCTGTAACTTGACCACGCCAAGCATATGCCAGCCGTCGAACAGATCGTACTGGTCTTGCAAGATGTCACGATACAGGCCTTCAGCTTCTGCAAGGCGGCCTTGTTGGTGAATTGCAAGCGCCTGTTGCAGGCGACTGGCGACAGCGGACATTAAGCGTGATGCTTTTTGTAGTAGTTGATCAAACCGTTGGTCGAAGCATCGTGCTCGGTGATAGGCGTGCCGTCATCCAATTGCGGCAATATCTTTTGTGCCAGCTGTTTACCCAGCTCCACGCCCCACTGGTCGAAAGAATTGATATTCCAGATGATGCCCTGCACGAATATCTTGTGCTCATAGAGTGCGATCAGTCGTCCCAGGGTACGCGGGTCGAGCTTGCGGAACATGATGGAATTGGTAGGGCGGTTACCTTCGAATACCTTGTGCGGCACCAGTGTTTCCAATGCGTCGCCGGCCATTCCAGCGGCCTTCAGTTCGGCTCTGGCTTCATCTGCGGTCTTACCGTGCATCAACGCTTTAGGTTGTGCGAAAAAGTTGGAAAGCAGCACTTTATGATGCGACCCCAGTGGATATTGCGTCTCCATGGGGATCATGAAGTCGGCAGGGACCAGCTTCGTGCCCTGGTGGATCAATTGATAGAACGCATGCTGACCGTTGGTACCGGGTTCGCCCCATAGTACCGGGCCTGTGGAATAATCCACGCGCTGGCCTTGGCGGTCGACGAATTTGCCATTGCTCTCCATATCGCCTTGCTGGAAATAAGCCGCAAAGCGGTTCAAACATTGGTCGTAAGGGAAGATGGCATGCGTCTGTGCGTCGAAGAAATTGTTGTACCACACGCCCAGCAAAGCCAGTATCACCGGCATATTCTGTTCCAGCGGAGCAGTGCGGAAGTGCTCGTCCATCTCATAACCGCCTTGCAGCAACTCCTCAAAGCAATCCATGCCCACGTTCAGCGCGATGGGCAAACCGATGGCAGACCACAGCGAATAACGTCCGCCCACCCAATCCCAGAACTCGAACATATTGGCGGGATCGATGCCGAACTTGACGACTTCAGCGGTATTAGTGGAAAGGGCAACGAAGTGCTTGGCGATGTGCGCTTCATCGCGCGCAGCCTGCAGGAACCATTCGCGCGCAGAACGTGCATTGGTGATGGTTTCCTGCGTGGTAAAGGTCTTGGAAGCCACGATGAACAAGGTCGTTTCGGGGTTAAGCTTCTGCAAGGTCATGCTCAAATGCGCACCGTCGATATTGGACACGAAATGCGCGTTCATGCTGGAGCGGCTATAAGGCTTGAGCGCGTTACACACCATGAAAGGACCGAGATCGGAGCCGCCGATGCCGATATTCACCACGTCGGTGATGGTTTTACCGGTGTAGCCGCGCCATACGTTATTTCTCACGCGCGCAGTGAAATCGCGCATCTGCGCCAATACCCGGTTCACATCTGGCATCACGTCCTTGCCGTCGACATACACCGGCTGTTTGGAGCGGTTGCGCAGGGCGGTATGCAGCACGGCACGGCCTTCGGTGAAGTTGATCTTTTCGCCGGAGAACATCTTCTCGCGCCAGTCTTCAATGTTGGCATCCCGCGCCAGTTGCAATAACAGACCCAGCGTTTCCTGGGTGATGCGGTTCTTGGAGAAATCCAGCAGGATATCTTTGTACTGGATGGAGAATTCATTGAATCGGTTGGCGTCTTGCGCGAACATTTCGCGCATATGTTGCCCGGCGATGACTTTTTGATGCGCCAACAATTGTTGCCAGGTATTGGATTGAGTTAAACGTGACATTTTTTTAATTTCCCCTCTGCACAATAATGCCAGCTAATGGCGGCAAAGTAATAACAAGTGAATATTGGTGGCCCATCCAGGGTACATCTTCAGTTTCCAGGCCTACGCCGTTTCCGGCATTGCTGCCGGAATATATCTCGGCATCGCTATTTAGCAACTCAGCATAGTGTCCCGGTTTCGGCACGCCTATTCTATAACCGCTACGTGTCACCGGCGTGAAATTCAGCGCCACGATGACATAGGAGCCGTCCTGCGCACGCCGCAGATAGCTGATGATGGACTGATCCGCATCGTGGCAATCGATCCAGGCGAAACCTTCCGGCGTGAAATCCAGCTCATACAAGGCAGGGATGTCGCGGTAAAGATGCGACAGATCCTGCATCAGGCGTTTTACCCCCTGATGCCAGTGACTTTCCAGCAGATGCCAGTCCAGCGAATGGCTTTCAGCCCACTCGCGTCCTTGCCCGAACTCATTGCCCATGAAATTCAGTTTCTTGCCGGGGTAGGTCATCTGGTAGGTCAACAGCAAGCGTATGTTAGCAAATTTTTGCCAGGCATCGCCGGGCATTTTATCCAGCAAAGAGTGCTTGCCATGCACCACTTCGTCATGTGAGAACGGCAGTACGAAGTTCTCGCTATAGGCATAAAGCTGGCCGAAAGTGAGCTGGTTGTGATGGTAGCGACGATGGATAGGGTCTTGCGTAAAATAAGCCAGCGTGTCGTTCATCCAGCCCATGTTCCATTTCATGGAAAAACCCAGACCGCCCAGATAGACTGGACGCGAGATCATGGGCCACGCCGTGGATTCTTCGGCAATAGTGAGCGCGCCGGGGAATTCCTCATGCACGATCACGTTCAATTCCTTGATGAATTCCAGCGCCTCCAGGTTCTCGCGGCCGCCGTGTTTATTGGGCAACCACTGATCCGCCTTGCGTGAGTAATCCAGATAGATCATGGAAGCCACCGCGTCCACGCGCAGGCCGTCGATGTGGAACTTGTTCAACCAGTAATGCGCACTAGCCAACAAAAAGTTACGTACCTCGTTGCGCCCGTAATTGAATATCAGCGTACCCCAGTCCTGATGCTCGCCCAGTCGCGGGTCTTCGTGTTCATACAGGGCCGTGCCGTCGAAACGCGCTAACGCCCAGCTGTCCTTGGGAAAGTGCGCAGGCACCCAATCCAGAATGACACCCAAACCAGCCTGGTGACAAGAATCCACAAAAAAGCGGAAATCGTCCGAAGTGCCGAACCGGCTGCTGACTCCAAAGTACCCCGTGGTCTGGTAGCCCCAAGACTCATCCAGCGGATACTCGGAAACCGGCATCAATTCCACATGCGTGAATCCCATCTCCAGCAGGTAAGGGATCAGGCGCTTGGCCAATTCACGGAAATTCAGGAAATGATGATTATCGTCGCGCTGCCATGAGCCTGCATGCATCTCATAGATATTCATCGGCCGATGCAGCCAATCGGCTTTGGCACGTGCCTTCAGCCAGTCGGCATCGTGCCATGGGTAGTTGTCGATACCCACCACGCGGGCAGCGGTGCTTGGGCGCATCTCGAAGGCATTACCGTAGGGGTCGGTCTTGACCAGCAGGTTACCGCTTTGTCGGTTGCGGATCTCGAATTTGTACAGGCAGTCGGCGCCGACATGCGGGATAAAGATATCCCAAATTCCGCTTGAACCGTGCACGCGCATAGTATGGGTGCGTCCATCCCAGCGGTTGAAGTCGCCGACGACGCTCACGCGTTCCGCATTAGGCGCCCATACCGCGAACTGGGTGCCTTGCACGCCTTGATGGGTAATGACGTGAGCCCCCAGCATGTTATAGGCCTGGCGCAATCTTCCTTCGCCGAACAGATATAAGTCGTGTTCCGATAATGCCGAGGTGAAACTGAATGCATCTGGGCGTTCGATCTGCTGCGATCCTATCTTCAAACGCAGCATGCACGGCGTTTCAGGTTTGATATTTCCGCGCCAAATGTAAACTCCATCCTGATGGGCCTTGTCTAACGGTTGCCAGGCATCACCCACCTTCAGCCAAACCTGGTCCGCGTAAGGCAGGAAGCAACGAAAAACATAGTTCTGTTTTTGATCCAGTCCTTTTTCTTCATGAAGACCCAACCAGTTAAATGGGTCGTGATGGCGTGCTTGCAGAATTAAATTGAGCTGAGGATCGGTTTTAACTTTTGTGGGCATGGAATTGTTTTGCAGCTTGGTTTTCTATGACTAACCTGCCTATAATGTTTACGGGTGCTTGGGCTATATTGTATTCGCGTTTGGCAGTGACCGACTATAAATCAGGAGAACCAAAAATGCAGCAGGAAATTAAAGGAGATGTGACACCATCGCGCTTCGTTAGTGCCCTAACGAAAAACACTCTGGCGCTGATTCTGGCCGGCGGACGCGGTTCACGGCTGCATTCCTTGACCGATTGGCGCGCCAAACCAGCGGTACCTTTCGGCGGCAAATTCCGTATCATCGACTTTCCCTTATCCAATTGCATGAATTCAGGCGTACGCCGTGTCGGCGTAGTTACCCAATACAAGGCACACAGCCTGATCCAGCACGTACAACGCGGTTGGAGCTTTCTACGCGGCGAATTCAATGAATTCGTAGAGTTGCTGCCCGCACAGCAGCGTATAGAAGAAGAGTGGTACAAAGGCACCGCCGATGCCGTGTTCCAGAACCTGGACATCCTGCGCGGCATGAATCCTGAGTATGTGCTGATCCTGGCCGGCGACCATATCTATAAGATGGACTACGGACAGATGCTGGCCGACCATGTGCGCAACAAGGCGGATATGACCGTGGCTTGCATCAATGTGCCGGTGGCAGACGCCAGCTCCTTCGGCGTAGTAGGCGCAGACGAAAACAACCGCATCATCCAATTCCGCGAAAAACCTGAAAACCCGGATACCATCCCCGGCGATCCTACGCAGTCTTTCGCCAGCATGGGCATCTATGTGTTCAATGCCTCATTCCTGTATGAGCAATTGATACGCGATGCGGACGACCCCAATTCCAATCACGATTTCGGTCAAAACCTCATTCCTTACCTGATCAGCCGTTATCGTGTTTACGCGCACCAGTTTGCCGACAGTTGCGTAGGCACGGGCAAGAGTGAGCCTTATTGGCGCGATGTAGGAACCATAGATGCCTATTGGGAAGCCAATATGGAACTGACCAAAGTGGTGCCGGACCTGAATATGTACGACAAGGAATGGCCGATCTGGACGCATCAGGAGCAGTTACCTCCCGCCAAGTTCGTGTTCGACCAGGACGACAGACGCGGCTATGCGGTGGACTCGTTGGTTTCCGGCGGTTGCATCATCAGCGGTACGCCGATCAGGCGTTCATTATTATTCTCGGATGTACGGGTGCATAGTTACGGGCTGATCGAAGATTCTGTGATATTGCCCAAATGCGTGGTGGGACGTTACGTGGTGCTGAAAAAAGTAGTGCTGGATAAAGGTTGCAGCATTCCGGACGGCATGCAGATCGGCGTGAACCCGGAAGAAGACAGAAAACGGTTTTATGTTTCGGAGAAGGGCGTCACTCTGGTCACGCCGGAAATGCTGGGACAGAGTTTGCATTACTCTAGATAAATAAAAAGTAGATAGATAAAAACTAACAAAAGAATGTCATCACCAACGAAGAAGCTCTATTTGTGCCTGTATTGGCACATGCACCAGCCTGATTATCGCGATTACCTATCGGGTGAATTCGTGTTGCCATGGACCTATCTGCACGCGATTAAAGACTATACCGACATGGTCTATCACATCGAGCAGAACCCCCAAGCTAAAGTCACCTTCAATTATGTGCCGGTATTGCTCGACCAGCTTGAGGAATATGCCAGGCAATCGCGGGACGGTGTTGTCAGCGACCCTTTGCTAGGGCTGCTGAAAGAGGAGGACTTGGGTAATCTGCCTGCGCAAAAGCGACAATTCATCCTGGATAGTTGTTTCCGCAGCAATCACGAAAAGATGGTGGCGCCTTTTCCCCGCTATAAACACCTGTATGAACTATATCTGAAGGTACAAGAGACCGAAGATGCCAGTTATGTGTCGGGGCAATATCTTTCCGATCTGCTGGTGTGGTACCACCTCGCATGGATGGGCGAAAGCTTGCGGCGCGATATGCCGCTGGTAATCTCGTTGATGACCAAAGGGCATGGCTTCACGCTGAAAGACCGCTGCGACCTGTTCGACTTTATCTGCAAGATCATCATAGAATTGATCCCGCGCTATCGTGCGCTGGTCAAAAAAGGGCAGATCGAGGTTTCCAC
>DATBPY010000208.1:0-2849 GCA_036561085.1 Methylophilaceae bacterium | reverse complement strand
GGTTATTTCGAACAGGAGGACGAGGTCGTCGAACGGATATTGACGGCGTTGCACGTGGCGCTTGAGAGCCCTCCCTCGAATTGAGCGACGCCAATCTTGCGCCAGTTACCTTTTCCACAGTCCTACTCCTCATTCGACCGGTGCGCCGGAACGCGATACGGGTAATCTCGTGTTTCGAGTTAACGGAGGCGTAACGATGAAGCGGCTGGAATTCACCTGCGAAGGCTGTGACTTAATTAGATATGTCACGCTGCCGCCAGGCGGCAAAACCGACGTGACGTTGGACGGTTGGGTGGCCCATCATGTCGTCATGGAGGAGGATGGCTCCGTGATATTCGAGAACTCGGCGGACCTTTGCCCCGCCTGAGCGGAGAAAATGCGTCATGCCATCAACCCGGCCAACTGGCCAAGGATGGACCCCGCAGTGAGACAGTTCGCCAAGAAATCAGCCACCTAAATGGTCGCGCCGGTACCCCACGCCTCATCCCACGGGTAGGTCATGACCGGCTATCGTCGTATCGGCATAGGCTTGATGACTGGATTTCTCGCCGGGAACGGGAATTCCCTCTTCCGGAATTCGAGAGTATGGGAAGCAGTATCAGCCGATGCGTGCGATTCGCTACCGCCGTGAACGTGATCACCTGGAGGACGCAAGTGATTGATTTCAACAAACTTTCGCGACCAAAAGCGGCGTCCGCTCCAATCGATCCGTTAGAAATATTTGCGAAAACACCAAACCTAAAAGATGCCCCCAATGATTTTTGGAAAGGGCAGGCGGAAGCATTGAGGGGTTGGCACCAAAGTCGTGCAATTGAAGATGTTGCCGTTTTGCTGAACACTGGCGCGGGAAAGTCCATCGTCGGTGTTTTGATTGCGCAGAGCTTGGTGAATGAGCAAATCGGACCCGTTGTGTTCACTTGTAGTACGATCGATTTGGTTGCGCAGACAGCGCGCGAGTGCGATAGGCTCGGCATACCTTATACAGCCCGTGCTCACGGCGAGTTTTCGAATGACTTATTTGAGACCGGTAAAGCGTTCTGTATAACGACCTACCAGGCTCTTTTTTCTTCGATCAGCACATTCAATAAAGAGAAGAAGCCGGCTGCGATAATATTTGATGACGCTCACGTTGCGGAAAGATCGATCAGAGACGCTTTCACTTTGACCATTACGAAGGACCGGTATCCGCAGTTATATTCTGATGTGATCCAACTGATCCGGCCTGAATTCGAAAAACTTAATAAAGGGGCTCACCTGAATTACATAATGGAACAGTTTGTCCAGCAGTCTATTACTATGTGCCCACCTGCAACGGCATCTCGCTGCCAAGAGCAGATAATAGAGGCTATAAAGAGAGTTAAAGATTGGAGAAAGACAGACCTATTCTTTCCAGCGCTGCGCATCTGGGAAAACATAGGTCATTGCGCAATATTTATCTCAGCGAGTGCAATCGAAATAACCCCACCTTTTATACCAACTGGCGTCTTTGACTTCCTCAGTAAGGGAGTCAGAAGAGTCTACTTGTCCGCCACACTGGAGTTCGAGACCGACTTCGTCAGAGGGTTTGGAAGACAGGTCACAAAACAGATTGTCCCCGACAACGATGCCGGAAATGGCGAGAGACTGATCCTTCTCAGCAGCAGATTCCGAGATAAGATCGACCAAAAGGCGGTGGCTGCTGAGATTCTCAAGAAACATAAGCTACTCATATCTGTGCCCTCTTACTACAAGGCTCAGGCGTGGAGCAGCGTGTGCGTTGCACCGCCCCGCGCCAAATTCTCCGAAGAGCTTCAATCATTTAGAGCGGCTCAATCAGGCGCGTTCGTCCTTGTATCCCGAATCGATGGAATTGATCTTCCACAAGATACTTGTCGGGTGATGCTAATCGATGGCGCTCCGTCTGGAGCCAGTCTCATGGATCAGTATTTATTTCAGCATTTGTCCATGAGCAACCTTTATTCCACAAAAATGGCCAGTCGGATCACTCAACTATTAGGACGGATCAACCGAGGGCGAAGCGACTACGGTGCATTCGTGATCTATGGTGGGGACATCAATACGTGGCTTAAGACCGAAAGGAACGTGGCGCTTTTGCCGCCCCTTATCCGGAGGCAGGTCATACTTGGTCAGACTGTTCAAGAAGGCATGGAAAAAAGCGGGGCCGCCGAAATTGCCAGCATCATTGCTCAAGTGATAGCGCGCGATGGGGGGTGGTTAAAGTTCTATCGCGATACGGTGGATGGCTTGGAGGTCTCCGACGAAGCGTTAAATAAAGTAAGAATTCGAGAACATCAGTTAGCATCGTCCGCAGTAGCCGAGTGCAAATTCATGACCTACCTGTGGCAGGGCGATGTGGAGGGTGCTCGCAAAAGCCTGCTCGACATCCTTGATGGAACCGCGCTTGTAGATGCCAAGCTAGCCGGATGGTACTCCGTCTGGTTAGGTGCTTCGTATGAAAAGGCGGGAGACCACGAGACCTCCGTAGCCCACTACAAAAAGGCGAAGTCGCGGCTTTCTGTGTGGCTAATGGTGTCGACCACCAGTGAGTTCGACAAAAAAAGTGTATCAGAGGGTCCAAAAACAACGGTCCAAAAAGCTCTTCTGGACGTAAATTATCATGGGCCACAAGCGCTCGGCGATTACGTGGAGAAGCTCAAGATTCAGTCTCGCACACTGGACGACCCAGCGGCTTCGTCGAATGCAAAGGAGGAAGCACTCCGGCTATACGGCGAGTTATTGGGGTTCACAGCGTCGCGTCCTGACAACGATTTGGGTGCGGGTCCCGACGTTGTTTGGAAAGATGAACAGTCCAATATTGGTCTCGCTTTCGAGCTAAAGACGCAGAAGAG
>DATBPY010000207.1:0-2537 GCA_036561085.1 Methylophilaceae bacterium | reverse complement strand
CATCAGCAATCCGGATGAAGAGCGCAGGCTGAACACCGAGGAATATCGCACCAAGCTGGCAAAAGCCGTGCTGGCTGGTATCAAGCGCTATTTCGCTTCTAATCCTCCGCTGGCAAAATCTAAAGTGGCCAAAGATTAGTTCCAGTTATAGTGCTTGAACCGGAAACGGTGCGATCAAGTCTGCTTTCCGGCCAGCTACCCACGGATTACGCCCGAGAAGTTGCGGCAAATAATTATGGGCGGGCACGTTGTAGCCCTGCATGAGTTCGACGTGACCAAAAGACAAGGGCGTAAAGCCTATGACATCAAGCAAGTGACTGATGATGCGGATCATCCATACCGGCAATTCAACACACGGCGCTCTTGTATCGGTGTATTCGCTTCTTAATAACGCCAAGTATTCAGCCATGCCCATCGCTTGGGTACCGCCCAATTCAACAACTTTCGGGCATTGATTGGCAGGCATCAAGCTGATCTTCACAATCACTTCAGCCAGTTCTGTGACGTGTAGCGGCGCAATCAACCCTTCTGTTTTCATCACCCCATGTACAGGCCATTGCGCCACACGGCGTAACCAGCGTGCACCGTATCCATCGATACCATCCAGCAGGGAAGGGCGCACGATGACGACCTGCGCGCCACTACCTAGCAAGTTATTTTCTCCTTCTAGCTTAGAGAGAATAAAGCGACTTTGCGCGTTAGCGCTCAAGCCCAACGCAGAGATGTGTATCAACCTGATGCTCAACGCTTTGCAAGCCAAGGCAAGACTATAGGGCGCATGATTGTGAATTTGCTGATATGTTTCCCCCAATCGCTCGCGCAAAATGCCGACGCAGTTGATGACCAAGTCGAACTCAGCGATCTTTTCTAGCCAGTCGTCCGCCTTATGCATTTGTTGCAGGGCGATCCTCCTGATCTCTATCTCACCGCCCGTGGCTTTTCTACTGCCTATCACCACATCTATATGCTTATCCAGCAACGCTTTCACCACATAGCGCCCGATAAACCCGCGACCGCCTAATACAAGTGCTTTCATGCAATCTCCTTTTTTCTTAATTTCTTTAATTTCTGTATTGACAGAAATATATGATAAATGAGAAGATGCGTCAAATGAATTTTTAGGAGTAGTAAATGGAAAATACAGATCAGGTCGAACTCAGCGATATCGGTCGCCAATTCGTGCTGCATTGGGGCGAGATGGGCACGCAGTGGGGCATCAATAGAACCGTGTCGCAAATACACGCCTTGCTTTATTACGTGGGCAGACCGTTAAACGCTGAGCAGATATCGTCAGTACTGATCGTGGCCCGATCTAACGTGAGTAATAGCTTAAAAGAACTGCAAAACTGGAATCTGGTGCATGTGACGCACTCCATGGGCGACCGCCGCGACTACTTTGAAACGTCGCTGGATATCTGGCAGCTATTCAGAACTGTCATCATGGAACGTAAGGCACGCGAATTCGACCCTACGGTCAATTTCCTTAAAAAGTTGGTAGGCGAAAGTACTTTCAGCGCAGAAGAAGCGGATGCAAAAAAGAGAATGAAAGACATCTTGAATCTGATGCAAACCTTATCGGCGTGGGGCGACGAGATGCTACGCCTCAAGCCGGAAACATTAACCAAGATCATGAAATACGGCGCAAAGATTCAAACTTTAATCCGAGGAGAATCGCAATGAATATCCAATACCCTCTGACCATTTACTACGATGCCTCATGCCCGTTATGTGCGGCAGAGATGCACACCATTAAAGAAACTGATTTTGCCAACAAATTGATATTGGAAGATTGCTCTTCGCAGCAATTTGCCGAACCGCCCAGTTGCCCGACCTCCAAAGAGGCGATGATGGAACGCATCCATGCCCAGGACGCTGCCGGGCAATGGATCAAAGGGGTGGATGTATTCTCCGCAGCCTATGCCGCGGGAGGATTCAGCAAACTTAGCAAAATATGGGGCAGCCCTATGCTCAGGCCGCTATTAAGCCGTGCTTATCCATTGATTGCGGATAATCGTCACTGGCTTTCCAAAACACCGCTGCCATACCTGTTCAATGCGATTTTGCGTTGGAGTGCTCCGGTGAAAGCGAATATGTAAGACTAAATATTCGCTTGGCGAGTAAAATGAGGGCATATCTGCAATTTTTTAAAATATGTCCTCTATTCAATTACTCCCCGACGTACTCATCAGCCAGATCGCGGCAGGTGAGGTGGTTGAACGCCCCGCGTCGGCGCTCAAAGAACTGTTGGAAAACAGCCTGGATGCCGGGGCCACAGATATCAGTGTCATATTGACCAACGGCGGAGTGAAGCAACTCAAAGTCGCCGATAACGGCGGCGGTATAGCCAAGACAGAATTGAAACTGGCGCTGGCGCGGCACGCAACCAGCAAGATCGCCAGCATGGACGACCTGGAACAAGTACGCAGCCTGGGGTTTCGCGGCGAGGCGCTGGCGAGTATCGCTTCCGTATCGCGATTATCGCTGACCAGCCGTAGCCCAGCAGATAAGCATGCATGGCGCATCGAAGCCGATGGCGG
>DATBPY010000206.1:0-14814 GCA_036561085.1 Methylophilaceae bacterium | reverse complement strand
GGGATGGTAATCATAGGGGAATTGCGCTGCATCTACGCCGCGGTGTATCAAGCGGATTTTTTCCGCGGCAACATCGGGATAGTTACGCAGAATATAACTGCGGATGAATTCCGAAATGGCGATGACGCGCTCGCCTTTGGTCATCACCGCGCTATAGGCGTTGACGGTATACGGTCCATGCACGGTAGTCACCAACCGCGGCCTGATGGCCGGATCCATGCCTTTCCAGGCCAAGTAACCCACCCAGGCCGGCATGCGTGAACGCAGGTGCAGCACATCCACTTTCTGCTCCGCCAGGAAGCGGCGCAATTGCCATATCAGCCGTAATGTCCAAAGGGATTTTTTGCCTACCGGCCAGCTGAAATGCTCCGAGCCCTCAGCAAGTAGTTGCTCCACCATACGCCCGCCGACAGACATGACCAGTGAGCGATGACCGCTATCTACCAAGGCTTTACCGATCTCCAGCGTCCCGCGTTCGACGCCGCCTGCATTGAGCGCAGGCAATACTTGCAATACGGTCAGTTTGCGGTCAGAAGCCAAACATATGATCCATGCAGAAAGCGTTATCGCCATTGATCATGCCGTGATAGCCGAACAGGCGGCAGGTGAGATCGCGAATGATGACATAGCCGCCGCTTCCGGCACGTTGACGCTGTGCGGCGTCGAATGTTTCAGAATAACGCCAGAACAGAGAGCCGCTACATGGTATCTGCACATGCTGTACTGCGATCTCCTGTCCCATGGCGTCATACAACGTCATCGTAGTGGTAGATAATTCATGCCAAGGCGTAGAGGCCGCGTAGATCAAATGGCAGAACGTATCCAGCGGTGCATCGGCCAATCGCAAGAATAGGCGCGTGCTCAATCCGGGCGGGTTGCCTGCGTAAGATTGCGGTTCGTTTTTATAGGTCAGCACGGTATTGAAGATGTGCGCGCCGAAACTGGTCTCAGCCATATGTCCGCTGGCTTTTTGCGTATAGCGGAACAGGCTGTGCAGCCAGCCGTCGGCTTCGCCGCCCTGAGCAAAGTCGTAAACCAGTTCTACGTGCCCGTAACCGCCTGAGAGAGCTTTGTTTTGCTCACGCAAGAATCCGGAAATATCGAATTCTATTTCGGCATTTCGCGGCAGGCAGCCGAATGAATGACGGGCTATTTCTTTACCTGAGGCGTCGTAGATAAGTGCCGCGATCGGCAGATTGCGTTGCGCCGTGGACATGGGCGTGGGCTGCATCAGACTTTCCCATTGGGCAACCGGCAGTATCGGGGCAGGCAGGATAAATCCTTTGCCGAAATGTGTCGTTAGTTTTGGAATCTCAGGGTCGGCACTCAGGTCGTCGCGTTCAACATTGACGTGCGCCAGGCGGTTGCGCCCGCCTTCGACATAGACTTCATAGCGCGGACGCACAAAATAACGTCCGGCCTGAATCTCGATCTGCTGCGGCCAGCGCGCTTCAGGTAGCCAATCTGCTACATTTACGGCATAGCACGCGAACGGTGCTATCTCCACGTCCAGCCAGACGATGTCATCCGATCCCATCAGGTTGATACCCACGCCGCGGCTCGGTATGGTCACGGGGTGGCTGTTTTGTATCCACATCACCACCGTTTCATTCTCTCTGGGAGCAGGCAGGCCCGCGAACAAGTCGGATGGCCATGCGTTGGCATCATGGGTGCATGAAAGCTCATTGGCATCGTCGCCATAAGTATCCAGCGCATATTTGATCACATCGTGTCCGGCGACACCGATGGCATGCATGAACAGCGAACCGGTGAATTCGCCCAAATTAAAACGACTTCTCACTTCGGCACTATCCACGGTCAAACTGGCACCTTTGGCAGGAATGTCATGCGTCCATTGCGCCAATACCCGGCCCGATTGAGCAAACAGGCAGAACCATATCGAGGGCGGTTTGGCTGCACCCCAGCCGGTCCAATAGTCGGTGGTCACCACTTTGGTGTGTTTGCCGCCCGCATCCCGCAAGAATGCAAAGTTGGTGGCAAAATTGAGTGGATCGAGATAGCGTCTGCGATTGGTCAGCATTTCTTCCGGTAGCCGCATCTCATCCAGCGTGATGATGCGCATGTGGTCGGGGATCAGGTGACGGATATGGGGGAGCAGGCGTTGCGCGTCGAATGCTGCTATAAACAGGGTGTGCGCCTTGGTCTGCGGGAGTGCCGTGACCGGCTGGGTAGTTAGACCCAGCAAAGATTTGTCCAAGTCCTCCACACGCTGCACGTAGATACCTAATAGATCAAGCCGACTTAGATCGTGGAATTCGGAAAAGCCTTGCACCATGCCCAGCGGGTCATAAATCACCAGACTCTCTTCAGAGAGTCGTTCCAATAGCATGCGTGCTTTGTCGGCAATCAGTGGATGCCCCAAAGCCTTGAAAAAGCTATTGCCGCCTTTGGCATTGCTAAATGTTTCTATTTTTATGGCCATGCTGGTTTTCGTGGATTGTCGGTAGCCGGATTTTACCCGTATATTCGTTAATTATTCATGGAGTAACATTAAACAGCATTCATACGTTCCAATATCTGGCGCGCCACGCTGCTGACTTCATCCAGCGGCGGATAAGTCCACTGCTCCAGTTGCCCGGTAAATGGCCGCGTATAACCGCCTTTGCGTAGCGCATCGTGAAAACGTAAAAATTTCGGCGAGCCGCCTTCCAGTTCGACCACATAAACCGGCTTGCCGGTAAAACAGGCTTCGGCCGTCATATTCACAGAGTCTGCCGTAGTGACCAGATAATCCGATAGCGCCAATAATCCTAAATAAGGATTCTCATCGGTGCCGTCCCAGATGTAGCAAGGCGTATCGGCAAGCGCCAGACGCAATGCCGCTACCACGTCGGCACCTGTTCTACGGGAAGGGGTGAGCAGAATGCCCGCGCCGGTTTCGGCGGACATTCTGGCGAGTTGTTCGCCCAATCGGCGACCGACTTCTGGCGTGATCTTGTAGCATGCATTGGTCCCGCCTACGCTTACGCCGACCAAGGGATGGGGCAGATGCGCGAACTTGGCGGCGAACTTTACTCCGGCTTCGGCGAGGCGTTGATGCGTCAAGCTGTGCATGCTGCCCAAGGTCTGTATGCCATGCGCATGTTCGAATCGGTCATGGCGCGGCGTGACGATCACATCGAACTCATCGTATGCAGTGTAAGCACTCTGGATGCGTATATTGAACACCTTGCCGCCGCTGGCACGTTTGATGGCGAGTGCCGGAGCCGCGGTCAGGCGGCCGGTGCTGATAACTACATCCGGCCAGGGAGGCACCAGAGGATCGCTGCCCTCTCCCAGAAAGCGCAAGGGTTTAAACCAGAGTTGAGGCGGGAGATAACGCCAGGGAGCGGTCGGCACCAGATGTTTTTTTATCACATCCAGACCTAGGGCGGAGGCTAAACCAAGCGACTGGTTGTCCATGCCGATAATGCCGTTCGACAATACCCAGCCGACTTTTTTACCCGGCACTTTTTTATCCGGCATAGATGCCAAATAATCTTTTCAGAAACGCCGAGAAAGAGTGCCGTTTCTGTTCGCGCTGCTTTACTTTTTCATCCACGACCCAATTTAACTGAATAGCGCGACGTTGACCGATGAACGGTTTATGTCCATGCCAGGAATTATCGCTGCGTTTAAAGGCAAGTAATGTCCCAAAGCCCGGTTCGACTTCGGTAATGTAATCTTCCAAGTCGGTACCTGAGCGCAGCAGCCTGAGCCGCCCGGTGTTTTCATCCCAGGTATCGTTCAGATAGATCAGCACGGTGATGATCTTGGTCAGGCTATCGGTATGGATATAACCGTCGTTCTTGTCGGTATGTCCGCGTACCGTGATCATGGTGGGGCGTCCGGTGAGGTCCAGGCCAAATGCTTTTTCGACTGCTTTGCGGAAAGGTTCAGCCTCAAGTTCTGCCAAGAACTGAGCGAAGGTCGAACCGTATTTCAGCGTGTCGGGTGGAAAGCTACCTGCCTTGTCGATCTGCGGGAAATCTTTGCTGATCGCGGCTTGCGCCTGTGGGGTAACAAAATTTTCGACGACAACGAACTGAAAAGGGTCTTGCGTGAGTTTTGTGGATGAGAATTTATCCAGATCTAGCATGGTATCAAGCACAGTATAGTTTGCTCATAATTAAGGCAGAGATGATAGCGCTAAGCGCTTCTAAAAACAATTTTCAAAATGTAGCAGGCCAAGTACTTGAAATCTTTTTTTGCACCCCAATATGTCGGGTTGTTAAAAAAATATTGAGGCTCTTATGCAAGAAAAAAATACTCCCGAACAAAATGAATCAGCTCCTTCTACAGAAGAACAGGTAGAAGCTACGCCCAGCACGGAAGAATTGCTGAAAGCGGCAGAGCTCAAAGCCCAGGAACATCAGGAAGCATTGATGTATGCCAAAGCTGAAGGCGAGAATATTCGACGTCGTGCGCAGGAAGACATAGATAAAGCGCGTAAGTTCGCGCTGGAAAAATTCTCCGGCGAGCTGCTGGCAGTCAAAGACAGTCTGGAAGCTGCGCTTGGTGTTGAGAATGCCGGCGTGGACAGTTTCAAAAGCGGTATGGAGCTAACGCTGAAACAATTCGCCAGCGTGCTGGAGAAATTCAACGTGAATGAGATTAACCCCGTAGGCGAAAAATTCGATCCACATAAGCATCAGGCTATCAGCACTCTAGAGTCACCCGGTGCCGAACCTAACACCGTCCTCAATGTGCTGCAAAAGGGCTACACCCTGAATGAGCGGGTATTGCGGCCTGCATTGGTGGTAGTTTCCAAGGCCTAGGGTTGAAATATTCCGCACTATCCCCACTTAGCGATTATGGGTTTGTAGCTTAGACATTTTAACTTCAGTTTAAAGATTAATTAAAAAGGAACAGCATTATGGGAAAGATTATCGGTATTGACTTGGGCACCACCAACTCCTGCGTAGCCGTAATGGAAGGCGGCAAGCCGCGCGTTATTGAGAATGCCGAAGGCGCACGCACTACACCGTCTATCGTGGCTTATGCCGATGACGGCGAGATTCTGGCTGGCGCTGCGGCAAAACGCCAGGCAGTGACTAATCCTAAAAATACATTATTCGCGGTGAAACGCCTGATCGGGCGTCGCTTTGAAGAAAAAGAAGTACAAAAGGACATCAAGCTAATGCCTTACACCATATCCAAAGCCGACAACGGCGATGCGTGGGTGGAAGTGCGCGGCCAGAAAATGGCGCCGCCGCAGATCTCCGCTGAAGTACTGCGCAAGATGAAAAAGACCGCCGAAGATTATCTGGGCGAAGAAGTCTCCGAAGCGGTAATTACTGTTCCTGCTTATTTCAATGATAGTCAACGTCAAGCTACCAAGGACGCAGGGCGTATCGCCGGTCTGGATGTGAAACGCATCATCAATGAGCCAACCGCTGCTGCGCTGGCATTTGGTATGGACAAGCAGGAAGGCGACCGCAAGATCGCGGTGTATGACCTGGGTGGCGGTACGTTCGACATTTCCATCATCGAAATCGCTGAAGTCGACGGCGAACACCAGTTTGAAGTGCTTTCCACCAATGGCGATACTTTCCTGGGTGGTGAAGACTTCGACAATCGCCTGATCGATTTTCTGGCTGACGAATTCAAGAAAGACAACAACGGTCTTGATCTGCGCAACGACCTGCTGGCCAAGCAGCGTCTGAAAGAAGCCGCAGAAAAAGCCAAGATCGAACTGTCGTCAAGCGCGCAAACCGATGTCAACCTGCCTTACATCACCGCAGATGCGACCGGGCCTAAGCATTTGGTGGTGAAGATCACGCGTACCAAGTTTGAATCGCTGGTCGAAGATCTGATCGCCCGTACCATCAAGCCATGCGAAGTCGCTCTGAAAGACGCAGGTATCAAGCTCTCCGACATTCAGGACGTGATCCTGGTCGGCGGCCAGACCCGTATGCCTAAGGTGCAGGAAAAAGTGCAGGAATTCTTCGGCAAGGAACCGCGTAAAGACGTGAACCCGGACGAAGCCGTGGCCGTTGGCGCTTGTATCCAGGGCGGTGTGTTGCAAGGCGACGTCAAGGACGTACTGTTGCTGGACGTGACGCCATTGTCTTTGGGTATTGAAACCATGGGCGGCGTGATGACCAAGCTCATCAAGAAGAACACCACTATCCCTACCAAGGCATCGCAGGTGTTCTCTACCGCTGATGACAATCAGGCTGCAGTGACTATCCATGTGCTGCAAGGTGAGCGCGACGTGGCTTCAGGCAATAAGAGCCTGGGTCAATTCAACCTGTCCGATATTCCGCCGGCACCGCGCGGCATGCCGCAGATCGAAGTGGCTTTCAACATCGATGCTAATGGTATCCTGCATGTTTCTGCCAAGGACAAAGCTACCGGCAAGGAAAGCAACATCACCATCAAGGCTAGTTCCGGCTTGAGTGAAGATGAGATCCGCCGCATGGAGGAAGATGCTGCCGCCCATGCCGATGAAGACCGCAAGACGCTGGACTTGGTCAACGCGCGCAATACTGCCGACGGCATGGTGCATAGCGTGAAGAAGTCGTTGTCTGAACACGGCGACAAGCTGGAAGCCGCTGAGAAAGAAGCGATCGAAAACGCGCTCAAAGATGTTGAAGAAGCATTGAAGGGCGACGATAAGGATGTTATCGAAACCAAGACCACTGCACTGACAGAAGCTGCGCAAAAGCTGGGCGAGAAAGTGTATGCCGAACAGCAGGCGCAACAAGCAGCAGCTTCCGCGCAACCAAGCCCGGAAGGGGAGAAGACGGTAGACGCTGAAGTAGTGGATGCAGAATTTGAAGAAGTTAAAGACGAAAAGAAATAATTTAAAGTAAGTAGGGAGCGAGAGGCTGGAGTCAGAGATCAAAGTGATCAACTGGCTGCCAGCCTTTTCCCTTGTCTCTAATCGCTAGCCCCAGAGTTTTATTAAATGGCCAAAAAAGATTTATATGAAGTGTTGGGGGTCAATCGCGACGCCTCTGACGAAGACATCAAAAAAGCTTATCGCAAACTGGCGATGAAGCATCACCCCGATCGTAACCCTGACAATCCGAGTGCTGAAGGGCATTTCAAGGAAGCCAAGGAAGCTTACGAGATCCTGTCCGATGGGCAAAAGCGGGCAGCCTATGACCAATACGGTCATGCCGGTATTGATCCGCAAGCTGGGGCGGGCGGGTTCGGCGGGGGTGCAGGCGGTTTTGCCGATGCTTTCGGTGATATTTTCGGCGATATTTTCGGTGGCGGCAGGCAGCAACGCTCGAATGTCTATCGCGGCGCAGATTTGCGCTACAACATGGAAGTGACCTTGGAAGATGCGGCGCGCGGCACGGAAAGCAAGATACGGATTCCGGTCATGACGCAATGCGAGACCTGTCATGGTTCCGGTGCCAAGCCCGGTACACAACCTGTCACCTGTTCCACTTGTGCCGGTCACGGTCAGGTACGCATGCAACAAGGCTTCTTCTCCATCCAGCAAACTTGCCCCAAGTGCCATGGCAGCGGCAAGATGGTGACATCGCCTTGCGCTACCTGTCATGGCGACGGGCGTGTCAAAGAGCAGAAAACATTGGCGGTCAAAATCCCGGCCGGTGTTGATGAAGGCGATCGCATACGGCTTTCGGGCGAAGGCGAGGCTGGCGTTAATGGGGGACCTGCCGGCGACCTGTATGTCGTGGTACACCTGAAAAAACACAGCATATTCGAGCGCAACGGCGGTGACCTGCATTGCGAAATGCCGATCAGCTTTACCACAGCGGCGTTGGGCGGCGAGATCGAACTGCCCACTCTGGATGGCCACGCCAAAATGAAGATCCCTGCCGAGACCCAAACCGGTGCGGCTTTCAGGTTGCGGGGCAAAGGTATCAAAGCGCTACGCAGCAATGAACATGGCGATCTGATCTGTCATGTGGTGGTTGAAACGCCAGTGAAGCTCACAGGGAAGCAGAAAGAACTGCTGCAGGAGCTGGAAAGTATCAATTTGCAGGATTCTTCCAAGCATAGCCCCAGGGCTAAGTCCTGGATGCAGAAAGTCACAGAGTTCTTCCAGTAACCTTGCGATAGATACGGCACCCCTCTTTCGTTACGAAAGAGGGGTGTTCACTCCGTTTGTACCCCCCTCAAGTTTCAGATTTTTATGCCGATAACGAGTTATGAAAATTTGTATGCACTTGTATGGAGGGCTATTTATATGATTTCCAGCATTTTCGATTTCCTCAGTTCATCTCCCACTAACACCAAAAAAAGCTGGTGGTTGCAAAGCGGTCAAAGCATTGGCGATTCTATCAAGCAGGCGGCCAGCGATGCAGCGGCAAAACGCAAAGCGTTAGCGGCAGAGCGACTGAAAGCACTGGCGGAACGCCTGCGCGTGCTGATGTTGCTTGCCTCCACAGACGGCAAAAACAGTAAAGGGAAAATAACAGCAGCTGCGGGTATCGCCAGGGAGATTGCGGCTACTGTGAAAGATTACGCGGGTGCTAGCGCGGATCTTGCCGCGCAATCCGCTACCAGCAGCAATGGCTCGGCTGCCAGTGCTATTGGCGATAGCACAACCACTGCAACCGCAACTGCAACTGCCGCGACGGCGGTCGCTACCATCAACATAACCGCTACAACGACGACTACACCGTTGAGCCATGAAGACGAGGCATTCCTGAATACGGCAGTCCAACTCTCGTCTCAGGTAAGGTTTTTTATTTCGCAGGAAATCCAGAAAGCCAGACAAAAGCATCAAGACCCGGATACGCATCAGGGCGATATCAACATCATGGACAATGCCATTATTGATGCCGCGAAATCATTCGGCGTCAGTACCGATGGAACTACTGTTTACCCCAAGCCATTCAGTGCAACGTTTATTTCCATCATGACCTGATTTTTTGAGGTAAGTGCAAGCAGGCTGGTCGGGGTGAGAGGATTCGAACCTCCGGCCTCTACGTCCCGAACGTAGCGCTATACCAGACTTAGCTACACCCCGCCCACTAGTGACTTCGATTGGCAGCAAACACCGCCAATTCTAGCAAAGCGCTACGGTATTTTGAATCCGGAAGCTGCGCGATGGCGGCACAAGCGGTGTCGGCTTCGCGTTTCGCCAATGCTCTGACATAATCAAGCGCACCTGAGTTTCTTACAGCAGTAATCACTTCCGGCAATTGTTCCAGTCCGCCATGTTCGATGGCATTCCTGATCAGGCTTGCCTGGTCCGGGCTGCCGTGACGCATCGCGTATAGCAAAGGGAGCGTGGGTTTGCCTTCGGCAAGATCGTCACCTACATTTTTCCCTATCTCTGTAGCCTCTCCGGAAAAATCCAATACATCGTCAATCAATTGGAATGCTGTTCCCAGATGCATGCCATAGGTGCTCATGATGGTTTGGTCGTTTGCAGAGGCGTCATTGAGCAAAGCTCCCAAGCGGGTGGCAGCTTCGAATAATTGTGCAGTCTTGAAATGGATGACCTTCAGGTACGACTCTTCCGTCACATCGGCATCGTGGCAGTTCAGCAATTGCAGCACTTCGCCTTCGGCAATGATGTTGGTAGCATCAGCCAGGATCTGCATCACAGTCATATTCTGGATGCCCACCATCATCTGGAATGCGCGCGAATAGATGAAATCCCCTACCAGCACGCTGGCTGCATTGCCGAACAATTGATTGGCAGTGGCACGGCCGCGGCGCAGGCTGGAACCGTCTACTACATCGTCATGCAACAGGGTAGCGGTATGTATGAACTCGATCACTGCTGCCAGCGTATGGTGTTGCGGTTTGATGTCGCCGAACACACCGGCTGATAACAGCACTAGTGCGGGACGTAAGCGTTTTCCGCCGCTATTGATGATGTATTCCGCGACTTGATGGACCAAAGTAACTTCTGATTGCAGATGGCGTTGGATCTCAGCATCTACCTGAGGCATTTCTTCGGCGATGCAGGATGGTATGGAGTCAGAAAGCACGGGCTTGAGGTAAAATATAAGACGTGAGGAATTCTATCACATGGAAGTTTCCTGTAAGTGCTCTGTAAACCTGTTGACCATGGCGTGCGCTCTACGTATAATGCGCGGTTCATTTTAGATGGTTGATGGGATGTAGCATTAACCATACAACAGCAACGGGGCTTAATCATGTATGCAGTCATCAAAACCGGCGGCAAGCAATATCGCGTAGTCGCTGGCGAAAAAATCAAGGTTGAAAAGCTGGAAGGCGAAGTCGGCAGCAAGGTCATCATTGACCAAGTGCTGATGTTGGCTGATGGCGATAACGTGACCATAGGCGCACCTGTTATTAAAGGTGCTTCCGTAAGTGCTACCGTTGTTGCGCAAGGTCGTGCCGATAAGGTCATGATCTTCAAGTTCCGTCGCCGCAAACACTATCGCAAGACGCAAGGTCATCGCCAGGATTACACTGAGATCGAGATCCAAAAGATCGGTGCAAAAGAAGCCAAGGAAGTTAAGGAACCGGCTGCTGCCAAAGAGGCAGTTGCAGCTAAGGAACCTGTAGCCGCTAAAGAGGCTGCTGTAGCTAAAGCGCCTAAAAAAGCCCCAGCAGCTAAAGCAGCTCCCAAAGCAACTGCAAAGGCAGCTCCGAAAGCAACTAAAGCAGCAAAGGAATAAAAAATGGCACACAAAAAAGCAGGTGGTAGTTCCCGTAACGGTCGCGATTCACATGCCCAGCGCTTGGGTGTGAAGGCATTCGGCGACCAATTGGTTTCCGCCGGTAGCATCATCATCCGCCAACGCGGTACGCAAATGCATGCAGGCGAAAATGTAGGCATGGGTAAAGACCATACGCTGTTTGCAAAAACGGATGGCCGTGTGGAATTTTCTGTTAAAGGCGCATTGCAACGCAAAACTGTGAGCATTGTTCCAGTCTGAATATAGTGCAACGCCGCACTCAAAAGCCTCGCCAAGTGCGGGGCTTTTTTGTTTAGACTTGAAGATAACCAATTATGAAATTTATAGACGAAGCAACGATTAAAGTTTACGCCGGAGATGGCGGGAATGGTGCGGCCACGTTTAGGCGTGAAAAGTACGAGCCGCGCGGCGGTCCTAGCGGTGGTGACGGCGGCAAAGGCGGTTCGGTTTATGTCATTGCCGACGGCAATCTGAACACCTTGGTGGATTACCGTTTCACGCGTACTTTCCGTGGCGAGCGCGGCGAGAACGGCCGCAGTGCAGATTGCTACGGTAAGCATGGAGAAGATTTGTTACTACGTGTGCCGGTAGGTACTGTGATTACCGATAAAGCGACTGGACGGGTAGTTGCCGATCTGGCAGTACACGACGAACGCGCTATCCTTGCCAAAGGCGGAGCAGGGGGCTTGGGTAACATCCATTTCAAATCCAGTATCAATCGCGCACCGCGTCAATGTACGCCTGGTGAAGAAGGTGAGATATTCGAGCTGTACATGGAGCTGAAAGTGCTGGCGGACGTAGGTTTGCTGGGTATGCCTAATGCCGGTAAATCGACGTTTATCCGTGCGGTCTCTGCAGCCAAGCCCAAAGTCGCTGACTATCCTTTTACGACATTGCACCCGAATCTGGGCGTGGTACGCGTAGATACCAATCGCAGCTTTGTGATCGCCGACATCCCTGGTCTGATCGAAGGAGCGGCTGAGGGCGCGGGGTTAGGTCACCAGTTCTTGCGCCATCTGGCGAGAACCCGGTTGTTGCTGCATATAGTCGACATCGCTCCGTTCAACGATGATGTCGATCCGGTACAGGAAGCGCGTGCCATCATCGGCGAATTGAAGAAATATGATGAAGAGCTGTACAACAAACCGCGCTGGCTGGTGCTGAATAAGCTGGATATGATTGCGGAAAACGAACGCGATGCTTTGCGGGTAGAATTCCTGAAGAGTTTCGGCTGGGATCAACCTTGTTTCAGCATTGCCGCAATCAGCGGTGAAGGCTGTCAGGCACTGATTTATGCCATCATGGATTTTTTAGATCAAAATCGAAATGAAGTCGTTATTACTGAAAGCTAATTACATCGTTGTTAAAGTCGGCTCCAGCCTGGTCACCAATGAAGGCCGCGGGCTGGATCGCAACGCAATCGCCGCCTGGGCGAAGCAGATCGCACATCTGAAGCAGCAAGGTAAAAATATCATTCTGGTTTCGAGTGGCGCGGTAGCAGAAGGCATGCAGCGTCTGGGTTGGAATAAACGTCCTACAGCAGTCAATGAATTGCAGGCTGCAGCCGCGGTCGGGCAAATGGGCCTAGTACAGATGTATGAATCATGCTTCAGCGAGCATGAACTGCACACTGCCCAGATATTGCTGACGCATGACGACCTGAGCGACCGCAAACGTTACCTCAACGCACGTAGTACCTTGCGCACGCTATTAAAAATGGGAGTTATTCCTATCATCAACGAAAACGATACCGTTGCTACCGACGAGATCCGATTTGGTGATAACGATACCCTTGGTGCGCTAGTGGCTAACCTGATCGAAGCCGATGTGCTGGTGATTCTGACCGATCAGACCGGATTGTATTCTGCCGACCCCCGTAAAGATAAGGATGCCAAGTTGATCCAGCATGCAACGGCAGGCGATGCCGCGCTTGAGCAAATGGCGGGCGGTGCAGGGAGTGCCATAGGTAGCGGCGGCATGCTGACCAAGATACTTGCCGCCAAGCGGGCTGCGCATAGCGGAGCCAACACTATCATCGCTTCCGGTCGCGAGCAGGATGTACTGATCCGGCTTGCCGGCGGAGAACTCATCGGTACCCATCTGCGCGCCCAGCAATTAAAATTGGCCGCCAGAAAACAATGGATGGCCGATCACTTGCAAGTAAGGGGTAAGTTGGTACTGGATGCGGGAGCGACCAAAGCGTTATGCGAAGACGGCAAAAGCTTGTTACCGGTGGGAGTGACTGCATTGACCGGTGAGTTCGAACGCGGCGAAGTGGTGGCGTGTCTGGATCAAAACGGCAAAGAGATCGCCCGCGGCTTGGTGAATTACACGGCGGCAGAGACTGCACTTATTCTTAAACGCCCCAGCACGGAGATCGAAGCTATATTGGGCTATGTAGATGAAGCGGAGTTGATACACCGGGATAACCTAGTTTTGTTATAAGTGGTTTTGCTATAAAAGGATAAAAAATGACGAAGACACTTGCTCCGTTAGTTGCCATCATCATGGGTTCAGACAGCGATTGGCCGGTGATGCAGGCGAGCGCTGCCATGCTGGATGAATTCGGCGTGCCTTATGAAAAGCGTGTGGTATCGGCGCATCGCACACCCGACCTGATGTTCGAGTTCGCCGAACAGGCTGAGAAACGCGGTTTGCGTGCCATCATCGCTGGTGCCGGTGGTGCGGCACATTTACCGGGCATGATCGCTTCCAAGACCACTTTGCCGGTGCTGGGTGTACCGGTGCCTTCCAAGCACTTGCAAGGCCAGGACTCGTTGCTGTCCATCGTGCAGATGCCCAAAGGCATCCCGGTGGCTACATTCGCCATTGGTGAAGCAGGCGCTGCCAATGCCGGGTTGTTCGCCATCGCCATGCTGGCAACGACCGATGCCGGATTGGCAAAGAAACTCACGCAATTCCGCAAGAAACAGAGTCAGCGCGTGCTGGATATGAGCCTCGTAGATATAGAGCGTAAGGACAAACAATGATTTTGCCGTCGGCCATGTTAGGCATGTTGGGTGGCGGGCAGTTGGGTCGCTTTTTTGTCATTGCCGCACACGAGATGGGTTACAAGGTCACGGTGCTGGATCCCGATAAAAACAGCCCGGCAGGCAAGATCGCCGATGTGCATCTATGTGCAGGCTTTGACGACAAGGACGCGCTGGAAAAAATGGCGGCTACCTGTATAGCAGCTACTACCGAATTCGAAAATGTACCTGCTGCAGCGCTGGAGTATCTGGCGCAACACTGTATCGTAAGACCCAGCGCCAAAGCGGTAGCAGTTGCGCAGAACCGCGTGCTTGAGAAGAACTTTCTCCGCGATTCAGGTTTGCCCGTTGCGCCGTATGCGGTCATTAATACCGCAAAAGATCTACCAACGGACGGCAGTGAGCTTTACCCCGGCATCCTCAAAGTGGCGCGTTTCGGTTACGATGGCAAAGGCCAGGCGCGTATAAGCAGCCGGGCTGAGGCAGAAGCTGCCTTCGCCAAGTTCGGCAACGAGACGTGTGTGCTGGAACGGATGATGCCTCTGGATTATGAGATATCGGTGATTCTGGCGCGTGATGCCGAAGGCAATATGACCTCGTTCCCCACGGCCGAAAATAGCCATCTACATGGCATTCTCGATATCAGTATCGTACCTGCACGTATCCCCGAAGACATGCATGGCAAGGCGCATCAACTGGCGATGCAAGTGGCGGAGCGACTTGAATATGTAGGTGTGTTGGCAGTGGAGTTCTTTGTCAGCGATGGCAATCTGCTGGTGAATGAGATGGCGCCACGGCCGCATAATTCCGGCCATTATACGATCGATGCCTGCGTCACGAATCAGTTCGAACAGCAAGTGCGCGCGTTAACCGGCTTACCGCTGGGTGATCCGCGCATGCATAGTTACGCGGTGATGGTGAATATCCTGGGTGATATCTGGAAAGATAAAGAGCCGCCCTGGGATAAAGTACTGGAGCACGCGCAGCTCAAACTACATCTTTACGGCAAGCATGAGCCGCGCCCTGGGCGCAAGATGGGACATTTTACTTTATTAGGACGCGATGTTGAGACTGTCGCAGCCCAAGCATTACTTGCTCGCAGGGAACTCGGTATAGGCGATAACTAGCCAAACTTGTGTGAAGCTGGGCAACAAAAAAGCCAATCATCAGATTGGCTTTTTAATTTCCAGCACTGCAATGCGCTTTAGGCCATTGCC
>DATBPY010000205.1:0-40206 GCA_036561085.1 Methylophilaceae bacterium | reverse complement strand
GGTGCTGCAGTAGCTGCCGGACAGTGGAATGTATATGCCACGGTGGCCAATCCTGCTGGCGCATCACAACAGTTCACCGACTTGTCCGGTGGCGGTACCAACCCGACTCCGTTGACTTCTCTGGTTTTCTCTACCTCGGGTACGCTGATCTCTCCTGCATCCGGTATCGTCAGCCAAACCATCTCGGCAACGCAATTGGGCTCCTTGGGTATTAACGCATCTGGCTTGACATACAACGTCAACTTCTCCGGTTCTACGCAGTTCGGTGCAGGTTTCGTTGTCAATAATCTGAAACAGGACGGTTTCACCTCCGGTACTCTGGCAGGTTTTAACATCGGTCAGGACGGCATGATCATCGGCCAGTATACCAACGGTGTGACGCAAACGCTGGGTCAAGTGACATTGGATACGTTCAAGAACGATCAAGGCCTGCAAGATATCGGCAATAACCAATACGTGGAAACTTCAAAATCAGGCAGCCCGATCACCGGTCAAACGCCTGGTAGCGGTAGCGTAGGGGTATTGCAATCGTCCGCTACAGAAGATTCCAATGTGGATCTGACGGCGCAACTGGTTAACATGATCGTTGCTCAGCGCGTTTATCAGGCTAATGCACAGACCATCAAGGTGGAAGACCAGATTCTGCAAACCCTGGTCAACCTGCGTTAATAGTTAAGAGCAATTAAGGAACCAATATGGATCGCTTGCTCTACATTGCCATGAACGGCGCCAAACACAGCATGCTACAGCAAGCTGTGACGGCGAATAATCTGGCAAATGCATCGACTAACGGCTATAAAGCGCAAAACGGCGCGTTCAGGGCTTTACCGGTATACGGCCCTGGCATGCCTACGCGTACTTTCGTGGTCGACTCGACGCCTAATGCCGATCTTTCCGGCGGTACTCTGACCACTACAGGCCGTCCGCTGGATATGGCAGTGCACGGGCGCGGCTGGTTTGCCGTGCAAGATGCCAAAGGCGGCGAAGCTTATACCCGTAACGGCGCATTCGAAGTGACGGATACCGGTTTGCTGGTGACCAATAACGGTCTGCCGGTGATCGGTGACGGCGGTACCATTACCGTTCCGCCCGATTCCGAAGTCAATATCGCCAAGGATGGTACGGTGACGCTGGTTGCCAATGGCTTGGTGCAAAACGCAGTAAGTATCGGTCGCTTGAAGCTGGTGAATCCAGCTGATTCGGATATGGTGCGTGGCGATGACGGCTTGTTCCGCACTAAAACCAATACCCCAGCGCAAGCTGATGCCAGTGTGAATCTGGCAGCAGGCGCACTGGAAACCAGTAATGTAAGTGCCGTGAATTCTTTGATCGACATGATCGACCATTCACGTCTTTTCGACATGCAAATAAAACTGATGCAAACCGCGGACGATAATTCCAAAGACGCGGTTTCGGTCATGTCCATCAACGCATAATAACTAACTGAACTAGGGAAAAAATCATGCTTAGATCGCTATGGATTGCTAAAACAGGGATGGAAGCCCAGCAAACCAATATTGACGTTATTTCCAATAACTTGGCCAACGCCAGTACCAACGGTTTCAAGACTTCACGCCCCGTGTTTGAAGATCTGATTTATGTGACGCTACGTCAACCAGGTTCGCAAGCTTCGCAACAGACGCAAGTGCCTTCGGGTTTGCAACTGGGTACCGGTGCTCGTCCTGTAGCGACTGAACGTATCCATCTCCAAGGCGGTCTGCAACAGACGCAGAACTCTTTCGATCTGGCGATCGAAGGTAATGGTTTCTTCCAGGTGCAACAACCTGACGGTACCCTGGCATACACCCGCGACGGTGCATTCCAGATCAATAATCAAGGCGTGCTGGTGACTGCCAATGGCGACCCGGTACAACCCCAGATCACAGTTCCGGTAAATAGCGTTTCTGTGGCGATCGCAAGAGATGGTACAGTGACAGTTACGGGTCCGAATAATGCGATCACGACGCAAGGCCCGATCACTCTGACCAATTTCATCAGCCCAACAGGCTTGGAAAGCGTAGGGGATAATCTATATCTGGAAACAGTAGCTTCCGGAGCTCCTAATACCGGTACTGCCGGCACCAATGCGCTGGGCAATATCCAGCAAGGTTTTCTGGAAAACTCCAACGTGAGCGTGGTGAATGAATTGGTCAACATGATACAAGCGCAACGCGCTTACGAAATCAATTCCAAGGCGATCGAAGCTTCCGATGCGATGCTGCAGCGCCTGGTGCAGATGTCTTAAGCGATTTAATTTACTGAATAATCTATTGAATGCGTGTGGTAGAAAAGGTGTGGTTAACATGACGTTTCGTTTGACATTACTGCTCTTAAGCGCTCTGGTGCTGGTAGGTTGTGATTCCGATCCTCCAACTCGCGTGCAGTTGCCAACCACGATCCGGCCTAATCCGGAACCGGTTGCTGCAGCCGATGGTTCTATCTATCGCGTCAACGGTAGCCGTCCGCTGTATGAAGACAGGCGTGCGCGTTTTGTCGGCGATACCATTACCGTTAATCTGGTCGAAAACACCTCGTCTAATCGTAATACCAACGATAACCTCAACACCAGCGGCAATGCCGCGGTGAATATCGGTACGCCGACAGTGCTGGGCATAACGCCGGCGCTTCCGTTCAAAGGTAATGTGTTGAATACGCAAATCGGAACCGGGTTGAATACCAGTTTCAATGCGGCCTCTACTACGGCAAGCACTAACAAGCAGGCCGATACCAACAGTAACGTGGTAGCAGGTTCGATCACAGTGACGGTGATCGAAGTATTGCCTAACGGTAACCTGATGGTGAGCGGTGAAAAAATGGTCGCTGTGAATCAGGGTACTGAATTCGTTCGCTTATCCGGCGTGGTAAACCCCATCTATATCAGCGGTACCAATACCATCAATTCGACTCAGCTGGCTGATGCGAAGATTGAAAGTAAAGAGAAGCAAAGTATAGATACAGCCCAATTGATCAGTGGTTTGGCGCGCTTCTTCACGGTATTATTCCCATTCTAATTGGGAGAAAAAAGACAATGAAAAAACTTTGTGTCCTAGGTTTAAGTTTGTTGCTGGCAATGCCCGCCTACGCCGAGCGGGTAAAAGACCTCGCCTCTATACAAGGCGTACGTTCCAACCAATTGGTCGGTTACGGCTTGGTGGCTGGCCTGGACGGTACTGGCGACCAGACCACGCAGACTCCATTCACGGTACAAAGTATCGTTAACATGCTGGGGCAATTGGGCGTCAACGTTCCTGCTACCACGACATCGAATCTGCAACTCAAGAACGTGGCTGCGGTGATGGTCACGACTAACCTGCCTTCTTTTTCACGTCCTGGACAACAGCTGGACATCAATGTGTCTTCCCTGGGTAACGCCAAGAGCCTGCGCGGAGGCACTTTGTTGATGACCCCGCTCAAGGGTGCCGATGGCCAGGTATACGCCATGGCGCAAGGGAACGTGCTGATCTCTGGTGCCGGGGCTTCGGCTTCCGGTTCCAGCATCCATATCAACCAGTTGAATGCCGGCATCGTGCCGAGCGGTGCAACGGTAGAACGTACGGTTCCTGCAGCCGTTGGACAAGGCGGCTTTGTGAACCTGGAACTGAACCAAACCGATTTCACTACTGCGACCCGAGTGGTCAATGCAGTTAATCGCAGTTTCGGCCCGAATACCGCGGTGGCGCTGGATGGCCGTCAGGTAAGAGTGGCTGCCCCCGCCGATGTGAATCAGCGGGTGGCTTTTATTTCGCGGATGGAAAATCTGCAAGTAGCGCCAGGTGAGGATATCGCCAGAGTCATTCTGAACGCACGCACCGGTTCTATCGTGATGAACAAGGAAGTGGTACTCGATACGGTGGCTGTTGCACACGGGGGCCTGTCGGTAGTGATCAGCAGCGAGCCGCTGGTGAGCCAGCCTAATGCACTGGCCAACGGCGATACCGCAGTGACTTCGCAAGCACAGATCGAAGTCAAGGATAAAAAGGGCGAGCTAGTGATGTTGCGTGCCGGTGCTACGCTGGGTGAGGTAGTGAAAGCCCTGAATGCAGTGGGTGCGACCCCGGAAGATCTCCTTGCGATTCTGCAGGCGATGAAAGCTGCAGGTGCATTGAAAGCGGAATTGGAAGTCATCTAATACCATGTCGACGTCCACCAACTCTCTTGCCAATCAGTTAGCAATCGATCCGAATGCGCTGAATAACGTACGACTGCAGGCTAACAACTCCAGCACTCAAGATGGCTTAAAGGCAGCAGCCCGCCAGTTCGAGACTTATTTCCTGCAAATGATGCTGAAATCGATGCGCGACACGGTTCCGCAAGACTCGATATTCGGTAGCCAGGAAACCAAAGAGTTTACCGATATGCTGGACCAACAGGTCTCGCAAAGCGTTTCACAGACCAAAGGCATAGGCATGGCAGACGCGCTGATCGCCCAGATCGAACGCTCATTACCGCAAGGTAAAGACAGCGTTACGGTTCGCCCGGTCAATTATGATTTGCCTGCTGTCGGCAAAACCCAACCGGCGGTAGTGCCTACGGCTGCAGATCAATCGGCCGCCAGCAGTTTTGTCAGTCAGTTCACTCCTTACGCAACCCAGGCTGCTCAAACATTAGGCGTGTCGCCGCAAGCTGTGCTTGCACAAGCTGCGCTTGAAAGTGGATGGGGCAAGAAATCATTGACTACGGCCGATGGTAGCAACAGCTATAACTTGTTTAATCTTAAAGCCGGTAGCGACTGGACGGGAAAGACGGTTACCCAGGACGTCAGTGAATATAAAAACGGTCACATCGTAAAATCCACCGAAAAGTTCCGCGCCTATGATTCATATACGGATGCGTTTACCGATTATGCCAAGCTGATCGGCAATAGCCCCCGCTATGCTTCCGCATTAAATCAGGATGCCAGCGGTTTTGCAGCGGGTCTGCAACAAGGCGGATTTGCCACTGACCCTAACTATTCTTCAAAGATTATGAACGTCATCAATAGCGACTCTTTTCGCGATATGTTGAAGAATAATACTTCGTTACAAAACGTAGGGTAAAAGTCGACCCGGAATGTGTTTTTAAGTCTTTGATTATTTGTATATTTTAGAGGCTGTTAAGAAAGTGGATTTTTTATCAAAAAAATCGCTAATTTTTGCTTAAGTTTTTGCCTTTTTTGCCGCTAATAAAGGTACATGTCTACAGGTGATTTAATATGAGTCTTTTCAGTACAGGTGTAAGCGCTCTGAATGCAGCCCAGCAAGGGATCGCAACCACAGGGCATAACATTGCAAACGCCAGTACCCCTGGCTATCACCGCCAGCAGATTATACAGACCCCCGCTATAGGACTTAATACCGGTTCCGGCTTTATCGGCCAAGGGGTTCAGGTCACCACGGTTTCGCGTCAAATCAGTCAGTATCTTGAAACTCAACTGCTGCAAGTACAGGCGCAAAGCGCTTCGGTGAATTCCTACCTGCAGCAGATACAGCCGCTTGATAATGCTTTGGGCGGTACCAATAGTTCTACGGGTAGTTTTAATCTGTCCACCGCCATACAAGGTTTCTTCGCTGGGGTTTCCGCCGCTGCCAATAACCCGACTGATGTGCCTTCCCGTCAGTCGCTGATCAGTTCGGCAAATGCCATGGTGACCGAGTTTCAGGCGCTTAATACTACTTTTGAACAAGCACGGGTCGGCGTGAATACGCAGATTCAGGATAGCGTCAGCCAGATCAATTCTTACGCTACGCAGCTTGCCAACATCAACCAACAGATCATTCTGGCTCAGGCCGGAGCGCCCCCGGGCCAAGTTCCTAACGATCTGCTGGATCAGCGCGAACAGCTTACCTCTCAATTGAATCAACAGGTTGGGACCAGCACTGTTATTCAAAGCGACGGTACTGCCAGTGTGTTCTTCGGTAGCGGCCAAACCCTGGTGATAGGCAATCAGGCATTTTCGCTGCAGACGCAGCCGGATGCCACCGACCCGCAGACTCTTGATGTGAACTACATCTTGGGAAATACCAAAGTGCCGATCGGTGCCAGTAACATCACCGGCGGGTCATTGGGTGGTTTGCTCGCATTCCGCGATCAAACTCTGGACCCTGCTCAAAGTGCATTGGGTCGTGTCGCAGTGAGCTTGGCAACCGCATTCAATACCCAGCATGAGCTTGGACAAGACATCCAAGGGAATGCCGGAGGCGCGTTCTTTAATATCCCGGCTGCGGTTGCGCAGGGAAACACGAAGAATGTCGGTAATGCCACGATCACGGCGACGGTCAACAACCCGCAGAGTCTGACCACCAGCGATTACGGTATCAGTTTTAACGGTACTTATACCATTACTCGTTTGTCCGATAATACCGTTCAGGCTTCCGGCGTGAGTGCCGCTGCATTAGCGGGAGCCGGCGTTGATATTGATGGCTTGCATTTCCAATTATCGTCGGGCGCCGCGACAGCTGGTGACACTTTCGAGATGCAGCCTACACGCGAGGCCGCTGGAGCTTTATCCGTCTCATCGAGGATCAATACCTCTACCATTGCGATTGCCGCACCCATCACAACAGCTGCCACATTAGGTAATCTGGGAACGGGAGCGATCAGCCCCGGTTCGGTGAATTCGCCGAACGATACGGTCGCGATCACGTTTACCTCGGCGACTACTTTTAACGTAGTAGACAGCACGACGGGTGCTACTTTGGCAACGGCACAACCCTATACCTCGGGCGCTGCTATCAGCTTCAATGGCTGGACCACCAAGATTTCCGGCACGGTGGCTACAGGCGATGCGTTCCAAGTCAGTAATGGTGCGGCCAGTAAGACCAATGGCGGAAATGCTGCAGTCATTGCCCCCGCGACCATTGCGGTGCTGCCGCTTAATCCGAATCTGAAGGATAAGATTCAGATCACCTTTACTTCGCCTACTACATTCGATGTGGTTGATACAACCACAGCTACGACGCTGGCTACTGCTGTTACCTACAATCCTACGACAGGTGCTGCCATAACATTCAACGGCTGGTCTGCCAAGATCACCGGCAATCCGGCAACCAACGATACCTTTACCTTGGGGCCCACTGTCAGCGGTACTGCAGATAACCGTAACGGTCTGTTGCTGGCACAGTTGGAATCAACGAATACCATGGCAGGCAATACCACTTCTTTCGAGGGCGGCTATGCGCAACTATTGAATCAAGTCGGGAATAAAGGCAATGAATTGAATGTCAGTGCCGCGACGCAGACACAATTAGTGGCTCAGACCACCGCTGCTGAACAATCGATCTCAGGTGTTAACCTGGACGAAGAAGCGGCAAAATTAATGCAATATCAACAAGCATATCAGGCTGCAGGGAAGTATCTTCAGACAGTATCTGAGTTGTTCGCCTCGATATTGGCGATCAACCCTTAATAAGCTTGTTGTAAGGAAATAAGGAGATAGTATGCGTATCAGTACAAACATGATTTATGCACAGGGCACCAGCAGCGTTCAAAGCCAACTGCAGGGCTTGGTCAAAGTTCAACAACAGATATCGAGCGGCATACGTATCACCGAGCCCTCTGACGACCCGCTAGCAGCGACGCAAGTGATCGAAAATGGTCAGTCGCTTGCCGCCACACAGCAATTCAGTGCGAATGGCGATGTCGCAAGTTCTGCATTGACAGCTCAAGCAACTGCCTTGCAAAACGTGCGCGATACATTGAGTGCCCTGCGCTCGCTGGTTGTTAATGCCGGTGATCCTTCGTTTACGATTGCAGACCGCAATGCTCTCGCCACCACGATTCAAGGCGATTACAACTATATATTGGGATTGGCCAATACCTCTAACAATGGCCAATATCTGTTTGCCGGTGCCAAGGGGAATACCAAACCATTTACCGAAAGTACGCCGGGAACCGTTAACTATAATGGCGACCAAGGTCAGCAATTGGCTCAGATAAGCGCCTCGCGTCAAGTGCCTATCAGCAGTTCCGGTGTGGAGATATTCCAGCGTATCGCAAATGGCAATGGTACTTTTTCCACTAGCGCGGACCCTGCCATCACCGGGACCACCAATCTTGGCAGCGGTGTGGTCGGGCCGGGCTCGGTCACCGATGCTACGCTATGGAATGCGGCTGGCAATACGCAACAATATTCGATCAAATTTGTAAAAGATACCGTGACGCAACCTCCGGTAACTACGTATGACATCGTTGCCAATGCGACGACTGTAGTCAATGGCGTGACGTACAACCCGGGCGATTCGCTGATTACCGGCGCGCCATCTACCGTAGGTACTTCCGCAGCAGGTGGTCCTTCTTACCCTCGCGTTTACACGGAAGGGCAAGGCATCCCCATGCAGAAGGTTGCAGGAGATGCAAACCCATCTAACTGGAATCTGGGTATTGAAGTAACCATGAACGGCCTGCCTACCAGTTCTTCGACAACTAATCCGGCTACTGCGGTTCCCGATGTAGTGACTATCCAGCCCAGTACCAATAATCAGGACCTCTTTTCTACGCTGCACGCGATTATCGCTGCGTTACAAGCCGGCTCGAGCACTAACCTGAGTAATGTGGTCACCACGACATTGTCGAATCTGGATCAAGCTGAAACCAGCTTATCGAAGGCGATCACCAACGTTGGCGTGACGGGAGCTGAGATCGACGCGCAACAAACGACGAACTCGAGCTTGACCTTGCAATACAAGACCGCGATCAGCAATCTGCAAAGCACGGATGTTGCAGCGGCCACCGTGCAACTGACTCAGTTGCAGGCTAATCTTTCTGCGGCTCAGAAATCTTTCATCCTCATCTCAGGGTTATCATTATTCAATTACCTTAGCCCAACTGCAGCGTAATTATTCGTTTTGCGGTAGAATCCGCGCTCGAATAATATGCTCAAAAAAGGGGCGCTTCGGCGTCCTTTTTTTTATTTAGTTTCTGAGAGTTAAAGTACACCTGTGAATAATATTCGCAATTTTTCCATTATCGCGCACATTGACCACGGCAAGTCCACCTTGGCTGATCGCATCATCCATCTATGCGGTGGCCTGTCGGATCGCGAAATGGAAGCGCAAGTGCTGGATTCCATGGATCTGGAACGCGAGCGCGGTATCACCATCAAAGCACAGACTGCAGCACTGACATATAAGGCGCGGGACGGCCAACTTTACCAACTGAATTTGATCGATACCCCAGGGCATGTGGACTTCTCCTATGAGGTTTCGCGTTCGCTGGCGGCATGTGAAGGTGCGTTGCTGGTGGTGGATGCATCGCAAGGGGTAGAGGCGCAAAGTGTCGCCAATTGCTACACCGCGATAGAGCAAGGGGTGGAAGTCTATCCGGTGCTCAACAAGATAGACCTGCCTTCGGCCGATCCTGACCGCGTGATCGAAGAGATCGAGGAAGTGATAGGCATTGATGCCCAGGATGCCGTGCGCTGTTCCGCCAAAACAGGTGAAGGGGTGGAGGATGTGCTGGAAGCCGTCGTGACGAATGTCCCTCCGCCCAAAGGCGACCCGGATGCTCCTTTGAAAGCACTGATCATAGATTCCTGGTTCGACAATTATGTCGGCGTTATCATGCTGGTGCGGGTGTTCGACGGCAAACTCAAGGCCAAAGACAAGATACGTTTGATGGCGACCGGCGCCCAGCATCTATGCGAACAAGTGGGCGTGTTCACTCCCAAGTCGCGGCAGAAAGAATCGCTGTCGGCAGGTGAAGTGGGTTTTATCATCGCAGGCATCAAAGAGTTGCAGGATGCCAAGGTGGGTGATACCGTCACTCTCGCCGATAGACGTGCCGAAACGCCCTTGGCTGGGTTCAAGGAAATCAAACCGCAGGTGTTCGCGGGTCTGTATCCGGTCGAGTCGAATCAGTATGAAGGTTTGCGCGACGCGTTGGAAAAACTGCATTTGAACGATGCCAGTTTGCAGTACGAACCTGAAGTTTCGCAAGCCTTAGGCTTCGGATTCCGTTGCGGCTTCCTTGGTTTGCTCCATATGGAGATCGTGCAAGAGCGGCTGGAACGCGAATACGATATGGATCTGATCACCACTGCGCCGACGGTGATCTACGAAGTGGTCACCAAGGCCGGTGAAACTTTGCTGGTCGAGAATCCGGCGAAACTCCCGGAACCATCCCGCATTGAAGAGATACGCGAGCCGGTCATTACCACCACTATTTTAATGCCGCAAGATTATGTAGGTCCGGTGATGACGCTATGTAACAATAAGCGCGGCGTGCAACGTAATATGCAGTACATGGGGCGGCAAGTGATGCTGACTTATGAAATGCCGCTGAATGAAGTGGTGATGGATTTTTTCGATAAACTGAAATCGGTCAGTCGGGGATATGCATCACTGGATTACGAATTTCTGGAATTTCGTACCGCTGATCTGGTCAAACTCGACATCATGGTCAACAGCGAGCGGGTGGATGCACTCTCCCTGATCGTGCATAGAGCCAACAGCATTTATCGTGGTCGTGAGTTGGCCTCTAAAATGCGCGAACTGATTCCGCGGCAAATGTTCGATGTGGCGATACAGGCCTCTATAGGGGCCAATATCATTGCACGCGAGACAGTGAAAGCCATGCGTAAGAATGTGCTGGCAAAATGCTATGGTGGCGATATCAGTCGCAAGAAGAAGCTGCTGGAAAAACAAAAAGAAGGTAAGAAACGTATGAAGCAGGTGGGCAATGTGGAAATCCCGCAAGAGGCATTTCTGGCTATTTTACGAGTTGAGGATAAATAATGACATTCGCTTTATTCATGTTGGCGATTCTATTGCTGACGGGTTTTATCTGGTTGCTGGATATTCTGCTATTGAAAAAGAAGCGCGCCGCCGGAGTTGCCGAGCCGACCATGGTGGAATATGCAAAAAGCTTTTTCCCCGTGATACTTGCAGTGTTCCTGATTCGTTCTTTCGTCGTCGAGCCATTCAAAATTCCATCCGGATCCATGATGCCGACACTATTGGTAGGTGATTTTATCTTGGTCAACAAATTCACTTATGGTTTGCGTGTACCCATTCTGAATAACACTTTTATCGAAGTCGGTCATCCCCAGCGCGGTGAAGTGATGGTATTCCATTATCCTAAAGACCCGTCCCTCGATTACATCAAGCGTGTGGTGGGATTGCCCGGAGACAAGATCGAATATCGCAACAAACAGATATTCGTGAACGGAGCACCCGTTGCGCAGCAAGAAAACGGTAATTACGATTACGTCGGCCCCGGACTGAATCAGATCAGTACCCGCCGATTGCTTGAAAACCTGGGTACCCATAACCACGACATCCTGATCGACGATAGTAATCCGGTCAGAGATATGCAGGTGACTGTACCGCAAGGCAGTTATTTCATGATGGGTGACAACCGCGATAACAGCAACGACAGTCGTTTCTGGGGGTTCGTGCCTGAACAGAATGTGGTTGGGAGAGCATTCTTTATCTGGATGAGTTTCGACCATCTGAGCCGTATCGGAACCAAGATACAGTAACCGAAACAATGACCGTCAAGAATAGTCCGGCATCTGTATTTCAAACATTACTTATACGACTGGATTACCAATTCAGCCAACCTCAATTATTGCGCCAGGCGTTCACTCACCGCAGCTTCGGTACGCCGAACTACGAGCGACTGGAATTTCTGGGCGATAGCGTATTGAATTGCGTAGTCGCCACACAGCTTTATCAACGCTTTCCCGATATTCCTGAAGGTGATCTGAGCCGGGTACGCTCGCATTTAGTTAAAGAATCCACTTTGTGCGAGCTGGCGATCTCGCTTGATTTAGGCGAGCTATTGCGATTGGGCGACGGAGAATTGAAAAGCGGCGGACAGCATAGACCTTCAGTATTGGCTGATGCAGTAGAAGCACTGATAGGCGCAGTCTATCTGGATGGCGGTTTTGCGGCAGCCGAGCACATCGTGGGCAAGCTGTATATGCCATTGCTCGATGGTCTGGAACCCGGAAATCTGGGTAAAGATGCCAAAACCTTGTTGCAGGAATATCTGCAGGGTAACAAGATCGCGTTGCCGCAATATAACGTTGTGGCAACTTCAGGAGAGGCCCACAGGCAGACATTCCGCGTAGAGTGCCATATCGCGGCGCTGGATATCCGTACCGAAGCCGAAGGCGGCAGTCGGCGTGCGGCGGAACAATTGGCAGCAGAGGCAGCTTATAAGCTGATACATCATGACTGAAGAAAGTGTCGATATCGTCACTGAAGAAGATTTCCGGTGCGGCACTATCGCCATCACCGGCCGCCCCAATGTAGGCAAATCCACCATACTTAACCATATACTGGGCATGAAGCTCAGTATCACTTCGCGTAAGGCGCAAACCACGCGCCACCGTTTGCTAGGCATCCATACCACGGCAGATACCCAATTCCTGTTCGTGGATACACCCGGCTTCCAGTTGCGTCACCTGAACGCATTGAATAGCGCCATGAATCGCACCGTGAAACAGGTGCTCTCCGAAGTGGATGTAGTGATGTGTGTGATGGAAGTCATGCGTTTCGGTGAAGGCGAAGAAAAAGTGCTGGAGATATTGCCGCGCAATTGCCCGGTGCTGCTAGTGCTCAACAAAGTGGACATGGTCGAGGATAAATATAAGATATTGCCGTTCATCAAGGAAATGGCAGCCAAATTTCCTTTCGCCGACATCATTCCTGTTAGCGCCAAAAAGAATCTGCAACTGGACGAGCTGCTGGCAGCGTTGCGCCGCTATCTGCCCCAACAGCCCGCCATTTACGGCGCAGATGAACTGACGGATCGCAACGAACGCTTTCTGGCTGCAGAGCTGATACGCGAAAAACTATTCCGCCTGTTGGGCGAAGAGATACCTTACTCTATCAGCGTAGAAATAGAAAAGTTCGAGCAGGAAGGCGGCTTGCGTCGCATTCATGCCGCTATCATCGTGGATAAGGAAAGCCAGAAGCCCATGGTGATAGGTAAAGGCGGCGAGAAACTTAAGCGTATCTCCACCGAAGCCAGGCAGGATATGGAAAAATTATTCGATGCCAAAGTCTGGCTGGAAACCTGGGTGAAAGTCCGCGGTGGTTGGGCTGATGATGAACGAGCTGTAAAGAGTCTGGGTTACTAATGATAAAAAGCTTTTTTGGCAGCATGGTCGTGCTGTTCTTGCTGACATCCTGTGCTACTACACCGAAACCGGTAGAAGCCCCAGTTGCTCCGGGGACAGTTCAGATCCCTGCGGTACCTGCACTTCCTCAGGAAAAACCGATCAATGCCAGAAAGCCGAAGATCGCCTTGGTATTAGGGGGCGGGGCAGTACGCGGGTTTGCGCATATCGGCGTGATCAAGGTGTTGGAAGCGCAAGGTATTTCGCCTGACATGGTGATAGGCACCAGCGCCGGAAGTGTGGTGGGCGCATTGTATGCTGCCGGATACTCAGGTTTCGATCTGCAAGAGATGGCATTCACACTGGATAGGGAAAGCGTAGGCCAATGGATCATTCCTGATCGAGGATTCATCAACGGCGATGCCTTGCAGGCTTTCGTCAATAAAGCGGTGCAGAACAGGCCTTTGGAAAAACTGCGCAAGCCATTCGCAGCCGTGGCGACCGATCTGCAAAGCGGCGAGATGGTGGTGTTCCAGCATGGAAATACCGGACAGGCGGTGCGGGCTTCCAGCAGCGTGCCTGGAGTATTTCAGCCGGTCAGGATCAATGGGCATGATTATGTGGATGGCGGGCTGACCAGTCCGGTACCGGTAAAGGTAGCACGGTCTCTGGGGGCGGATGTCATCATTGCTGTGGATATTTCTGGCAAACCGAAATATCGCAAGATCGAAAGCATGACGGATATCATGCTGCAAACTTTCGGCATCATGGCGCAGAGCATCAGCATTCCTGAAATGGCGGAAGCCGACGTATTGATCAGACCTAATACCGGCATGATAGCCCCCTCGGATTTTGCCAAGAAACACGAGGCGATACTGGAAGGGGAGAAAGCGGCGCAGGCCGCGCTACCGCTTATTCGGCAGAAACTACAGGAGGCGACTGAACGTCTGGTTGAGCAACAGTAGTCACTGCTACTGAGTTTTTATCGATCCGGCGCGCGCCGTTAAAGCGCTTGACCCAGTATTCATCCTGCATATTCACGATATGCACGCCTCCCCCAGCACTAGGTGCATGGATAAAACGATTGTCGCCGATATAGATACCTACGTGAGAGAACGAGGATTTCAGCGTGTTATAAAACACCAGATCCCCTGGTTGTAACTGGTCGACTGGAATGACTTTTCCGATCTGGCTCAGGGCGCGTGCGCCGTGGGGAAGGGTAAGATTGGCTGCCTGTTGGAACACGTAACGTACGAACCCGCTGCAGTCGAATCCGGTATCAGGCGATGTGCCGCCGAATTTGTAAGGCGTGCCGGTGAGCGCCAAAGCGCTCATCATTACTTCTTGCACGGTAGCACTTGCCTGATCCAACAGGCTAGGTTCTTTGATTTCCTTAGTATCTTCGGCTTGGCAAAACCCGCATGAAAACACCAAAAATACAGCAAGAATCAATGCATTAACATGTATATTTAAACGCATGATGCGGATTCTAATGCAAAAACTGCATTCATGGCAACCGGGAGAGCGATTGTTAAATTGGGCTTGGTGTAGAATTCCAGGCAATCCCAACTACTAATAATTCTAACTATTGGTCCTATCATGATTCGCCAAACCATTTCTGTCATGCGCGATTTCGGGCGGCTGCGCGAAATCGCACGTATTCTCTTTCGTTATGGATGGGGCGATGCCATCAACCGCATGGGATTATCCGGCATGATGGGACGCGCAGGTAGCTGGCTGCAACCCAAAAGCTCTGTGGACGTGATGCATCTTGAGCCCGCGGTGCGCATCCGCCTGGCGATCGAAGAGCTCGGACCTACCTTTGTCAAACTGGGGCAGGTATTGGCAACCCGTACCGATCTGTTTCCGCCTAAATGGGTCTCCGAATTCTCCAAGTTGCAAGACAAGGTGCCGCCTGTTCCTTTTGCCGAGCTATTGCCTGGATTGGAACAAGCCTTGGGTCGTTCTCCGTTCGAGGTTTTCAACAATCTGCAAACCGAGCCTGTCGCCGCAGCATCCATTGCCCAGGTGCATCTTGCCGAATTACAGGACGGCACGCCGGTAGTACTCAAGATCCGCCGCCCCAATATCCGTTCTCGCATCGATGCAGACCTGAGACTGCTTTCGCATTTGGGGCGTCTGGTCGAATCTGAAATGCCGGAGACACGTCGTTTCCAGATAGGAAAGATCATCGGACAATTCGCCAAATCATTGCGGAAAGAACTGGACTTGAGTGCAGAAGGAAAAAACACTGAACGTTTCAGCAATAATTTCGCTGCCGATGCCGATATTGTTTTCGCTAAAATTTACTGGGAACATACTTCAGAGCAATTGCTGGTGATGGAACGCATCATCGGCGTGCCGGGTAACGAGATGGCGCGCGCTACTTCCACAGGTCTAGATCGCAGTGTTTTAGCCAAACTGGGGGCGAATGCGATCCTGAAGATGGTGTTGATAGACGGTTTTTTTCATGCCGACCCTCACCCCGGCAATGTGTTCTACCTGCCCGAGAACCGTTTGGCAATCATCGATTGCGGCATGGTGGGGCGTATCACCATGCAACGCCGCAACGAGATCGCAGATCTGCTGGCTGCTCTGGTTTCCCGGGATTACGACACTCTGCTAGGCATACTTATTTCCTGGTCCGGTGACGTACAAGTCAACGAAGCCAAACTGGAAGCGGATATAGATGAATTCCTGTTCAATTATGAGAATGCGCCTTTAGGCAAGATCAATTTCGGGGATATGCTCAACGATCTGACCAGCGTCATGCGCGAGAACCATCTTTCCGTTCCGCCGGATCTGGCTATGTTGTTCAAGGCACTAATCACGCTTGAAGGTTTGGGGCGGGAGCTGGACCCCCAGTTCCATATCGTAGAGCATCTGACGCCATTCGTGAAACAAGTGATCATTTCCCGTTACAAACCGGGAATCTTGTTCAAACGCGGCCACCGCAATGTGATGAAGGTGCTGGATTCACTGGTGAGCGTGCCGCGTGATTTAAGCAAATTATTGCAAGACTTGCGGCGCGGGAAAGTGAAAATAGAACTCGACCTGAAACGGTTGGATCATTTCGGCCGTCAGTTGGATCACAGTACCAATCGCTTGACCCTGGCATTGGTGACATCCGCGCTCATCATCGGTTCGTCTATCGTGATGACTGTCAAAGGCGGGCCGACCATTTTCGGACTTCCCGCCTTCGGCTTTGTCGGCTTCTTTCTGGCATCTCTATTCGGCGTATGGTTGATGATCTCGATCTGGGATTCCAACCGAGATGATTGATGACCGCTAGAGATTGTCGTTTAGTCTACTAGCTTGCGTCTGAATAATTGCAGTGCCAACTGGTAGCCGGTCAGAGCTATCTCTGCATCGTAACGCTCGCCTTCGTCGCGCATGAATGCGTGTTGGCCGTTGAATTCATGCCAAGTGGTAACCAAGTTTGCATCGCTTAGTTTTTTGTAAACTTCAGCACGACCGGCCGCAGGGATGTGCGGGTCTTGCTTGCCCCAGATCATCAATAGTTCGCCCTTGATCTCAGACAGTCTATCCATGCTGTGTTGCCCCGGTTTGTTGGGGATGGTGTTAGTGTGCAGGTCGGTAGCGTAGAAACATGCGGTCGCTTTCACTGCAGGCTGTAATGCGGCACGGAAAGCCAGATGACCGCCGATGCAGAAGCCCATGGCGCCTACTGTACCCGTGCTCCAAGCTTGTTTTTTCACATACTCTATCATCGCTGCATTATCGGTATCGTAGTCCTGCACATCCTTGGCAGCCTTGTCGGCATTGCCTTTATCGCGCCCGGCATCGTCATAACCCAGCACTGTGCCTATAGGGTTGAGTTCATGGAACACTTCGGGCACCAGCACTGCGTAACCATGTCCTGCCATTAGCCTCGCGGCACGCTCGATAGGGCCGGTTTGCTGGAATATCTCTGAATAGAATAATATCGCCGGATAACGCCCATCACCTGCAGGGCGATGCACGTAAGTACGCATGACGCCGGTAGAGGTGGGTAGATCGACAACTTCGCTTTTGATAATCATTACTTAACTCCTGAATATAAGTGGTTGTAGCAGTTTTTTCTTAGTCTGGATTCTGTTAACTTGGATACTATTAACCAAGTAACTGATCGATCAGCAAGGTCACGTCATATCGTTCCTTGGCGATCTTCAGCATGCTTTCGGCAAAACGTGGCGATTCGCGCAAGATGCGGTGGAAATCCGCCTTATCCAGCACGAACAGATCGGTGAGCATTTTAGCGCGTATGGTGGCTGTGCGCGGACTGGAAATAAGCAGGCCGATCTCGCCGAAGAAGTCGCCGTCCTTAAGCGACTTGATCTCTTCTCCTGCGCTATCCAGCACCTCTACCTCGCCGGAACATATCAGATACATCTCATTGGCGATATCGCCTTTCTGAATGATGGTTTCGCCGATCTCGGCAGCTTCCGAACGCAACGCCATGATGATGGACTTGAGCAATACCGGATCGCTGCCCTTGAATAAAGGCGAGCGTTGCAGCACATCCGGCGTCACTACTTCGAACCAGCGTCGCCCATCTTTGGCGATGAGTGCATTGGCCGCTTTCGGCCCCCAGGTACCGCGCGCGTAATTAGGAAAGTCGTCAGCTGGCGTGGCTTTCCAGTAATCCAGTATGGGCTGAGCGATCTTCCATGCTTCTTCTACCAGATCGCCACGCGAAAATAAGGTGCTATCGCCGCGGGTGCAGGAATAGATCATCACTTCGTATCCGGTATAGCGCGAGGCCTTGAATGCATCGTTATAGCTGAAATGCATGTCCACTTTTTGCAGGGCAAGCATAGGGCCCGGCACTTTGGCCTGGAATAACAGCTCAATGCCCTGGTAGGGCTGAATATGGAATACCAGGCGATTGGGTGCGAGACTCTTGACGGAAGTGCCCCGGAATATGGCTTCCGGCGCTTTTTTGAATTCCACTACGATTTCCGTGCCGCGCTTCCATAACGCTTTGCCGGAACGCAGATAGACCGGCACGCCTTCCCAACGCCAGTTGTCGATGTGCAGCTTACCGGCAGCAAAAGTCTCGGTATTGGAGAGCGGATTCACATCCTCGGCGTAGCGATAGCCGGGTTGCAACATCTCGCCTTCGTCATCGAACGACGCGCCGTATTGGCCGCGTACAAAATTGTCGGCGACTTCTTCTTGCTTGTATACACGTACCGAACTCAGCAGTTTGGCTTTTTCATTGCGGATCGCATCCGGCTCGAACGACGCCGGAGGTTCCATGCATAGATATGCCAACATCTGGAACATGTGATTCTGCATCATGTCGCGCAGTACGCCCGACTGATCGTAATAAGCACCCCGGCTGCCTACATCCACCTCTTCGCACACATTGAACTGGATGTTATCGATATGGTTCTTGTTCCATAGCGGTTCGAACATACCGTTGGCAAAGCGGAATGCCAGCAGGTTCTGTACCGTCTCTTTGCCTAGATAATGGTCTACACGATAGATCTGGTTCTCATCCCAATGTTTGAGTACCGCGGCGTTGAGCATCCTTGCCGATTCGGTGTCCGTACCGAAAGGTTTTTCCGCGATGATACGTCTCCAACCGGGGCCTTGTTTGAACCCGGCCTGGAACAGGTTTTCGCAGATGGTGCCGAAAAAGCTAGGGGCAGTGGCAAAATAGATCAGGATGTTATGGGTTTGATAATCTACTTCGAGTTCGGCGACTTTGCGCCGTAAAGCCTTGAAGTCATCCACTGATTCGAAACTGCTTTTCTGGTAATAAAAACGACTGACCAGTTTTTCCCAAACCGCTTCATCGAATTTGGTACGCGTATGGAATTTGCGTATGCCATCTTCGCCGCTGCTCATATTGGCCCGGAATTGCTCTGTGGTCAGATTGCTCAGGGCGCTACCGAGGATGGCAAAATTCTCTGACAGCAGCCCATCGCAAGCCAGATTATAAATAGCAGGGATCAATAGGCGTTTGGTCAGGTCTCCGGATGCTCCGAAGATCAACATCACGCATGGTTCACTGGGCAGGGCGCCCACTTGATCGAGTGTTGCGTTACCAAATATCTGGGAAGAATCGGTCATTCTGCTTATCTCCTCAAGGCTTATTCATTATGATTTTCTTGGATTATCAATTTCTTGAAAATAAGGCTCTTACCAGTTCCAGGTCATGCTTTGTATCTACTCCGGGTGCAGAGGCAGAATCGGTGATTGCAACACTTATTTTGTAACCATGCCACAAAGTACGTAATTGCTCCAGCGCTTCGAAGTTTTCTATCATAGCGGGCTGCAGATGAGCATAATTCTTAAGAAATGCCGCGCGGTATGCATATATCCCGATATGCCGGTAAACGGTCAAGCCATCCGGTATCTGATTTGTCCCGGCGGCAAAAGCGTCGCGCGGGTAGGGAATGGGGGCGCGACTGAAATATAAGGCATAGCCGGCATGGTCACAGACGACCTTGACCACGTTCGGATTGGTCATTTCGGTGAAGTCGTTGATGGGGTGGCAGGCAGTAGACATGGCGGCATCGGCATGTTCTCCCAGTTGCGCGGCAACTTTGGTGATCAGCTCGGGCGCGATCAGCGGTTCATCGCCCTGTACATTCACCACGATCACATCATCAGCCCATCCAAATTTGGCGGCAACTTCTGCAATGCGGTCAGTACCGGAAACATGATGCTCGCCGGTCATCATGGCATCAAAGCCGTGCGCATGTACTGCTTCAAATATCTCTTTATGGTCGGTTGCCACGCAGATATACGTAGCACCGCTCTTCAATGCCTGTTCGGCCACCCGTATCACCATGGGTTTACCTGCGATATCCAGTAGCGGCTTTCCCGGTAGCCGGGTAGAGGCATGCCGCGCAGGGATAACGACGTTAAAGGCAGGTGAACTCAATCTGCCGCCTTAAATCTCTTCCGCATCCGTGATCTTGCGTGCTTCGTCTTCCAGCATGACCGGAATATCATCTTTGATCGCGTAAGCTAGGCGGCATGGCTTGCATACTAATTCCTGCTCCGGTTTCTTGTATACCAGAGGGCTTTTGCAAACAGGGCACACCAGGATCTCAAGCAGTTTTGCGTCCATTTTCGATTGCTTTCAATTGTTGCAGAATTCTGTCGCCAAACGCAGAGGGTAATCCGCCGGTGACAGGCAAAAACCAAATGTTCGGGATGTTAAAGTTGGTGCATTTTACCGCGTCTTTTTCGGTCATCAGTATCGCCTCTGCTTGTTCGAATTGCAAATCACGCGGCTGATAAGGATGGTGGTCCGGGAACGCATGTTCCTCTATTTGCAATCCCAGCTTGCGTAAATGATTGAAGAAGCGGGCAGGGTGGCCGATCCCCGCAACGGCATGTACTTTCTTGCCCAAAAAATAACTGGCCGGGACGCTGGACGTGAGATCTTGCAGGTTATAAAAATCGTTACCGGTTAATTGCATGGCATATTCATCCGCATGCGTTTCACCGCCGTTGATCACTACTGCATCCACACATTGCAGGCGTGCTTGCGGCTCCCGCATCGGCCCTGCCGGTAGTAACAGACCATTGCCGAAACGCCTGTGCCCGTCCACGACGGCAATCTCTATATCGCGCTGTAAACGGTAATGCTGCATGCCGTCGTCGCTCAGGATGACATTGCAATCCGGTCTTGCTGAAAGCAAGGCACGTGCTACCGCGACTCTGTCTGCACCCACCCACACCGGGCAGCGCAAACGGCGCGCCAGTAACACTGCTTCATCGCCAACCAGGGATGGGTCAGTCGCGCTGGAAACCGCTTGCGGCTCAGGGGCGCTACCGCCGTAACCGCGACTGATCACGCATGGTGTGTATCCTTGAGTGCGCAGGAATTGCGCCAGCCAGATCACTAACGGTGTTTTTCCGGTACCGCCGACAGTAAGGTTTCCGACGACGATGACAGGAACGGGCAAGCGCGTCGCTTTGAATAGTTTCAAGCCATAGCATAAGCGTCTAATGGCCAGTATCAGGCCAAAGATAATGCTGACAGGCCAAAGGAAAATGTGCCAGATCGAGATACGGTACCACTGTTTTTGCAACCATATGTCCATGGTTTTAGAGACTCATTAGGGTTGAGGCACTCATGAAGACTGGAATTGTTTTTGATAAAGCTTTGCATAATGACCGTTTTGCGCGAGCAATTCCTCATGGCTGCCGCTTTCCACGATCTGACCTTGTTCCATGACCAGAATGCGGTCGGCATTCTCTATGGTGGAAAGACGGTGCGCGATGATAAGCGTGGTGCGATTCTGCATCAGGCCGTCCAGTGCTGCTTGTACATGCTTTTCCGATTCGGTATCCAGGGCCGAGGTTGCTTCATCCAGTAGCAGGATGGGCGCGTTCTTGAGTATGGCACGGGCGATGGCGATACGTTGGCGTTGACCGCCGGAAAGCCTGACCCCGCGGTCGCCGATCTCGCTTTGCAGGCCTTGCGGTAATTGCTGGATGAACTCCCAGGCATAAGCCGCTTTTGCTGCAGCGATCACTTCCTCGTCGCTGACGCTTCTTAAAGCACCGTAAGCGATGTTGTTGCGCACAGAGTCGTTAAACAGCACTACCTCCTGGCTTACCAAAGCGAATTGAGAGCGCAAGCTAGCCAGCGTGAGTTCGCGCGTGCTCTGTCCATCCAGTAATATCGCGCCGTGTTGCTGCTCGTAAAAGCGCGGTAGCAGACTGACCAGAGATGTTTTGCCGCCTCCCGAGCGACCCACCAGGGCGATCTTTTCCCCAGGCTTTATGTTCATGCTGACGTCGTGTAGCGCGTCGCGCTTGGCGTTTTCGTAACGCAAGGTCACTTGGCGGAATTCGATAGCACCGCGTGCCTTGGCGAGAGTCTGCGTACCGGCATCCGGCTCAGGGGTTTCGTCCATCAGGCCGAAGATGCTTTGCGCGGCGGCAACGCCGACTTGAATGTCTTCATTCATGCGCGTGAGTGCTTTGACCGGGCTGATCAACATCATCACCGCGCCTATAAACGCGGCAAACTCGCCGGCACTGAATTTACCCACCGCGTAATACACTACCCAGGATAACGCGGCAGCAGCGATCAATTCCACCACCATGCTATTGATGCCGGATATCCTGCCTAGCCGGATCTGCATGCGGCGGTTGGTGGCGACTACTTGGCCAAAGCGTTTATTCTCATACTCCTGGCCGCCGAATATCTTCACTACGCGCTGGCCGCTCACAGACTCCTCCAGTATGCCGGTCATGTCACCTACCGATTCTTGCACTGCACTACCTGCAGCCCGTATGCGCGGCGTCGTTTTGCGCAGATAGTAGGCGATGAGCGGTGCCATTACCGCGAACACCATGGTCAGATGCCAGTTGATATAAAGCATATAGGCGATCATGCCGACGATGGTCAGGCTATCCTGAACTGCGCTGGTGACTACTTTGGTAGAGGCATTGGCCATCTGCTCGGTGTTATACGTCAGCTTGGAGGTAGTGATCCCTGCCGAATTGGCGTCAAAATAACTGACCGGCATCGCCATCAGCCGCTGGAATGTATCCAGTCGGATGTCTTCCACCACGCGCCGCGACACCCAGCGCATGCAGAAATCGGACATGAAACCTGTCAAAGCCCTGATAGCCAGCAAGCCGAATAACATCACAGGCAGGATACGTAGCTTGTGCGGGTTCTGATGCACAAAACCCTGGTCGGTAATGACTTTGATCGCGGCCAGAAAGCCGGTATTGGTGGCGGAGTAGATGGCTAGTGCGATCAGACTGATCAAAAACACTACCCAATAGCGCCAGGCATAGCGCAGTAAGCGGAGGTAACAGGCTTTGGCGTCGAGCATGATGAGGGAAGGTATCAAATGACAAGCAAGACAGACTTCGCCTTGTTATTCCCGAAAGTTATGAGCCTGTATGTTGCGTGGCAAAAGTGATGCGTGAAAGACCGGCCTGACGCGCTGCTTCCATCACATTGATGACTGATTGATGCGTGGTCTTCGAATCGGCTGCGATCACGATAGTCGGTTCTTTGCCTTGTTCGGTCGCTTTGCGCAACGCTGTTGTCAGCGAGGCCACATCGGCCACACTGACATCTATCTTATTGATTTGCGTATGGCCGCTGGCATCGATCGCGACATCAATGATCGCCGGCTTATCCTGCTGCGGATTCGCCACGGCCGTCGGCAGATTGATCTTGAGTTCGCTGATGCGCGAGAAAGTAGCACTGACCACCAGGAAGATGATAATGACCAGTAGCACGTCTATCAATGGAACCAGGTTGATTTCCAGATCTTCGTTGGCTTGCCCGCGGCGGAAATTCATTATTTAAGATTACCTATTATTTACGTTCGCCGTGTATCAGTTCTACCAGCTTGATGGCTTCCAGTTCCATTTCCACCACTAGGCTATTCACCTTGGCACGGAAGTGACGATAGAAGATCATGCTAGGAACGGCGACGACGATACCCATTGCCGTGTTGTACAAGGCCACTGAAATGCCGCGCGCAAACTGAGCCACATCATGGCCGGTCGAGGTGAATGCGCCGAACAATTCCACCATGCCGATCACAGTACCCAGCAACCCCAGCAAAGGGCTGACTGTGGCAATGGTGCCTAGGGTGGTGAGGTAACGTTCAAGCTGGTGTGCCACAGCACGACCAGTTTCCTCTATGGATTCTTTCATGATCTCGCGCGACGCATTCATATTCATCAAAGCGCTGGCGAATATCTCGCCCAGAGGTGAATGTTGTTCCAGTCGGGCACATATTTCCCGGGTGGCGCCGCCTTTTTTCAGCAATTCGCGCACTTCCGGCAACAGGGATTTAGGCGCAACCGCATCGACACGCAAAGACCAAAAACGCTCGCCAATGATCGCTAAAGTGATGACAGAAGCAATCAGCAGTGGCCAGATCGGCCATCCTGCAGCTTCAATAATGTTCCACATGAGCTTTACTTCCTTAGTTGAAAAATCTGCGCTACTTTAACCTGCCAGCAGGCTTTCGGCAAGGCGCGAGGTGTATCATTTCGTTTCAATGAGTAACCCGATTTCACGCAAGGAAAGCCAGCCGGTTTACGTGCTGCATACCTATCCTTATCTGGAAACCAGTCTGGTGGTGGAGTTGTTCACGCGCACTTCCGGTCGCGTGGCGACCATCGCCAAAGGCGCACGCAGGCCGCGCTCCGCCATGCGCGGCATGTTGCAGTCATTTCAACCTTTGGTCGCAACATGGTCGGGAAAGTCCGAGTTGCGCACGCTGCATGGAATGGAATGGCAGGGTGGCTTGCATGTATTAAAAGGGCAGGCACTGATTTGCGGGTTTTATCTGAATGAGTTGATATTACGTCTGTTGCCGCGCGAAGACCCTCACGAGACCTTGTTTGAACATTACCAGCAGGCATTGCAGGCTTTGGCCGGAGATGAAGCGCAGAGCATCGTATTGCGTCGCTATGAGATTCGCCTGTTGCAGGAGCTAGGTTATGCTTTGTCGCTGACGCACGAAGCGGGTAATGGCGACGTCATTGATGCCGAGGCGCAATATTCATTCATCCCTGAACATGGGGCGGTCAAGGCTGCTTCGAATGCACAAAGTCTGCATAATCAAAGTGGGATACAATTGCGCGGCAAGACCCTGCTGGACATGGCGCAAGACGACTACACCGATACGCAAACCCTGCAACAAAGCAAACAGCTGATGCGCACCTTGATCAGCCATCATCTGGGCGATAAACCCTTACACACAAGACAATTATTAATAGATTTACAGCAACTATGATAAAACTAGGCGTAAACATAGACCACGTAGCTACCATTCGCCAGGCGCGCGGTACGCGTTACCCCAGCGTGGTACAGGCCGCATTGCGTGCCGAACAATCCGGTGCCGATTCCATTACCTTGCATTTGCGCGAGGACCGCAGGCATATTCAGGATGCCGATGTGACAGCACTGCGTAATACGCTGCAAACGCGCATGAATCTCGAAATGGCGGTGACCGATGAAATGGTGGGCATCGCTTTGCAAGTCAAACCGCAAGATGTCTGCCTGGTACCTGAGCGACGTGAAGAACTGACTACCGAAGGCGGGCTGGATGTGGTGCGTTATTTCGACAAGGTCAAATCCGCTACGGAGCGATTGGGTAATGCGGGAATACGCGTATCCTTATTCATCGACCCCGATCCGTCGCAACTGGATGCAGCAAAGAGAATGGGCGCGCCCGTAGTTGAATTACATACCGGTTCTTTTGCCGATGCCGTTAATGAAACCGAGCAGCAACATGAGTTGATACGTATCCAGCAAGCGGTCGCCCATGGGGTAAAGCTCGGGTTGGCCGTTAATGCCGGACACGGTTTGCATTATCACAATGTGCAACACATCGCACGTATCCCCGGCGTGGAAGAACTCAATATCGGTCATGCCATTGTGGCGCATGCGTTGTTTGTGGGTTGGGATAATGCAGTGCGCGAAATGAAATCGCTGATGGTTGCCGCTGCGCGTAGCGCCAAATGATTTTCGGTATAGGCACCGACATCGTTGAAGTTTCCAGGATCGAAGATGCGCTGGAACGGCATGGCGATGCTTTTGCCCGGCGTATCCTGACCGACGAGGAATGGGCGAGCTTCCAGCAAAGTCAGACCAAAGCGCGGTTCCTTGCCAAGCGCTTCGCCGCTAAAGAGGCTTTTGCCAAAGCGCTGGGGACAGGTTTGCGCGCGCCGGCTACATTCCAGAATATCGGGATTACGCACGATGATCTGGGTAAACCCACACTTAGTTTGCACCCAGAACTGCAGGCGACATTAGATGCCAAGGGGATCACTCGGCGCCACCTTTCCATCAGTGATGAAAAAGCGCTGGCAGTAGCGTTCGTCGTGCTGGAGAATCATTGATCCAGCTCGCAGTACTCTGATGGATATGCAGTTCAACGTAAGCCTCGACGCCTTATCCCCATCATTTTTGTGTTCACGGACAAAAATCTAAGCCATAATTTGCACAGGCGGCTTATATATGCAGTTAATTCTTTGATCTTTATGATGTGTATGATCTATAGTGCCATGATTCGTCGTTAATAAAAGCTAATCAAGTTTCGCAAGGAATATGATGTCAGATCAAGAATCAATGATTGTCGGTTTGGTGTTCCGCGTAGACGGAGGTGCTCTGCTTGCCGAATTTACTCCTGTCGAAAATTGGCATCCTATCGACTCGGCTGAAATCCGGCGTGCGCTGATCCATCAAGAATTAGGTGCAGTGCCTCTGGACCGGGATGCCTTGGATGAACTGATAGACAAATACGGGGAATCCAAACAGTCTTTCAGAATCGTCCTCGGAAGCGCGACGGATGCGGTAGTCGAAGTCAGCTTGGATGCGGAGAGAATGTCTGCCTACCTGACTGTGATTCCTGCCCATGGCGGGCGCAAAGCTGATCGCGAGCAGGTATTGAGTGCCTTAAGAAAAGCGGGTGTCGTGCACGGAGTACTGGTTTCCGAGATCGATACGGCTTTGGCTACAGACAAAGTGGATAACAAACTGGTTGCGCAGGGAACGATGGCGCAGAATGGCGTGGATTCGGAATTCAAAAGCCTGGTACCGGAGATCGGAGCAGGCGCGCTCAAGGTCGATGAGCATGGTACGGTCGATTATCGCGAGTTGGAATTATTTGTTACAGTCAAAGAAGGCGATCCGCTGATGCAGCGTATCCCTGCTACAGTCGGTACGTCAGGTAAAAATCTGCTGGGTGAGATCATTCAGGCAAAGCCGGGAAAAGATTACGCCTTCGCCAAAGGGATGCATGGCGTAAAGTTCGACCCAAGGAATTACGACCGCTTGCTTGCAGATATTCCCGGGCAGCCTCTGCTGGTGACGCGCGGTGTCAATGTCGAACCTACCCTGTCGGTGAAAGGCATAGACCTTTCAACCGGGAATCTGAATTTTGAAGGATCGGTCAATATTTCAACCGACGTCAAATCAGGCATGAAGATCAAGGTCACGGGAGATCTGATCATAGGCGGTACGGTGGAAGCCGCAGAGATCCATGCGGGCGGAAATATCACTATCAGAGGCGGCATTATCGGTCACGGTGAAAAAGTGCCGGAGGGGAATGCCCGTCATGATGTAGCCCATATTTCCTGCGGCGGAACCATTTCTGCACGATTCGTCGAAAATGCGCATATCGAGGCAGGAGACAGCATCATCGTGGGGGAAGTCGTCCAGCATAGTGAACTGATTGCCAGCAACCATATCATTGTCGGTAAAGATGGTGCGAGAAAAGGCCACATCGTCGGAGGCACTACGCGCGCTACGCAATTCATCAAAGCCGTGGTATTAGGATCGCCTGCCGGAGTACGTACCGAAATAGAAACCGGACTCAACCCGCAGTTGCATAGCAGTGTAACCAGCCTGGAAATCAAGCTGGAAAAACTGCGCAAGGAAAAAGAAGAGTTGGAGCGTGCGCTTGTCTTTTCACGTGAAAATCCGGGGCGGGTCAATGCGGAAACGCAGCAAAAGCTCGCCAATACCCAGGAAAAACTGCAATTGGATATAGACACCTACGAGCAGGAAAAGACTGATTTGGAAACACGTTTGAGTTTGACTGCAAACGCTCGCGTAGTAGTTGCGAAACAAATATTCGGTGGAGTGACCGTCCATATCGGCCACCATTTTTGGCAGGTCAAGGAAGACCGGGACAGTGGGACATTCCTCATTAAAGATGGCGATATCACCATCGGAGATGCTTGAACCGGGATGCTTGAACCGATTAGAGTAGCCCAATTGATACTTTAAGTCTTCAGGGTTTCATCACCAGCAAGAATATCACTCCGTTTTACGTTTCAGACCCGTCCACTATGCCAAAAATTTACCTCGCTTCCCGTTCGCCGCGCCGTGGAGAAATATTGCGCCAGATCGGCGTGGATTTTGAAGTATTGCCATCCGATATCGATGAAAGCGTGTTCCCCGGCGAAGCTCCGGAGCAATACGTGGTAAGGCTGGCGCGAGAAAAAGCGATGGCCTGTATTCACGTGATCTCTCGGCGTGGGTTGCCCGTGATGTCTGTGCTGGCAGCCGATACCACGGTATGTGTAGACAGCGAAATCTTGGGCAAGCCGGAAAATGATGAGCATGCCGCCGCAATGCTGCGCATGATGTCCGGCCGTTGGCATACGACGCATACCGGGGTGGCAGTCGCACATGGCGATAAAATAGAAATGCTATTGTCCAGTACACAAGTAGAAATGAGATCGCTGACCGAGGCCGAGATCGCGGCTTACGTCGCCAGCGGTGAGTCTGAAGGCAAAGCGGGCGCTTACGGCATACAAGGATTAGCGGGCAGTTTTATCAGCCGTATCGAAGGTAGTTATTCCGGTGTCATGGGATTACCTGTCTTTGAGACTGCACAATTACTGAATAAATTTGGAATTGAAGTGTTATGAGTGAAGAGATTCTAATCAATGTGACGCCCCAGGAGACTCGAGTCGCCATTGTGCAAGAAGCTGTAGTGCAGGAATTACATATCGAGCGTACTAGCCATCTCGGTTTGGTGGGTAATATCTACAAAGGTGAAGTTTGCCGAGTGTTGCCGGGCATGCAATCTGCCTTTGTGGAGATCGGACTGAATCGTGCGGCATTCTTGCATATCGCCGACCTGGTAGTGCATGGCGAAGTGCAGCCGCCGATACAGGATATTCTGCGCGAGGGGCAATCCATCGTAGTGCAAGTGATCAAAGACCCTCTTGGCAGCAAAGGCGCAAGGCTGACTACACAGATCAGCATCGCTGGACGTTTCTTGGTGTATCTGCCGGAGCAAGCACATATCGGTGTCTCTCAGCGTATCGAAAACGAAGAAGAACGCGAGACCTTGCGCAATCGCTTGCTGGGGTTGATTCCGGAAAACCACCAAGGCGGGTTCATCATCCGTACACAGGCGGAAACGGCAACCGATGAGGAGCTGCTCGCCGATGTGGATTACCTGCATAAAAAATGGCAAAACGTACTTGCCGACAGTCAGGCGATTTCACCCAAGTCACTGATCCATCAGGACCTAAGTTTGCCGTTGCGAGTGCTGCGCGATTTTGAACGCGATGATATCTCCAGCATCGCGGTGGATTCACGCGAGACTTTTCTCAAGATGCAGGAATTCGCTACACGCTATGCCATATCGGCGCTGAACAAATTGCAGCATTATGCGGGCGATAGGCCGTTGTTCGATCTGCGGGGCGTGGAAGATGAGATTGAAAAAGCGCTTTCCAGAAAAGTGACGCTTAAATCCGGCGGTTATCTGATCTTCGACCAAACCGAGGCGTTGACGACGGTGGATGTGAATACCGGGGGGTTCGTGGGTGGTCGCAGTCTCGAAGATACTATTTTCAGAACCAATCTGGAAGCAGCGCAAACCATCGCCAGGCAATTACGATTACGTAACTTGGGCGGGATCATCATTATCGACTTCATCGATATGAAGGACGAGACGCATCAGGATACCGTGTTGCAAGAGTTGCAAAAAGCAGTCAGTACCGATCGTGCGCGCATCAATATCCACGGCTTTTCCGGTCTGGGGCTGGTGGAGATGACGCGCAAGCGTACTCGTGAAAGCCTGGCGCATATTCTATGCGAGCCTTGCCCGTCCTGTCAGGGCCGGGGCGAAGTGAAAACCGCGCAGAGTGCATGTTATGAGATTTTGCGTGCAGTGTTGAGAGAGCATAAGCAATTCAACGCCCGCGAATATCGGATACTTGCTTCACCCAAGGTGATTGAACTATTCCTGGATGAGGAGTCCCAAACTTTGGCAATGCTGTGCGAATTTATCGGCAAGCCGGTTTCATTACAGGCTGACCCGCTGTACGGTCAGGAGTCTTTTGACATTGTCTTGATGTAATAGCTTTCCCCTATAACAGATCAAAAGTGGGTGAATTGCTTTTGAGTGTTACAAATTGATACTTGCAATCGTAAATGAGAATTATTATCATAAAAGCCCAACTTTAAGGAAGGAAGTCGCAATGAGAGCTTTTTTATTAGTCGTATTAATGCTGCCTTTATTTGCCTGGGCGGATGGCGACGAAGTCGTCATCACCATCAAGAACCATCGTTTCGAGCCGGCGCAGGTTACTGTACCTGCAGGCAAGAAGGTCAAGCTGCGCATCGAAAATAAAGATGCCACCCCTGAAGAGTTTGAAAGTGATCCGCTGGGACGCGAAAAAGTAGTTCCAGGGAATGGTAGCGTCATTCTGTTTGTTGGCCCGCTAACTGCCGGTAAATATTCGTTCTACGGTGATTACCACGAAAAGACCGCGCAAGGCGTTCTGATCGCCAAGTAACGTCTAACGTCTTAGAGAAGATACCTTATGTTCGGAACTGCCGTCATCGTATTCCGCGAAATGCTCGAAGCCGCGTTGATCGTGGGCATCGTGGCAGCAGCGACCCGTGATGTACCGAAGCGCGGTCGCTGGATCGCGGCGGGGATATTGAGCGGGTTGCTCGGAGCCGCCATCGTAGCCGGATTTACTGATCGCATCTCTCAACTCGCTAGTGGCGTAGGCCAGGAAATATTCAATGCAGGTGTGCTGGGCATCGCTGTATTGATGTTGGGCTGGCACAGTATCTGGATGTCATCGCATGGTGCTAAGCTTGCCGCAAACGCACGCAACATCGGTAATGCTATTCGCGACGGCAGTAAAGAACGCCAGATATTGCTGGTCGTGATCGGGGTGGCGGTGTTACGTGAAGGTTCCGAAACTGTTCTATTCCTTTACGGCATTGCTGCATCGGAAACGACCGGCGCTTCCGGCATGTTACTGGGTGGTTTGGTCGGCGCGCTTGCCGGTGTGGTGGTGGGTTATGCATTGTACGCAGGCTTACTCAAGATACCGATGCGCTGGTTCTTTAGTGCCACCAATACCTTGGTATTGCTACTGGCCGCCGGCATGGCTTCGCAAGCAGCACGTTTCCTGATTCAGGCGAATCTGGTCCCTAGCCTCGCGTCGCCTCTGTGGGATACCTCGGCGTTCATAGAAGATAAATCCATCGTCGGTCGGTTGTTGCATGGCCTGATCGGGTATGACTCGCGTCCGGCGGGTATGCAGCTGGTATTTTATGTTGTGGTGATGGCTGCAATTCTTACCGGAATGTCGTGGGTCAAACGTAACCGCTCACATGTCGCACCCAAACATTCAACGTCTAATAGCCATACCCCTGCAGTGGATTCAAATCGCGTTTAGTCGATGCGATTCGTGCATTTTCCGTTTTAACGCCACATACTCACATTCTTTACTTGGCAAGCCAGCCATAAATAGAAGAAAATAGAAAAAGATAAACCTTATTTGAACGGTGTTGTCATACCGCTCTCCTCTATCTCACCGAAAGAACTTGCTAATGCGTGCAAAATTTGAAAAAACCGGCCTGATCATCATGGGCGCTGTATTGGGTATTCTGCTCAGTCTTAATTTTTCAGCTATTGCTGACAAAGATACCAAGAGTGCGAATACGCTGCCTATTGATGATTTGCGTGCTTTTGCCGAAGTATTCGGCAAGATCAAGAGCGATTATGTAGACCCGGTTGAAGATAAGAAGCTGTTAACTGAAGCCATTAACGGCATGTTGACAGGGCTTGATCCGCATTCCACCTATCTGGATGCAGAGGCGTTCAAGGAATTACAAGATACTACTCAGGGCGCATTCGGCGGCTTGGGTATTGAAGTGGGTATGGAAGACGGATTGGTGAAAGTAGTGTCACCGATCGAAGATACGCCTGCCTATAAAGCGGGACTGAAACCCGGCGACCTGATCATGAAGCTGGACGATACTCTGGTCAAAGGCCTGAGTTTGAATGATGCCGTCAAGCTGATGCGCGGCGCGCCTGACACCAAGATCGTCCTGACCATTATCAGAAAAGGTGAACCTGCGCCGTTCACCGTGACGCTCACGCGCGCCGTGATCAAGGTGCAGAGTGTTAAATACAAGATTCCGGAGCCGGGCTACGGCTATGCACGCGTGACCCAATTCCAGGAAAAGAGCAGCGAAGACCTGGCCAAGGCCATCAAGGAAATGCATGACCAGAATAAAGGCCCGTTCAAGGGTTTTGTGCTGGATCTGCGTAATAACCCCGGTGGTTTGCTGAATAGCGCAGTGGGCATTTCTGCTACGTTCCTGCCCAAGAATGCCTTGGTTGTTTATACCGAAGGGCGCAGCAAGGATTCGCAGATGCGCCTTACCGCGAACCCTGAGAACTACGCCAGAGGTGCGGACTTCCTGAACGATCTGCCTGCTGACGTGAAGACCATGCCTATGGTGGTATTGGTCAATGGCGGTTCCGCTTCCGCTTCGGAAATCGTTTCCGGTGCGCTGCAAGATCACAAGCGTGCCGTCATCATGGGCACGCAAACTTTCGGTAAAGGCTCGGTACAGACCATATTGCCGATGAACAACGGCGCAGGGATCAAACTCACCACGGCGCGTTATTTCACGCCTAATGGACGTTCTATTCAGGCCAAAGGTATCGTACCGGACATCGTGGTAGAAGATCCTACCGATCAAGGCATGACTTTGCATGAGGCCGATCTGAGCCATCACTTGGCAAACCCCAAGGGCGGCGAAGAAGTGACTTCAAAAACTACGGACAGCAAAGATAAGGATAAGAATAAGGATGCCGACAAAGAAGCTGCAAAAGCCGAGCGTCAGGCACCTGTTGAACCGGCATCGAAGAATGACTACCAGTTCAATCAGGCCATGAACCTGCTCAAAGGTTTGCAGATCATGCAAAACAATAAGTAGTTGCTGGATAGGCGGGATGAATCCAAGTTAATATCCCGCTATGAATGCGATCATTGATCTAAGTGCCGAAACCGGCCGTTGCGTGGCGTGCGGGCTTTGTTTGCCGCACTGCCCGACTTATCGTAAGACCTTATCGGAAGCGGACTCCCCACGTGGCCGCATCATGCTCACTCAAGGCGTGGTACAGGGGGTGCTCCCTATCAATGAAAAGTACATGGCACATCTGGATTTGTGCCTTACCTGCCGCTCCTGTGAGCGTGTTTGTCCTAACCACGTGCAATATGGCGTGATCGCGGATGCAGCGCGACGTTTGATACGTCAGCAACGCCCAGCTTCCCTCTCGCAACGTGCTGCCGAATATCTGGTGGCTAGTCCAAAACTATTGAAGCTTGCAGGCTTTGTTTTGCGACTTACAACTTTATTAGGATTACATGGTCTAGCGCCATCGGTCTTTCCTAGAACTCCCAAACAACGTCGTTGGCAAGCCAGTTACCCGGCACCAAGCGCCCGTGGTGAGGTCTGCCTGTTCCTGGGATGTGCCAGCAATATATTCGAGACCGATGTACTGGCTGCCAGCATATTCGTGCTGAATCGACTGGGTTATACGGTGCACATCCCGCACAACCAGACCTGTTGCGGTGGCCTGAACCAGCAAGCTGGAGACAATGCAGCCGACCTGAATACCCGTAATCTGCAAGCCTTTGCTGAGTTCGCCGATCTGCCGGTACTGTGTATCGCCAGTGGGTGTGGAGCACGATTGCTGGATCTGATGCCTGAGCGCTTCCAGGATATCAATGCATTCCTGAAAGATGCCGATTGGCAGGGGGTGACATTGCAAGCGCTACCGGCCAAAGTCGCTGTGCAAGACCCTTGTTCTTTACGCAATATATTGCGTGCGGAAACTGCACCTTACCAATTGCTGAAACGTATTCCGCGATTGGAAGTAGTGTCGTTGCCCGGCAATACCCAGTGCTGCGGCGGAGCGGGTTCGTATATGTTAACGCAGCCGGAAATGGCAGTACGTTTGCGCGACGACAAGATCGCAGCGATCGACAACGTGCAGCCTGATTATGTCGCTACCGCTAACATCGGTTGCGCGTTACATATAGCGAGAGGAACTCGGGCTAGAATAGTGCACCCGGTCACATTGCTCGCCGGGCAGATGGGATATAAAGGATAAGAGCAGGATTAAAAATGATAGATATATTAATCAAAGAATTCGATAAAGGGTTGCGTGCGGTGTTTACACGCGCGCAGTCGGTACGTGCGCACCCTGATGCACAACTTGTCGAGAACGAGCTTACTATGGCACAGAAGCGCCATTCGGCAGCGCTGATGCGGGTCAACCACACCGGCGAAGTATGCGCGCAAGCGTTGTACAACGGACAGGCGCTGACTGCACATGATCCGCGGACTGCCGCTTCTCTGAAGCAAGCGTCGGCGGAAGAGACCGAGCATCTGGCCTGGTGTGAAAAACGTATTCAGGAATTGGGAGGGCGTACCAGTGTGCTCAATCCCTTGTGGTATGCCGGTTCATTTGCGTTGGGTGCCTTGGCAGGTGCGATAGGAGACAAATGGAGTCTGGGTTTTTTAGCTGAAACCGAGCATCAGGTCGGGAGGCACTTGCAAAGCCATCTGGAAAAATTACCGCAACCGGATGACAAAAGCCGCGCCATCATTCAGCAGATGCAGCAGGATGAAGAGCAACATGCCGCCAGCGCTACTGCACAAGGCGGCGCCATTCTTCCGGTGCCGGTGCAGAAGGCGATGCAGATCAGTTCCAAAGTAATGACTCAAACAACTTATTATTTATAATGAAAAAATTCACTGAAATACTCGCTACGCTGGAAAGTGCAGAACATCTACAGCGGTTGGAGCTTGCTGACGCTGACGGCAATATCGAACGTATCGAAAACAAACCCGGCACGCAGGGGTCGCTCAAGCTTTATCATCATTTATGGAAGAAGCACGGTGCTATCAACTCCGCTGCCGCCAAGGAGGGTTTGGTTTTGTATGCGGAACATACTGAAGACGCGCAGAATAATCCGGGCAAACATCCAAATATCGACCGTCTGTTCGACGTACTGGAAAGCGGCTCGAATTACACGGTCACGGCTATTTAGGGAGTCGTTGGCCTGATTTCGAAATCGTGAGTGATGACTGCTGTTTTCTCCAGCATCACCGTTGCCGAGCAATACTTTTCCGCTGACAGTTTGATTGCGCGTTCTACTTGCCCTACGTTGAGATTATCGCCGGTGACGATGTAGTGCACATGGATCTTGGTAAATACTTTGGGAATGTTGTCGGCACGCTCGGCCACGATCTCGGCCACGCAATCGGTGATAGGCTGACGCGCTTTGGTGAGTATGGTGACGACATCGAACGACGAACATCCGCCCATGCCTATCAGCAACACTTCCATGGGCCGCATCCCGATATTACGGCCTCCTGATTCAGGAGCGCCATCCATCACCACGGTGTGGCCGGTTTCCGACTCGCCCAGGAAGCTGACACCTTCTATCCATTTGATTCTAGCTTTCATGTACATACTCTCCATCTAAAGGCGGCAAAGTGTAGCGCAGGCGGCATGGTCTGCATAGTCGCTGCGCTTACTGCTAAAATAGACCTCAGTCGGTTTTCAGGAGTTCATTTCAGGATTTTTCTATGAGTCACGACCACCACCATGACCACGACCATAATCACAGCCACGGTCACTCGCACCACCACGCTTCTACCCATTTGAGTCTGCTGTGGCCGGTGCTACTGACGCTGGGCTTCGCTTTTGTTGAAGCGATAGGCGGCTGGCTGACACATTCGCTGGTATTGCTGGGTGATGCCGGCCATATGTTTTCCGATGCTGCTGCCTTGGCTTTGAGTTGGTTCGCGGCTTGGGTCGCACTCAAACCGCCTTCGAAAAGTCATACCTACGGCCTGGCACGGGTGGAGGTGCTGGTAGCCTTATTTAACGGCGCTCTGATGCTGGCGGTGATCATCGGTATAGCCTACGAAGCCATTCAACGCTTGTCATCCCCTCATCCTGTTGCCGGCGGCCAGGTGATGCTGATCGCTTTCGCCGGTTTGCTGGTGAATCTGGCGGTAGCCTGGTATTTGCACAAAGGCGAAAAAACCATCAACCAGCAAGCCGCCATGCTGCATGTACTGGGTGACCTGCTGGGGTCGGTAGCAGCAATGGTGGCGGGAGCCGTGGTGTATTACACCGGCTGGCTGCCGATAGACCCGTTATTATCCCTGTTCATCTGCGCTTTGCTACTATTCTCTACGGTCAATCTGTTGCGCGAGGCTTTGTTGGTATTGATGGAGGCAGTTCCCAAGCATATCGAAGCAAGCGAAGTGGAGCATGCCATGAGCGTGACGGAAGGGGTAGGTTCCGTACATGATATCCATATCTGGACACCTACTTCCGGCATGGTGGCTTTGTCTGCGCATGTAGTGATGCAGGACATGAGCGGCTGGATAGTCGTGCTGTCTAAATTGCGCGAAATGCTGGATCAGCGCTTCGGCATCAAACACGTGACCTTGCAGCCGGAAACGCGAGATTTCACCGACACGCATGACTGCCACCACTAAGGAAGCCCTGAACAATCGCTGGGACATCTTTTGCAGGGTCATCGATAACTACGGCGATATCGCCGTCTGCTGGCGTTTGGCAAAACAGTTGGTTGCCGAACATGGCTTGCAGGTCCGCCTGTGGGTGGATGACCCGGCTCCGTTAGCGGCACTATGCCCCGAATATGGCAAATATGGGGTTGAGGTTAATGCGTGGCAGTCAGACTTTCCTCAAATCAGCCCCGCCGATGTAGTGATCGAAGCTTTTGCCTGTGATTTGCCTGAGAGTTATATCGCCGCCATGCAACAACGGCCGCCGGTATGGATCAATCTTGAATACCTGAGTGCAGAAACATGGACGGCTGATTTTCACGGCAAGCCTTCTGTACTACCGCTTTTAACCAAGTATTTTTTCCTTCCAGGATTTACCTCACGCACGGGAGGTTTGCTACGCGAGCATGATGCTTTCGCTCATCCGCCGCCTGCAGCACATGAGTTACGCACTTCCCTGTTCGGTTACGAGAACAACGGCATCGAAACTTTGCTCGATGCCTGGTCGCAAAGCGCCACGCACGTTGTTTGCATGGTGCCGCAAGGGAAACTGCTACCCCAGGTAAATGCATGGCTGGGAAAGAGCATTAACCACGGCTCCTTAACTGTCCAGTATCTGCCGTTCCTTCCGCAGGATGAGTATGACGATCTGCTGGCTGCATGCGACTTGAATTTTGTGCGTGGCGAGGATTCTTTTGTCAGAGCGCAACTAGCGGGTAAGCCTTTAGTCTGGCACATCTATCCGCAGGCTGACGATGCGCATTTGCCCAAGCTGCAAGCCTTTCTGGATATCTACTGCGCTGGGCTGTCTGCCGAGGTAGCTCATGATGTGAAAAGTTTTCATCTGGCCTGGAATCAGGGACATCTGGACACAAGCGCATGGAACGATTTCTGGCGGCATCGTGAAATCTTGCAAATGCATGCCGTGCGCTGGCAGGAGCAATTGCTGGCACAACCTGACTTGGCCTGCAATCTGGTTAAATTTTGCGAGGATGTGTTTGAAAAACAACAAAATAAGCTATAATCCCGCGCTTTGTAATTTAAGAGATTGCATGTAAATGAAAACCGCACAAGAACTCCGCGTTGGTAATGTCGTGATGATAGGCAGCGATGCCATGGTGGTACAGAAGGCCGAATACAATAAATCCGGCCGTAACTCTGCTGTAGTGAAGCTAAAGTTCAAGAACTTGCTGACGGATTCCCCCGCTGAATCCGTATATAAGGCCGACGATAAATTTGAGATCGTGGTACTGGAAAAGAAAGATTGTACTTACTCCTACTTTGCCGACCCTATGTATGTGTTCATGGATTCGGATTACAACCAGTATGAAGTCGAGCAGGAAAACCTGGGCGATGTGCTGAATTACGTCGAAGAAGGCATGGAATGCGAAGTGGTGTTCTACAACGACAAAGCGATCTCTGTTGATATGCCTAATTCGGTAGTACGCGAAGTGACTTACACCGAGCCTGCCGTTAAAGGTGATACGTCCGGCAAAGTGATGAAACCGGCCAAGATTTCTACCGGTTTCGAGTTGCCTGTACCACTGTTTGTCGCGACCGGCGACAAGATCGAAATCGACACGCGTACCGGTGAATACCGTAACAGAGTCAAATAATCGATCTCTAGCGATTCGAAACAAAAAGGCAGCTAGGCTGCCTTTTTTATTGCCATAATATCGGTCATGAATCCCTATTTCGATCTTGATTGCCGCCGTTGCGCGCGTCTCGCCAATTTTCTGGATGATGTCAAAGCTAAAAACCCTGATTATCATGCGCGTCCGGTAGCGCAGTTCGGGGTGCAGAGCCCGAAACTGCTGATAGTCGGGCTGGCGCCCGGGATGCATGGGGCGAATCGCACTGGCAGGCCGTTCACCGGCGACCATGCAGGCATCCTGCTATACCAGACTCTGCATAAATTCGGTTTTGCCACTGCGCCGGAATCGGTATCCAGAGATGATGGCTTGGAGCTTATAGATTGCCGTATCACCAATGCAGTGAAATGCTTACCGCCGGACAACAAACCGGAAACCGCTGAAGTGGTGGCTTGCAACGGATTTCTGGCTGCAGAGTTAGCGAGTTTGGACAAGGGTACTACGGTACTGGCTTTAGGAAATGTGGCGCATGGCGCAGTGCTACGGGCACTGAAGCTGAAAGCCAAAGACTTTCCGTTCATCCATGCTGCACGTTATGTCTTACCAAGCGGTTTGAGTCTGCATGACAGCTACCATTGCAGCCGTTACAATACCAACACCCGCCGCCTCACGCAGTCCATGTTCGAGGCCGTTTTTTCGAATATCAAGGAGGATCTATCATGCCCTATGTGAATGTCAAATTAGCCGGCACGATCAGTCGCGAGCAAAAGCAGAAGATCGCCCAGGAGATCACCGCGACCCTGGAACGACATGCGCATAAGCCCCCTGAATATACTTACATCACGTTCGATGAGGTGGCCGAGGAGGACTGGGCGATTGCCGGACAGCTCCTCGATCAATAATAGTTCTTCCGATTCTAGTTCGAAGGTGAAACAAGGCGAGGAAATCAACGCAGTGTCACCGATGAAATTGCAGTCTGAATTCGACCCCAAACCCATCCTCAAGGGGTTACCGCATCTGCCCGGCATCTATCGCATGCTGAATGCGGCGGGCGATGTGATCTACGTCGGCAAGGCCAAGGATATCAAAAAACGGGTGTCTTCTTATTTCCAGAAGAACCTGCCCAGCCCGCGCACACGCATGATGGTGGCGCAGATCGTGCGTGTCGAAACCACGGTAACGCGTTCCGAAGCGGAAGCGTTATTGCTGGAAAATAACCTGATCAAGAGCCTGATGCCGCGATACAACGTATTGTTTCGCGACGATAAATCTTATCCCTACATTGCTATCACCGGCGATCCGTTTCCGCGATTGGCATTCCATCGCGGAGCCCAACATAAGAATAATCTTTATTTCGGACCGTTCGCGGCATCAAGTGCGGTACGCGAAAGTATTCAGTTATTGCAAAAGGTGTTTCGTTTGCGTACTTGCGAAAATAGTGTGTTCAGCAATCGGTCGCGGCCTTGTCTGCAGTATCAGATCGCGCGTTGTACCGCACCATGTGTGGGATTCATCGATAATGAGGATTATCGGCGCGATGTGAGTCACGCGGTGATGTTTTTGCAAGGTAAAGAACAGCAAGTGATGAACGAGCTTTCCACACGCATGACAGAGTTGGCCGACAGGCAAGAGTACGAGCTGGCGGGAGTTTATCGCGACCGTATGCAGAGTTTGCGTACGGTGCAGACGCGGCAATTCGTCAGCGATTTTCGCCATGACGATGCTGATGTGGTGGTATGTGTGGCTGAGCGTGGGCATTTGTGTGTGAATCTGGTGATGATACGAGGCGGGAGACATGTCGGCGATCGCAGTTTTTTTCCCAAGAACGCCGATGGTTGCGACGAAGCTACCGCATTGGAATCTTTTCTTGAACAACATTATCTTTCGCGTCCGACCCCGCCTTTGATCATTGTCGGTGAAGCGCTTGAACATGAAGCATTACAGGAGTTATTAACCGAGCAGTCGGGACATAAGGTGCAGATCAGTGCTTATACCGGCGGCGACAGGCGCGTATGGTTGAAGATGGCGCAGACGAATGCAAAATTGGCATTGAGTCAGCATCTGGCGCAGAAAGCTTCGCAGGAGCTGCGTCTGGAAGCACTACGCGAAGCACTTAATCTGCCGGAAAGTGCCAACCGCATCGAGTGTTTCGATATCAGCCATACCATGGGCGAAGCGACAGTCGCAAGTTGTGTGGTATTCGACAAAGGCAATATGCAGAACTC
>DATBPY010000204.1:0-23320 GCA_036561085.1 Methylophilaceae bacterium | reverse complement strand
TATCGTCAGGCAGTGACCAGTGCCGGCACCGGCTGTATGGCGGCGCTTGATGCCGAGCGCTATCTGGCACATCACAAATAGCGATGTAGCATCATGGCTGATGATCTGGATCTGTTTCGTGAAGCGGTGAAAGATGCCAAACCGCTAGACGAAACGCTCAAAGATAAACGTGTGGTGTTACGCCCTGCCCCGCCTCGTCCAATACCCAAGATGTTGATCGCGGATGAGCAACAGGCGCTGGTCGATTCCTTATCAGATGATTATGTACCCGCTGAAGAGATGGAAAGCGGCGAAGAGTTGCTATATCTGCGCGACGGCCACTCTCCCGACATTCTGAAAAAACTGCGGCGCGGGCACTGGGTGACGCAGCAGGTGCTGGATCTACATGGCTTGCTGGTGGAGGAAGCGCGAACCTACACGGCGCAATTCTTGAATGAATGCAAAAAACGCGGCATCCGTTGCGTACGCATCATTCACGGCAAAGGCTTGGGCTCAAAGAACCGGCAGCCCATCTTAAAGAACAAGCTTAGAGGCTGGCTGATGCAGCGCGATGAGGTGATTGCTTATTGTCAAGCCAAGCAGGTGGATGGCGGCAGTGGTGCGGTGGTAGTGCTGTTAAAGGCCAGTTAGTTTTTAAATCAGATTTTCTCTATCAGGCAGACCGCTTCGGCAGCGATCCCTTCACCGCGCCCGGTGAAGCCCAGCCTTTCTGATGTCGTCGCTTTGACGTTCACCTGATCCACTGCAACGCTCAAATCTGCCGCGATATGGCTGCACATTTGCGTGATATGCGGCGCCAGTTTCGGCGCTTCTGCGATCACGGTCGCATCCACATTCACCACCGCATAGCCCTGTTGCTTGAGCAGGCAGACGACATGGCGCAGCAATTGGCGCGAATCTATACCCTGGTAGCGCGCATCGGTATTAGGGAAATGTTTGCCTATGTCTCCCAACGCCGCGGCACCCAGCAGGGCATCGCACACCGCGTGCAGCAATACATCGGCATCCGAATGCCCTTCCAGGCCTTTATCGTGCGGAATATCCACTCCGCCGATTATGCATCGCCGTCCGGCGACCAAAGGGTGCACATCGAAACCGTGACCGATTCTTATCATAGACTGCTTCTCATATATGGGCTCTCAAAATCAATTCCGCCAATGCCAGATCTCGCGGATAAGTCACTTTTAAGTTGCAGCTGTCGCCCATCACCAACTTGGGTGCATGGCCGAGAAATTCTATCGCTTGCGCCTCATCAGTGGGCAATGCCGTTCCCAATTTCTGCAGCGCTGTTTTCAGCAACCCGAAACGGAACATCTGCGGCGTTTGCGCTTGCCACAGATTCGCTCTGGGCTCGGTACCAGTCACGCGCTGGTCGGCACCGCTACGCTTCAACGTATCTGCTACCGGCATCGCCAGCAAACCACCTACTGCGTCATACTCCAGCTCGGTAAATAAACGGTTCAGTAACTCCTGATTGATGCATGGCCGCACGGCATCGTGCACCAGTATCCAATCGTCTTCCGCGCATTGCAGTTGTTGCAAGGCATTGAGTACAGTTTCGGCACGCGTTGTGCCGCCGCAATGCATGGTCCGGCATTTGGGTAACGTATACGCCTGATCATCGTCCGGCGCCAATAACACGTAGACTTCAGTGACTTTGGGATGGTGGCAGAACACCTCCAGGGCGTATTGTATGAGCGGCTTGCCCAATACCGGTAGATGCTGCTTGGGAAGCTCGGTTCCCATGCGGCTGCCGTGACCGGCAGCAGGGATTAATACATAATTCTTGGACATAAGAAATCATAGCATGGTTGGGCATGCCTAATTCTTGCGAAACTCATCTGTAGAGCACCGTAGCGGGTGCTGTGAGCGAGTATTCATGCGATAATCTAACCATGTCCATTTGGTTATATCTCGGCTTGGTTATCGCTTTCATCGCCATCGTTGTCGTCAGCGTATTTGCCTATCGTTTTGCCAAGCTCTCCCAACAACTCCAAGCCAGTGAAGAACGCTGGAAATTTGCGCTGGAAGGCGCAGGCGACGGTGTGTGGGACTGGGATGTCAAAGCGGATGACGTGGTGTTCTCGCCGCGTTACTGTGAAATGTACGGCTTCAGCGATGAAGATGTCACCCTCAAATCAAAACAATGGCAGGAACGCATTCACCCTGACGACAGGGAACGAGTTCGTATAGATGTGCAGGCCTATCTCAATGGCGAAACAGATCACTACGTCAACGAACACCAGGTGATTTGCAAGGACGGCAGCATCAAGTGGGCGCTATCCCGTGGCATGATCGTCAGTCGCGATGAGGACGGCAAGCCGGTACGCATGATAGGCACCCATGCCGATATTACCGAGCGTAAGAACATAGAACAAAAGATCCGGCTGATGGCGCATTACGATTCCCTCACCGAATTGCCTAACCGCATTCTGATCGATGACCGTCTCAAGCAGGCATTGGCGCACGCACGCCGCGAAAATAAGTCGCTGGCCTTGATGTTTCTGGACCTGGATAAATTCAAGCCGGTCAACGACACGCTGGGCCATGACATCGGCGATGCACTGCTCAAACAAGTGGCTAAAAGGCTGCAGCTGAGTGTACGGGCATCGGATACAGTGGCGAGAATAGGCGGCGACGAATTTATCGTGCTGTTACCCACCATAGATGAAACAGAGGATGCCGTGATCGTGGCGGAAAAGATCCTTGAGGCGCTCAACCAGCCGTTCGAGATCGCGAGCCATAAGCTCAACATCTCATCCAGTATCGGCATTGCGCTTTTCCCGCAACATGCAGCTGACGAGCATTCTCTGCTCGTCAATGCCGATACTGCGATGTATCACTCCAAGAATGCCGGACGCAACAACGTCAAGCTTTATAGCGAACAGATGAAAAAGAACAGTTAGTTCTATTCTTCTTTAGACATCGGCGTCGCGCTGATCTTGTGTATGCTCAGGTCGGCACCTTCAAACTCCTGTTCTGCATCCAGGCGTATCCCTATCACCGCCTTGAGAGCGCCATACACAACAAACCCGGCCGTTAGCGCGATCGCCACCCCTAGCAGCGTTCCTATCAATTGTGCGGCTAGCGTCACACCACCCAAGCCGCCGCAGGCCTTGGCCCCGAAAATCCCGGCAGCGATACCTCCCCAAGTACCGCATAGTCCGTGCAACGGCCAAACACCGAGCACATCGTCTATCTTCCACCGGTTTTGTACCAGCGTGAATGCCCATACGAATAAACCACCCGCCACTAAACCCGTGACCAGAGCGCCTAGCGGATGCATCACATCCGATCCCGCGCATATCGCCACTAAGCCTGCCAACGGACCATTATGCACAAAACCGGGGTCGTTCCTGCCCATCAAGGTCGCTGCCAAAGTCCCGCCGACCAGCGCCATCAAAGAATTGATCGCCACCAGCCCCGACATCGCCTGTAGATTTTGTGCCGACATCACATTAAAGCCGAACCAGCCTACGGTCAGTATCCAGGAGCCCAGTGCCAGATAGGGGATATTGGATGGCGGAAATGCATGCAGACGACCATCCTTACCATAGCGCCCTATACGCGCGCCGAGCATGATAATTGCGCCTAAAGCGATCCATCCGCCCATGGCATGCACTACCACCGAACCGGCAAAGTCATGGAATGCGGCTCCGGTATGGACTTTTAACCATTCTTGTATACCGAAGTGATTATTCCACGCGATACCCTCAAAAAATGGGTACACGAAGCCTACTAAAATGAAGGTTGCCGCCAGTTGCGGGTTAAAACGCGTGCGCTCGGCGATGCCCCCCGAGACAATGGCAGGGATTGCTGCCGCGAAAGTGAGCAAGAAGAAAAACTTGACTAGCTCATATCCATTTTTTGCGGCCAATACGTCCGCACCATGTAAGAAATGGACTCCATATGCAATCCCGTAACCGATAAAGAAATAAGCGATGGTGGACACGGAAAAATCCACCATGATCTTTACCAATGCATTGACCTGGTTCTTATGTCGTACGGTCCCTGCTTCCAGAAAAGCAAACCCGGCATGCATGGCAAGGACCATGATGGCACCAAGCATAATGAATAACGCATCTGATGCTGACTTATAAGTTTCCATAACTCCTCCGCACAAAATGGAAACCTACAAGCAACTATTACGCCAAAATATAAGCTGCTGATTTATATATATTATAGATGTGGAAGAGTGCAGGCTACGCACACACTTAGTGCATAGCACCAAAATGGTGTCACCATTTTAGTGCACGACAGAGGTGACGGGGGCCGGTTGAGCCAATCGGAGCATGGTATCTATGGATTCTTCCATCATGCCGTTGAATAGGGGTAAGAAATAGGGCACCGAAATAGCCAGGATGAGAAAGCCCGCGCCCAGCGTCAATGGAAAGCCCACTGCAAAAATATTGAGTTGAGGCGCAGCACGCGTAAGCACGCCCAGCCCCACGTTGACCAGCGTAAGCGCGGCTATTACCGGCAAAGACATCTGCACACCCCAACTAAAGACATTCTTGCCGGTATCAACCAAAGCATAAAGACTCTGTCCTGCCATTGAAGACCCGATCGGTAAGGTATGGAAGCTCTCTACCAGAGTGGCAATCATCATCAGATGTCCGTTCAATGTCACAAACAGCAACATGGTCATGACTCCGATGAACTGCCCCATCAATGGCACTTGCGTGGAGTTTTGAGGATCGAAAAATGAAGCGAAGCCCAGACCCATTTGCAAGCCTGCAATGTGCCCTGCCATTTCCATTGCGGTGAATACAAGTCGAATGGCGAATCCCAAGGCAAATCCAATAAGGAGCTGTTGTGCCATGATCAGCATTCCTTGCGCCGACGCAGGTTGAATATCGGGCATCGCAGGAAGTATCGGTGCAATAATGATGGTCAAAACGATGGCAATGCCAATTTTAGTGCTGGCAGAGACGCCTGTGGCACCGAACAAAGGCGCGGACATGATGAGTGCAAGAATACGGAAGAAAGGCCAGAAGAATTCAGCGATCCATGCGTACATCTGTGCTGAGGAAACATTAAACATGGGCGTGGGGCAACGCTAGAGGGATCAGCCTATCATGCCCGGAATACCGGTAAATAAGCGTTGCATATAATCCATCATCAGACCCAACATCCACGGGCCGCCGATAATAAGTACCGCTACCAGCACCAATAACTTGGGAATGAACGACAACGTCATTTCATTGATCTGCGTTGCCGCTTGAAACAAGCTGACCACCAAACCTGTAGCCAACGCAGCCAGCAACATCGGCGCCGATACCAATGCCCCTACCTCGAGAGCATTCTCGACGATGGTCAGCACTGAAGTAGGCGTCATCATGTGTAGAAACTCTGCACCAAGGAACCGATGATCAAACTCCAACCGTCTACCAGTACGAAAAGCATGAGTTTGAACGGAAAGGAGATCGTCACCGGCGATAACATCATCATCCCCATGGCCATCAATACGCTGGCAACCACAAGGTCGATGATCAGGAACGGAATGAAAATGATGAACCCTATCTGGAACGCTGTTTTAAGTTCAGATATGGTATATGCAGGAACCAATATTCTCAACGGAACATCTTCCGGGCCTTGCAATTGAGGAGATTTGGAAATCTTCACGAACAAAGCCAGATCTTCTTTACGCGTCTGCCTCAACATGAATTCCTTGAGCGGCTGAGAGCCTTTTTCCAGCGCCTGCATGATATTGATCTTGTCGTCTCTGAATGGCTGATAAGCATCCACATAGATCTTATCGAACACCGGTCCCATGACAAACAAGGTGAGGAATAAAGCCAAGCCAACGATCACCTGGTTAGGTGGCGATTGCAAGGTACCCAGTGCTTGGCGCATCAGTGACAATACGATCACGATACGCGTAAATGCGGTCATCATCATTAGCGCAGCCGGAAGGAAGGTCAGCGCCGTAAGGATGATCAGGGTTTCCAGCGATAGGGAATAGTTCACCGCACCGCCGGCACCAGGAGTGCTGATAAAGGCAGGAATCCCCTGCGCTGCCAAAGCGAGAGAAGGTAGGATCAAGGCTGTAATAAGCCATACCCAGCGGATATACTTCATTTTGCAACCCCACGAGCAGCCATCACTTCTTTAAGCCTTACCACGAAGGAAGGCATCGTTTTTTCACTTGTTACCACATCGGCTTCATCTGGCCGTTCCATTTCCAGTAAGCGTACCACATGCCCAGGGGCTACGCCCAGCACTAGGCGTGTTTCACCGACATCAACCAACACTACTCGTTCTTTTGGGCCCACGGCAACCGCAGAAACCACGCGCAAACCACCGGCATTCCCCGACTGCCCCAGCGGTGATTTCTTAAGCAACCAAACCAGGCCTGCAAGGACCAAAAGCACCAAGCCCAAGCCCATAAACATGCGTAAGAGAGTGGAAAAAGGCGATACCGACGGAAGCGGCTGCGAAGACATGTCGGCAGCAAAGGAGATTACAGGGGAAGCAAGCAAAGAAAATGCCGCAACAAATAAGCTGCGGCATATCCGGGAATACAACGAAATCATCGTATCTTTTTGAGACGCTCTGATGGTGTAATGATGTCAGTCAATCGAATACCGAATTTTTCATTAACGACTACAACTTCACCTTGAGCGACCAGACATCCATTCACAAAGACATCGAGAGGCTCACCGGCCAATTCATTCAACTCGACCACCGAGCCTTGAGCCAGTTGCAATAAAGTACGAATAGGCATCTTGGTATGTCCCAATTCAACGGTCAGTTGAATCGGTATATCCATCACCATATCCAGGTTTCTTGCGGTTTCAGCATCTAAACCTGCGTCAGCACTGATATTACTAAAAACATTTGCTGGTTGTTGACTCATGGTAGTAGCCTCCTTGGCTTCGCCTTGTTCCGCCATTGCCGATGCCCAATCGTCGGCAGTAAATTGTTCGTTCCCTGCATCATCACTCTCCGCTACTTTTTCTTCTGCCATCGGGATGCTTTCTAAATGTATATTGTATCTTCAGCTGTCAGGAATCGCTCTACCTTGAGCGCATACTGGCCATTATGGACACCATATCCACACTCCAACACCGGGATTCCTTCTATGTGCGCTCTGACATTGCTCGGCATTTCCATGGAGATCACATCCCCTATCTTCATCGCCAGCAACTCGCGCACTGTGAGCTCGGTTTTACTCAGATTCGCCGTGAGCTGAATGTCGGTGCTTTGCACTTGGCCTGACAAATAATCTACCCAACGCTGATCGACTTCCATGCGCTCACCCTGCATACCCTCATACAGTTGATCGCGTATCGGCTCAATCATAGCATAGGGCATACAGATATGGAACGCGCCCCCTACCGAACCCAGTTCGATATTCAATGTGGTAGTAACGACCACTTCGCTCGGGTTGGCAATGTTCGCAAACTGCGTATTCATTTCCGAGCGTATGTATTCAAACTCGATAGGATAGACAGGTTCCCATGCCTTTTTCAAAGACTCGGTCGCCACATCCAGCAGATTCTTGGTAATGCGTTGTTCGGTCGGCGTGAAATCACGACCTTCTACACGCATGTGGAAACGCCCATCGCTACCGAACAGATTATCTACCACCAGAAAAACGAAATTTGGATCGAATATCAACAACGATGTGCCCCGCAGTGGGTGCATGTGCATCAAGTTGAGATTGGTCGGAACAGGGAGATTGCGAATGAATTCTGCATATTTCATCAACTTGACCGGACCCACGGATACTTCTGCGGTCCTGCGCGTAAAGTTGAATAGGCCTTGACGGAAATTACGTGCGAAGCGCTCGTTAATGATTTCCATCGTAGGCATGCGCCCACGAACGATTCGATCCTGGCTGGCAAGATTGTATGTCTTAACACCAACCCCGGCATCAGCATCATCTGCAGCGTCAGCGTCGGTATCCCCAGTCACTCCTCGCAGGAGCGCATCAACTTCGTCTTGGGATAGAATATCGTCAGCCATTTCAACCTCTTATGATCAAATTGTTATTAAGTTTTATTATTGAAACTTTACTTATTGAACAATAAAGGAACCTGGGAGTATAACTTCCCGCACGCCTCTACGTTCATCCTTGTAATCCAGGGTGTCATTAATAACGTTGCGCAATTCTTCCTTGAGCTTCACATCACTACCTGGTTGCAACATATCCTGCATACTTTTGCTGCGCAATGTGCTGCTGATACGATCAGCGATCTTGGAACGATTCGCTTCGACCTTGGCACTCACGCTCTCGCTCGCAACATCCAGTTCGAGTTTGGGCACACGCATGAAATGGCTTACACCATCAGCTGAAGTCAGATTGACGATAAATTCATCTTTGAATACTACCGTCGGGATAGGCGTGGAATCATCCGCCTCCTCAGCATCGTCTTTATGATGGTGCTTCTTGCCGCCCGTCATATACATCGCTAAGCCGCCACCAATAGCTACAGCTACCACGATGGCAACTACGATCATCAGCAACCCTTTTTTTGGCGCTGCAGGTGCAGCGGCAACCATTCCCTCTTTTGCCATGCTAGAAACTCCCAAAAAGTAAACTGTCAAATTCGGCGATTATTGATTCTTATGCCGCTTTTGTACAGTTTATAAACTCAATTCATACAAAAAACAAGAGGGACGTGCTATTTCAGCCATTTCTTTCATCATCGTGACTAATATTTAGGCAAACAAATCAACCATGCCCAGATCGCGTAGCGGCCTAACAGTTGTCGTTACAGTTTCCACAGGTGCCGTATCAGCACTTGTCGTCCCAAAACTGAAATCATTATTTGAGGCATTGTTGTTTCTATTATTTGCCGCTTGCTGCTGTTGCGCTGCCTGATCTTGCTGCTGCTGTGAGAAGGTACCGACGTTAACCGATACGCTACCCATATTAATGCCGCTATCTCCCATCATTTCACGCAGTTTTGGTGTTGCCGCCTCGATCGCTTCACGCACCGCTGCATGTTGTGTCATGAACGACACATTAGCTTGCCCATCCGTCAAGCTCACACGTATTTCCAGTGGGCCCAGTGACGGCGGGTTCAAATGCAACTCGGCGTTTTGGGTCTGCGTGCCTACGATCCATACCACCTTTTCGCCCAGTGCGCTATCCCAAGTCTGACTTCCGACTGGAGGAGTCACCACGTCCGCGCGATTGTTATTGATATTGTTAACCGTAGCGGCCGAGCTAATGGCGTTTAAAGGAGTTTGTTGTGTTGGTGTCTGGTCTGTATTCGCTTCTGCCAGTTTTGTAGTTAATTCATTAACGAACGCATTAAGTGCTTTGTCGTCTTTAGCGCTTGCAGGATCTACTGGAATTTCAGGTTTTACAGCTGCTGTCGGCACCTGGGTAGAGATACCGATGTCCTTCGGCAAATCTTTGCCAGTTACATCAGTCGTGGCGGCTAAAGTTGGCGGAAGATTGCCGACCGCAATCACTGGAGCAGCCGTTTGTGATTTATCAAGCCCTGCCACTTCATCTGCAGCGGATTTCTTGGCTTTTTTCAGTATCCCGGCCAACGCAGGATCGGCAGCCAACAACTTATCCAGGCTCTTATCAATCGCACCGGCGTCCGGCTTGTCCGCTCCAGCCAATTGATTTATATCGATATTTATTTGTTTTAACAGGGCATCAGGATCAATAGCCGGAACATCCTTTGCATTGGCGATCAAAGCATCGATCTTGGCATTCGCATCGGCAGTGGCATCAGCGTTAACATTCGTGCCGGCTTCACTAGACTTTATGATCTGTGCGACTGCCGCAGCGATCTGCTTGGCTAATATATTGCCAAAAGCACCCTGACTACCTTGCGAGCTTTGTGTACCTTGGGAGCCCTGCGTACCTTGCGCGCTTTGTGCACCTTGATCTGCAGTAGTGCCGTTGGCTGCATTTGCCGCAGGAGTAGAGCCAGTGGGCGCGCCAGTTGCATCAGCATCATTAGCGGATTGATTCGCGTTTGATGTAGCCGCATTGGCACTCGGAGTGACCGTAGGGGTAGGTAATATGTTTACAGCAGGGATACTTTGCATTTTTTCTTTCACCAGTAGTGATTTCTTTACAGGTAAAAGCAATCTGCGTGCCAAGTCTATTTTTGAGCGGGTATTTTCTCAGCGATCTGTTCAGGATGATGCCGTCTATGGCTATTTTGTGAAAACTCATCAAGCATTTTTTGTTCTTGCCGGTTCTCTTTGGCTTGCTCTGCCTGCTCATGGCGTTTACGCAATGCGAGATAAGCTTTAAGTTCTCGTTCGCGCTCCTGCCAGAATCGTTGTGCCAATTCCCATTGTTGCCTGCAACGCACGATTTCTTCTGATTGCGTCCGGATAGCCAATTCGAGCTTAGTGATGAAGCGGCGGAAATCCATCATTGCCGATACCGTCATCCCACCCTTGGCAGTGCCTGTGTATTTTCCCCGGTAATCTTCCAGATAGCCTTCAAGCTGGTGTTTCTTTTGTTCTTCGCGCGCCCATTTCAGACGTACTCTTTGCAACTCGCGGGCTGCGGTTTTACTACGCTCCTCAGCGTAATCAATCAAAATCTGCAGACGGAAGGCTGCCACTATTTGGTACCTATAGAGGGTGCATCGCCTACCAGAGCATCCAATTGTTGACGGCTTTCAGCTACCGTTACCTGTTCATTCATTTGCTGGCGCAAGAATGTTTCCAATTGCGGATAAATGGCAATGGCTTCATCCAGTTCGGGGTCGCCTCCCCGTACATAAGCGCCGACACTGATCAAATCGCGGCTTCTTTGGAAACGGGAATAGCGCAACTTGAAACGGCGGGTCAACTCGAGTTCTTGTCCTGATAGCAACACCGGCGCTACACGGCTGATAGAGCCTTCGATATCGATCGCGGGATAGTGCCCGGAATCCGCCAGAGTACGAGATAACACCACGTGGCCGTCAAGAATGGCTCGCGTCGCATCTGCAATCGGTTCAGCGGGGTCATCGCCTTCAACCAGCACAGTGTAAAAAGCAGTAATCGAACCACCGCCCTCTATACTATTACCGGCGCGTTCCACCAATTGTGGCAGCTTGGCAAACACCGATGGCGGATAACCTCTGGTGGCCGGTGGTTCTCCCACGGCCAAAGCAATCTCACGCTGCGCCTGAGCATAGCGAGTGAGCGAATCCATCATCAGCAATACATTCTTGCCCTGATCACGGAAATACTCGGCGATGGCAGCAGCATAGGCGGCACCCTGTAAACGGGAGAGCGGCGGGGTATCCGCAGGCGCAGCCACCACTACAGAGCGTGCCATGCCTTCAGGGCCTAATATATTTTCAATGAATTCTTTTACTTCACGACCACGCTCGCCTATCAGGCCAACCACATTGACATCAGCCGTGGTGTAGCGGGCCATCATGCCCAACAACACGCTCTTACCGACACCGGAGCCTGCAAACAAACCCATACGCTGCCCTCTGCCGATCGGCAGCAAGGCATTGATGGAACGTATGCCGACATCCAGCGTTTCCTTAATAGGTGCACGCTGTAGCGGATTGATGGGACGGCTGTATAGCGGGATCTGCTCTTGTAGATTCAATGGCCCGAGGTCGTCCAGCGGGCGACCGCTGCCATCCACCACACGCCCCAAAAGCCCAAGACCTACTGGTACGTGTTTCACGCGATCTTCGTTACGACGGCGCAGCAAATGTTGGGTTTGTCCGGGACGAGGTGGCGGAGGCTCAGCTTCGAACAGGCTGACGCGAGCACCCGGCTGCACACCGTAAACATCGGTAGATGGCATTAACAATAATCGGTCGCCGGAAAAACCAACGACTTCAGCATCTACCGTATGCCCATCCGATAATGAAATAACGCAGACACTACCGACGGGTGCTTTGATACCTACTGCTTCCATCACCAAGCCGGAAACACGCGTCAGGCGACCGGTGACCACCCAAGGAGAGACACGGGGGATCACCTCGCGGCATTCATTCAGGAGGTTACGGCAACTATCTAATAGCGTGGGGGGGTTATTTGTCATGCTCCAGCCAGGTACTATCCTGTCCCAGAGCGGCGGCGATCCGTTTCCAACGGCTAGGCATGGTGGCATCTATTTCGGCCGTAGCACATTCGATACGACAACCGCCACGATCGATACGGTGATCTTCTACGATCTTCCATCCGGCTTGGGTCAACTCTGTCTTGAGCAGATCGCGTACCAGTAAGGCATCGTCTGGATTTAAATGGATCTCCGGATGTTGCATACCTTGCTGCATCCCCTCCATTGCACCCTTGATGAGAGGTATGAGCAGTTTCGGTTTAATCTTTAACGCCTCGCGCAGCATCTGCTGTGCAATTTCCAAGGCTAACGTTACAGCATCATTGGTGACTTCGTGCCTGACTTCTTCAACCGCGGTGGCGAATCCTGAAAACAAGGCGGCCAAGGGTTGAGCATCCAGTACTGCCTGATCGTAACCTTTTTTGTGACCAGCCTCCAGACCCTCTGCGTGCCCTGCTGCATAACCTTCTGCATGCCCGGCTTCCAAGCCCTCTACCAGACCGGCTTCATAGCCTTCGCGATGCGCATCGTGGTAGATACGGCCGATATCATCGGCACTCGGCAGTTGGGGTTGCGGGGGATCTTCCGGAAGAAGAACCTCTTCTTCTTCGATGGGCAGTTCTTCTTCTGAAACAACTTCAGCAGCGATCTCTATTTCTACGGCCTGCTCATCCAAATCAGCAAGCTGCCATGGCTGATAGCCATGTGAATTCTCAAGGGGAATGAATTTAGCGGCCATGACTAGTAGTTCGCCCGCAAAATCAGCCGCGAATCGCTAGATTCCAGTCCTGGAACAAGCGGCACTTCGCGACCATTAAACAAAGGCCTCATCGCTCTTGCCGGCAAGAATAATTTGGCCTTCATCAGCCAGACGGCGAGCAACTTTGAGTATCCCTTTCTGTTCAACATCCACTTCGGAAAGTCGTACCGGACCCTTGGCTTCCAAATCATCTCGCAACATTTCTGAAGCGCGGGAAGACATATTCTTGAATACTTTTTCGCGTAATTCAACAGATGCACCTTTGAGTGCAATAACCAAAGACTCTGCCTGAACCTCGCGTAGCAGGAGCTGAATACCACGATCGTCGATATTAATAATGTCTTCAAATACGAACATCTCATCCTGAATTCGTTGCGCCAACTCCGCATCGAAGTCTCTGATATTGTTGATAACATCGACTTCTGCACCGCCGCCCATATGGTTGAGGATCTCGGCTGCCGCTTTGACACCGCCCATTTGACGTTTCACTTGATCGCCTCCTGCCAGCAACTGGGTCAATACGTCATTCAATTCACGCAAGGCATGCGGTTGTATCCCATCCAGCGTGGCGATGCGCAACATCACATCATTGCGCAAACGTTCCACGAACCTGGCAAGAATAGCGCTAGCTTGGTCGTTCTCCAGATGCACCAGTATGGTAGCAATGATTTGAGGGTGTTCATTCTTGATTAGCTCAGCGACCGCAGGGGCTTCCATCCATTTCAGCCCTTCGATACCGCTGGTATCGCCTCCACCCATGATGCGATCCAACAATGATGCAGCCTTGTCGCTACCCAACGCCTGGGTCAGCATAGTACGGATATAGCCATCCGCGCCCATCCCCATCGAGGTACGATGCTCTACATCCTCACGGAATTCTTTCAGTACCAGAGCGATCTCATCATGCGTCACGTTATCCAGATGCGCCATGGACAAGCCGACCTTTTGCACGTCGCGCGGAGACAAGCTTTTCAGAACCTCGGCAGCCACCACTTCATCGCCAACGCTCATCAGCAGGATAGAGCTTTTTCTTACGCCATCTTCACTCATGCCTTATTCACCCAATCTTTAATCACGGTTGCGACTATTTTAGGATCATCCTTGACCATTTGCTTGAATAGTTCCAGTTCTTCTTCGTAACCGAGCACACGAGCTCCTCGTGCACCCATGCCCATCTCTCCTTGCGCTTCAGCAAGCTCTTGCATCGCAATCTTTTCTTCTTCGGCAACCCGTGCTTCTTCTGCCATTCTTTCCTCTTCCGCCAAGCGCTCACTTTCCAGCGCTGCTGCCAGCACTTCCGCTTCGGTTGGGATGCCCAGCATTTTGTAGACCGCGGGTTTAATTACAGCAAGCAGCAGATAAAGCACCAAACCGGCGATAAGGAGGTATTTAACAATATCTTTAGCCATTTCTTGCATAGCAGGATCTTTCCAGAAGACAACGTCGTCACTACTAGTATCAGAGCTAAACGCAGCATTCACGACGTTAAGTGTATCACCACGCAATGCATTGAACCCCATTGCCTCTTTTGTCAGGTTATAAACTTCTGTTAACTCTTCCTTGGTAAGCGGCCGATAGATGGTATTGCCTTTCTTATCTTTGGCCATCTTATTATTGACGACAACAGCAACCGACAAACGCTTGATCGTCCCCACCTGCTTTTTGACATGGCTGATGGTTTTATCTAATTCATAATTGGTCGTCGACTCTTTATGCAGAGGGATAATAGGCGCAGCAGCACCAGGCCTGTTGTTATTGACGGTGATAGGTGCGGTAGCTGCACCCGGCGGTTGGTTGGACAATGCACCGGGCACTCCGGCAGCGCCGGTTCCGTCGCCCAGAGTCTCGTCGGTTTGCTGACTGCGAACGGCTGCTTCATCAGGCGTCGGGTTGGGTCGATACGATTCAGCCGTTTGCTCGACTTCCGAAAAATCCAGCTCGGCTGCCACCTGGGCGCGCATATTATGATCGCCGGTGATAGGTTGCAATATGTTTTCTATGCGCTGTACATAGGTCTGCTCGATACCGTGCAGATATTCCATTTCGGCAGAATCCAGGCCGAACTTGTTTTTCTTATCGTTTGCCGTCAGCAGGTTACTGTTCTGATCGATGATAGTGACGTTAGAAGCCGGCATATCGGGCACGCTGCTTGCCACCAGATGCACGATACCGTCGATCTGCAACTTATCCAGCTCGCGTCCAGGATATAGATTGACCAGAATAGAAGCGGATGGCTTGGTCTGCTCACGCACAAACACTGTATCTTTCGGCATGGCCAAATGCACACGTGCACTTTGCACCGCCGAGATAGCTTCTATGGTGTGGGTGATCTCGCCTTCCAGGGCACGTTGATAGGCGACATTCTCCTGGAACTGAGTAACGCCGATCTTCATGTTATCCATCAAGTCGAAGCCGACAGCGCCGCCTTTGGGCAGGCCTTGAGAAGCCAGCTTCAAGCGAGCTTCATAGACCGAGTCAGCGGGAACAAGGATCGCTCCGCCGCCTTCTGCCATCTTGTATGGAATATTGAGCTTTTGCAGCTGCTCAATGACGGCGCCGCCGTCACGATCCGACAGATTGCTGAACAGCGGCCGATACTCAGGTTCTTTCGACCAAATCACCGAGCCGATAATGATGGCTACAAAAGCAGCTATCCCAACCATCAAGAGAATCTTGCGGTTAGGTGTCAGCTCATTGTAACTACGCTTCATTGCCGCCAATGGCGTCTCTGGTGCGCTATCCAAATCGTCAATTGTTGTGGAATCCATTAAGCTTTCTTACAATCAAAAGTTTCGCAATTGTAAAGTAATCTACACCCGCAAGAGATTACCGACACAAATTTTTGTGATGCTTCAAAAACAACCTGCATCATACTCATAATTCATTACATTTTAATCTCGATTGCCTAGCAAGACCATCAGCAGCCTCAACAAATTTACAAACAGATTATAAATATCCAGATAAAGCGCCAGAGTCGCCATTACATAATTGGTCTCACCACCCTGTACGATCCGGCTTACATCGAACAAAATATAGCCGGAGAACACCAGCACTGCGATTCCGGAAAGCGCAAGCGACATTGCGGGAATATGCAAAAACATATTCGCCAGCGACGCGACGATCAATAGTATCAACCCTACGAACAGGAAATTACCTAGAAAACTGAAGTCTTTTTTGCTGACCGTGGCAATCGTAGCCAAAGTCATGAAGATCACCCCGGTACCGCCAGCTGCAAGGCCAACGATCTGACCGCCATTGCGCAAATGCAAGGCGGCTTGGAGGATAGGTCCCAGCATCACGCCCATGAAGCCGGTAAAGACCAGCAACAGTAACACGCCCATCGAATTGTTACGGTTTGCCCTTATTCCCGCGAACAACAGAAACATGGCCGCCAACATCCCCAGTGTGCTCATGACCGGATGTTGCGCCATGAACAAAAAATTCATATTTATTCCCATGCTTGCGCCCAAAACAGTCGGCAGCATGGACAAGCCTAATAGCATGTAAGTATTGCGAAGTACCTTGTGGGTGCCGAGGGAAAGCTGCGCGGATGCAGTGCCGCCTTGATATTCTGATTGCATGTGGCTGATTTCCTTAAACTTTTTATTGTTATATTAACTTCATGTTGTTTCAAATTCTACCTCACACCTCATTGATACGCATTACAAAATCACAAATTCAATGGGTTTGGGGCAAGCGTAACCAATGCGCGCAAAAAACACAAGTGCGTCCGCAATAAAAATAAGGGAATTATTTAGAGCGAGGAGACGGCTATGTAGGTTGTTACAGCGGTACGGGCGGCAAAACTGGTGGCTCCGGCAAGCTGTGTAGCCAATTGCGGCTGGAATGAATTGCCGAACGAGGCCCCCGTTGCAAAATTCTGTGTAGCCGCTTGCTGTACCGGCTGCACAGCTTGAACAGCCGCTTGGCTGGCAACCTGGGCAACCTGCAGAGCGCGATTGGCAACATCTGCATTACTTGCCGCAACAGCCTGGGCTTTATTTTCATCCGTGCTGCTTGCAGCCTGACTTGCCTGCGCAGCAAAGCCGGTCAAGGTAGCATATGTGGCATTAGGATCTTCGTTATACGCCTTGGTGAGCTGTTTCTGATCTATGGTGTAACTGCCGTCGCCCTGACGATCTATACCGATCTTCTGTAACGCCGCAACACTTTCTTTGCTAGCCTGGTCAATGGCTTGAAGCGCTTTATCAGCCTTTTGCTGCTCACGATAATTTGCATTGGATACCGCCGCATTCGCCAGCGACAATCGCAATCCGCTAAGACCGCTCACTACCCCCAGCACAACGATCTCGAAATCGCTTACGGTAGGCGGTACATTCAGGGTTTGAACAGCAGTAGCTAAAGCCTGGAAACTTTCCAGTGATAACCGGGACTGACCGGAGGCACTAATGAAAGTAATTGAACTTGGGGAACCTAGAGTGGCGGTATTTGCTGCATTTTGAGTGACGCCGCTCTGACGGACAATCGCCGTTGTTGGTTCAACGCTATCGTTACTAAGAATCGCGACGTTTGAAACCGCCATTTTTCATGCCTTTCCCGACAATTACATCATCAGAAAGTCCCCGCCTAAATATATTCCTACATAGGGTAAAAATCAAGCAATTCCCATGAAAAATCAGCCGAAAAATCGCCCCTTATGTATCCGACCACTGCAGCTCGCCTTCAGCGATTCCCAAAGTTGCGGCATTCTTTACTGCAGCCACGAATTCGGCATCCTCATGCAACTCTGTCATTGAGGCAGGATGAGGGCGTCCGTGCATACGTGCCAGCCTGGACATTGCAACCGCAGAGACTTCGATATCCAGATTATCCAACAGCTCGTCTGCCAGATCGGGGCGATTGCATATCAGCACCATATCGCAACCGGCTTCGAATGCCGCTATTGCACGTTGGGTGACATTCCCCGCCACGACTGCGCCTTCCATGGCCAGGTCGTCGCTGAATACCACGCCATTGAAACCCAGATGACGACGCAGCACCTGATAGACCCATATCTTGGAAAAGCCTGCCGGCTTATCGTCTACTTTGGAATAGATGACATGCGCCGGCATCACCGCCTGCATGCCGAAATCCGCCATGCGCCTGAAAGGCTCCAGATCTTCCTGCTCGATTTGGCTGAAACTACGATCGTCTACCGGGATCTCCGTATGCGAATCTGCCGCCACATGGCCATGCCCGGGGAAGTGCTTACCTACCGCTGCCATGCCGCCGCGTTTAAGGCCTATCATCAGCGCATGCGCAATATCTGAAATGGCTTGTGTATCCCGGTGGAACGCACGGTCGCCTATCACTGCGCTATGGCCGAAGTCTATATCCAGTACCGGCGTAAAACTGAAATCCACGCCATGCGCACGCAGTTCGGCGGCTAACACCCAACCTACTTGCTCCGCTAAATCCTTGGCGCGTTTGCGATTCTTATCCCACACTTTGCCGAGTTCGCGCATGGCCGGAAGGCGAGTGAAGCCTTCACGAAACCGCTGCACCCTGCCCCCTTCATGATCCACGGCAATCAATAAAGGCGGTTGGCGCACAGCATGGATCGCAGCAGTAAGCGCTTTTAACTGCGATGGCGATTGATAGTTGCGCCCGAACAGGATCACACCGCCGACAAGCGGGTGTTGCAAACGTCGAATATCGTCGGCATTCAGTTCCGTACCTTCGACATCCAGCATGATGGGGCCTAGCGACATACTATTTCTCCAGCTTAAGTGTTAAGCGCGAACGGATTAAAGTCGGTATTGTAATCGTAATAGTCCTCATGTTCGGCAGCTTTAAGCCAGGCGACGATTTTATACGTCACCGGAGTGAACACCACTTCCACTCCCACTTTTGCCAAAAACTGTGCCAGCACGATCATTGCCATCTTATCGTCCGGGAATTCGCCTGAACCATAAAACGCCAACGGGAAAAATATAATGGAATCTACAGCCTGCCCAAAAACTGTGGAGCCTACGGTACGGGTCCATAGCCAACGGCCTTGCGTCCAAATCTTCATCTTGGCCATTACGTAAGAGTTCACGAACTCGCCGCTCCAGAAAGCAATTAACGATGCCAGCGCGATGCGCCAAGTCGAACCATACACACTTTGGTAGGCAACTTGATCGTGCCAGTAAGGTGCTGCCGGCAAGGTCACCACTATCCATGCCATCACCGAAGCGAACGCCAACCCCGCGAATCCAGCCCAGATCACTCTTCTTGAACTGGCGTAACCGTAAACTTCAGTCAGGATGTCGCCGAAAATGAATGAGATCGGGAAAAACATGATGCCCGCGCCGAATGTCAGCGTACCGACGACAGGCAATGAAATCTGCGTGACTTTGCCGGGACCGATCAGATTGGAACACACCAGCACCACCACGAATGCCACCATCACCAGATCGTAATAACGGTATTGGCGATGAGGCTGGTCGGTGACGGATTGGGACATCGGCTTATTGTAAGCTATCTTTTGACATCCAGTTTGTCGCGTAAACGATCCCCCAGCATATTCACCGCCAGCACCAGCGACATCAGGCTCAAGCCGGTCGCCAGCACATAATGCGGCGCGACGAGCAAATATCGGGTGCCGTCGCGTAACATCGCTCCCCAGGATGCGGAAGGAGGTTGTATGCCAAGACCCAGAAAAGACAGGCTGGCTTCGGCGATGATCAGGCTGGCAATACTGAATGTCATTTCCACCATTAACGGTGCCAGCAATAAAGGCAATATATGTTGCACTAATATCCTAGGTACGGAAGCTCCCAATACCTGTGCTGCCAATACATGTTGCCTGCCTCTAAGTGCCAGCACTTGAGCCCGTGTTAGACGGGTGTAACCCACCCATGATGTCATGCACAAAGCCATTATCAAATTCCCTATCCCTGGCCCGAGTACGGCGGCGAATGCGATCGCTAACAAAATTCCCGGAAACGCTAGAAATACATCCGTAATGTGCATCAGCAACTTATCCAGCGAGCCGCCGAAATATCCTGCAAGCAGCCCTATCGAAGTACCGACGCTAAAAGTGACCATGGTTACCGTAACGGCCACAGTGACTGATATCCGTGCACCGCTCAGCAAACGCGCAAGAATGTCACGCCCCAGATCGTCATAGCCCAACCATGCGCGCCAATCCGGCGTGGCTAGAATATGTTGCAGGTGAATGGCGTCGGGAGATAAGCCCAGCAAGGGGGCAATGACGGCCGCAAATAACCAGAACAGTACGATAAAAGCGGGCAGGCCTAATTTCATTAGCGCCCGGATTCCGTTCTTGGGTCCAACCTTCCATAGAGCACATCCGTCAGCACATTGATGAATACATAGCTCAGCGAGATCACCAATACACATGCTTGCGTTACCGGGTAGTCGCGTTTTTCTATGGATTCCACTAATAACCGACCTATCCCCTCCCAACCGAACACAGTCTCAGTGATCACCGCCCCTGCCAGCAAAGAACCCAACTGCAAACCCACCACCGTCACCACCGGCAACAATGCAGGCTTGAGCGCATGTCGCAATATCACTAAACGCTCAGGTAACCCTTTGGCGCGGGCAGTGCGCACAAAATCCTCATTCAAGGTTTCCAGTAAACTGGCGCGCGTCATACGCGTGAGAATCGCGGCGAGGCCGCAGGCCAGCGTCAGCGCAGGCAATATAATGGAAGCACTGCTTTCCATGCCGCTGATCGGCAACCAGCCCAACCACAAAGAAAAGACCAGCATCAATAATGGCCCCAGCCAGAAATGCGGCATTGCCGATAAAGTAAGTGCGGATAATGTGGCCAGCCGGTCAGGCCAATGCAAATGATGCAATGCCGCAGCGATGCCCAGCGGCAGACCTATAGCTACCGCGATCACCAGTGCCAGCAACGCCAGCTTGAAAGTTGCCGGAACGCGCTCTGCCACTAAGGTAGAGATTGCGATGTGCTGATGTATGGAGTGACCGAAATCGCCATGCGCTAAGTTGTTTAAATATTTGCCGAATTGCACCGGCAACGGCTGATCCAAACCCAGCTCCGCGCGTAATTGAGCACGGTCGCCAGTGGTTGCTGAGTCACCCAGCATCACTTCCACCGGATCGCCCGGCACTAGATGCACCAGCAAGAACGTCAACAATAGCACACCAAAAACGACGGGTAACACACCCCATACGCGTTTAATGGTGAGGCTCAATCGCTGATATCCACTTGGGTACCGGCAGGTACAAGGTCGAACAGATCCATCACGTCGGCGTTATGCATGCGTATACAACCGTGAGAACCAGGCACGCCCATAGACTCGCTATCGGGCGAACCGTGGATATAGATGTAGCGTTGCATGGTATCGCAATCACCTAGCCGATTGAAGCCGACTTCACAACCGGAAAGCCACAAGATGCGCGACAATATCCAGTCGTGACCGGGACGTTGTGTAGACAATTCGGCAGACCACTTCTCACCCGTCGGTCTGCGCCCGACGAATACCGTATTCTCAGGCTGATCTGCGCCTATCTTGGCACGGATGATGTGTTTACCGCGCGGCGTGCGGTAGCTGTTCTTCTTTTCCCCGGCGCCATTGAGAGCAGTGGAAACCTGATAAGAGCGTAACTCCTGACCTTGATCGTCTTCCAGGGTCAGGGTTTGTCGAGGAATCGAGATTATTATTTTCATGCAGAGCGGTATTTTATCGCTATTTAACAGCAGAAAACTCTAGCGCATTACCGTCCGGGTCGCGACAAAATACTGCGGCACGTCCAGACTTGCTCATGCTGTAACTCACGCCCGCTTTCTCCAGTTCAGCAACTACAGGCGCCACGTCATCGACTGCGAATGCGATATGGGTATCACGCCCGCCATGCGCAGGACGTTGAACATGCTCATAAGGGTTAGGCACTGCCATCAGATGCACTTGGTTCTGCCCGATGTCGTACCACACCCCTTCGAAATCGAATTTCGGGCGTGCCGGATTAGGGGTGAATCCCAGGACACCTTCATAAAATGCACGCGAACATGCCAGATCGGAAATGATCAGCCCGGTATGCATCATGCGTTCAATCTTTATCATTTACTTTCTCCTGACTACCGTTGCTAAATCATCCCAATTACCATCCGCTGCCGGCGCATAGCCGCTGATGTCTTTACGCATCGCGGCAAACTGGCCTTCGTACCACAACGGAACATAAGGTAACAACTCATGCACTTTGGCGGTCACGGCTTTCCAATCGGCGCGGTCTATCAAAGCATCCAGCCCGGCATCCTGCAAATGTCCGCGATTCGCGCCTTTGGGCGGTATGTATGCGCTGTGAAATGCCAGACGGTAGATCTCCGGCGTTTTGATGCCCACCCAAGTCAGGCCGTAAAGCTGGAAATTTCCTTGTTTGATATCCTCGAAAAACGTGCCCCAATCCAGGCTGCGTATCTCCAAGTCTATACCACTGGCACGCATCTGTGCCTGCATCACCGTGGCAAGCCTTACCCGCTGGGCGTCGGTGGAGGTTTTATAGACCAGCTTCAAAGGCAATTTTATCCCGGCACTTTGCAATAAGCTTTTTGCCTGTACAGGGTCGTAAGGATAGGCGACTAGTTCAGCATTTCCTGCCCAATGCTCCGGCGGCAAAATAGCGGTCGCTACACGACTTTCGCCTATAAGTGCGTGTTGCAGAATGGCATTGCGGTCTAAAGATAGCGTGACAGCGCACCGCACTACCGGGTTTTTTAGTATCGGGTCTTGCAGGTTAAACCCCAGATACGAAAAATTGGTGCCGGGAACTTCCTCTACCTTGATGCCGTTCTGCTGTTTCAGATAAGTAACCAATTCCGGCGGCAGGTCTCCTTGCAGCATGTCCACTTCGCCGCGTAATAATTTAAGCACCCTGACGGTGGGATCGCGCACTTCTTCCAGGGTGATCTGTTGATGGTCGGCGACGCGTTGCAATTTGAGCATTCGTTTCCACGCTATCAATTCAAGCGGTCCGCTACCTATGGGTTGCCTGGCGAAATCGTGATGTTGGGCGATCAGCCTGGCGGGAAGGATGCCTATGATCAACCGTGTCGGAAATTGACTATCAGGTTCGCGCAAAGTGAAATCTATGATGTCGGCACCCTGAGTTTCGATATGGGCAATGTTGGCAAATTCGGCAGTATGCGGCGAGTCTTTAAGCGCAAGCAGAGAAAGGTAGGTTTCCGCCACATCGGCAGACGTCAGCAGTGTTCCGTCATGAAAACGCCGCCCGTTTTGTCCCAATGTAAAACGATAGTGTGTTGCGTCTGTCTGTTGCCACCTTGCCAGCACCGGAATGGGCCGATAATGCGTATCGAAGTCCACTAACGGACGATAGATCAACCGATCAATGCGTTCGGAAACTGCGTCGGTAGCGTAGCGGGGGTCTAGGGTCAGCGGCGCTTGAGCAAGCGCCATGCGAATCTCGGAATAGCCGGGCGATTTTGTACAACCAACCTCCATCCCCAGCACCATCCATAACAGCATGCAAAGTGCGAAAAACCTCGTCATGGGGAGAGTTTACTGGATAAGCGACCAGGCTGGAATGCCGTTCGGCCCGTTGTAGTAAGATGCGTTCTCCAA
>DATBPY010000203.1:0-4472 GCA_036561085.1 Methylophilaceae bacterium | reverse complement strand
TTCACGCGCATCCCTGGTTCGGCGCCGCTGTCAGGGGACAGTATGAACGGTCCGCCGCGCTCGTCGGATGCTGCCAATACCATGCCTTCGCTCATACCGAACTTCATCTTGCGTGGAGCAAGATTGGCGACCATCACCGTTAAACGGCCTTTCAGCGATGCCGGGTCATAGGCCGATTTGATTCCGGCGAATACGTTGCGCGGCTTGTCCTCCCCGATATCCAGTGTCAGTTGTAATAGTTTTTCGGCGCCTTCCACATGGGCAGCATCAACGATGCGGGCGATGCGCAGATCGATTTTAGTGAAGTCGTCGATGGAGATGTAGTTAACTACTTCTGCTATTGGCGCAGCAGCTACGCTAGGAGTGATTTGCATGGTTTCCTTATTGGCTTCGGTCATGGCTTCGATCTGTTTGGGGTCGATACGGGTAATGATGTGTTGATAAGCATTGATACGGGTCGGCAGTACGTTCAAATCGCTCCACCGAAAATCTCTATCCATCCCGAACAAATCTCGGGCCACTTTGCTCGTCACAGCAGGTAATACTGGTTGCAGCAGAATAGAAATTACATAAACGTAATGCAATGCTTTTGAACAGATGTCATGCAATAACATTACATTGCTTTCATCTTTAGCCAGATTCCACGGCTCCGCAGCGGCAATTTCACCATTGACTCTATCAGCCATTTCCATGATGTCACGTAACGCTTTGGAGTAATTGCGAGCTTCATAAGACTCGGCAATTAAGAAGCCTTGGGCTAGTGCCCCTTGAATCAAGGGTTCCATGCTATCCCCCCGAAGCCCACCATCAAAGCGCTTCGATATAAAGCCTGCGGTACGGCTGGCGATATTGATGTATTTGCCGACTAAATCCGAATTCACCCTTGCCACGAAATCTTCCAGATTAAGGTCGATATCTTCCATGCTGCCGTTGAGTTTAGCGGCATAGTAATAGCGCAGGTATTCCGGGTTCTTGACGTGTTCCAGATAGCTGCGAGCAGTAATGAAAGTGCCGCGCGATTTGGACATCTTCTCGCCGTTCACCGTCAGAAAGCCGTGTGCAAAGACTTGTGTCGGCGTTCGGTAACCTGAATATTCCAGCGTGGCAGGCCAGAACAGCGCGTGGAAATACAGAATGTCTTTGCCGATAAAGTGATATAACTCGGCTTGGCTGTCTTTTTTCCAATATTCGTCGAAGTCCAAGCCGGTCCGGTCACATAAGTTCTTGAAGCTGGCCATATAGCCGATAGGCGCATCCAGCCATACGTAAAAGTACTTGCCGGGAGCATCTGGGATCTCGAAACCGAAGTAGGGTGCATCGCGCGAGATATCCCAATCGGAAAGTTTGTTGTCGCTGGCTTCGCCCAGCCATTCGTTCATCTTGTTGGCGGCTTCTGCTTGCAGCGTGCCGGAGCGTGTCCATTTTTTAAGGAAATCCGCGCACTCCGAGAGCTTGAAGAAATAGTGTTCTGTCTCTTTGCGTACCGGTGTCGCGCCGGAAACGGCAGAGTACGGGTTGATCAGTTCGGTAGGGCTGTATGTAGAACCGCATACCTCGCAGGAATCGCCGTATTGATCCTTGGAGTGGCACTTAGGGCACTCGCCCTTGATAAAGCGATCCGGCAAGAACATGTTCTTAACGGGGTCGTAATATTGTTCTATGGTACGTACCGCGATCTTGCCGTCGGCTTTGAGCGCTTTGTAAATGTTACCGGATAACTGGCGGTTCTCTTCCGAATTGGTGGAGTAGTAATTATCGAACTCGACCAGAAACTCGCGGAAATCGTCGGAATGCTCTTTGTGTACGCGAGCGATCAACGCCTCCGGCGTGATACCGTCTTTTTCCGCCTTCAGCATGATAGGGGTGCCATGCGTATCGTCGGCGCAGACATAGTGACATTCATGCCCCTGCATCTTGTGAAAACGCACCCAGATATCGGTCTGGATATATTCCACCAGATGACCTAGGTGGATGCTGCCATTGGCATAGGGCAGGGCGGAAGTGACGAGGATTTTGCGGGACATGTTCGACAGATTTAATAACTGGGTTTCAAGAATGCGCTATTTTAACAGGGTGCGGGCAAATGACGCAGCTTGTCATCTGGGTTAAAATATATACTTGATTTAATTAGTCAGGAATTATCCGTTCATGTCGCTTTCAGAACCGCAAATCCAAGCTGCACTTAAAGAAGTCATCGATCCCAATACCGGCAAGGATCTGGTAACCGGCAAGTCGATCAAAGAGATACAGATCGATGGTAACAATGTCGCGCTGGAGATCGTGTTGGGCTACCCGTCATTGGGCGTGGAAGACGATATCAAGGCGCTGGTAACTAATAAATTGAATACGCTGGCAGGTATAGGCAGGATATTCGTCGTAGTCGGTCACAAGATCGCGGCACATACTGCACAGCGCGGTGTGCAGATGATTCCTAATGTCCGGAATATTATCGCAGTGGCATCCGGCAAAGGCGGAGTGGGAAAGTCTACTACTGCCGTCAATCTGGCATTGGCATTGGCAGCAGAGGGTGCGTCGGTGGGCATGCTGGATGCCGATATCTACGGGCCATCCCAACCCACGATGTTGGGTATTGCAGCCGGTCGACCTGAAAGCAGCGACGGAAAATCCATGGAACCTATGCAGGCATACGGCATACAAGCCATGTCCATCGGCTTCCTGATCGACCAGGATACACCCATGGTATGGCGCGGTCCCATGGTGACGGGCGCACTGGAACAATTGCTCAGGGACACACGGTGGCGCGATCTGGATTATCTGGTGATCGATCTGCCGCCAGGTACCGGTGATATTCAACTGACGCTGGCGCAAAAAGTGCCGGTGACCGGGGCTGTGATCGTAACTACGCCGCAGGATATCGCCTTGTTGGATGCGCGTAAGGGACTGAAAATGTTTGAGAAAGTCGGCGTGTCCATACTCGGTGTGGTGGAAAACATGAGCACCCATATCTGTTCCAATTGCGGTCACGAAGAACATATCTTCGGTGCCGGCGGAGGTGCCAAGATGTGTAAAGACTATGAAGTGGAGTTATTGGGTAGTTTGCCGTTGGATATTCAGATACGCGAGCAGACTGATGGGGGGAAACCTACAGTGGTGGCTGATCCTGATGGAAAGATCACAGCCAGTTATCGTCAGATCGCGCGCCGTATCGCAGTTAAATTATCGGAACAAAGCGTGGATCACAGCGGCAAGTTCCCGAATATCGTGATTCAGAATACCTGATGTAATAAAAAAACAAAAAGCCGGGAATCCCGGCTTTTTTGGTAATTGTTTTAGCGCTTAGAAATGATACGTAAAGCGCAATTCGTGGAAGTTGATACCAGGGTTAGGTGTATCTATGCTGGCATTGGACAAATGCTGATAGCGGTAGCCAAGGTCATATTCAGCCTTGTCGCCAAAACGGAAGCCTGCACCGACATGGTCGCCGAATTGGAAATTGGTGCTGAAAACGCGGTGGTTGGTAATGTTCTTTTCGGTCAGCATGTGCGCGCCAACAGCGAATTCGGCATACGGAACAAAGCCGGAAGTCGCTGAAGACTGTAAACGGAATACTGGGGTGATGCTGAAGTCGCCGATGTCGTCGTCACCGGAGTGCCACCAACCGGCTTGTGCATCCCAATACCCACCAAGATACATGGAGCTGGTTTCGAACCATTTGACGCCCCAGTCCCACTGCACACCGACGCGGGTCATGCCCACATCGCCATCATCATTCGGGGAGTAACCGCCTTCAATAGAGACGCTATCGATGCCAAGGTCCATAGCCTGAGCCGGAAGGTTGTAGAAAGCTAACAGCGCGGCGGCCAGCAATGTGTATCTTTTCATTATTATTAATCCCCGAAGTGCGTAAAAGTAGGCAAAATTTAGCTTATTTCCAATAAGATAGCAACTGCATTTTAGCCAAAAAACCATGAAATCAATTTCCTCACGTGACAATGTCTTATTTAAGCAACTAAAAAAGTTGGCAAACTCTGCCCGCGAGCGGCGCAAGAGTGAAAGAACTTTATTGGACGGTATTCATTTGCTTGAGGCATATCTTGCATCGGGCCGTGTCGCAGAGTGTGTATTAGTCGCAGAAAGTGCGCTACAACAGACTGAGATACAAGAGATTTTGGTGAAGACCGTTTCATGGCCGATGGTAACAGTCACAGATTCTTTGTTTGCCGAGATATCACCCGTGGATACGCCTACCGGTATTCTTGCGATGATCGCGACAATACCTGTCACAGCTCCGGTAAATAATGATTTCGTGCTATTGCTGGAGGATATCCAGGACCCCGGTAATCTTGGTGCGATCTTGCGATCTGCTGCAGCGGCGGGAGTTACGACTGCATATTTATCTACCGCTTGTGCCGATGTCTGGTCGCCCAAAGTATTACGTAGTGCCATGGGGGCGCATTTCGCCTTGGCGATCGTTGAGCGCGCCGATCTGTTGCAGGTGGCCGCGCAATTTG
>DATBPY010000202.1:0-20311 GCA_036561085.1 Methylophilaceae bacterium | reverse complement strand
GTGCCGCTAACGGCGTGTTGCATAGCGCAGTATCGGGCATTGCCGAAATCATCAACGGCTACGGGCAAGTCAACGTCGACTTTGCCGATGTGCGCACTGTGATGTCGGAAAACGGTATGGCCATGATGGGCTCTGCTACTGCTTCCGGTAGTGAAAGAGCGCGCGAAGCAGCGACTCAGGCAGTCAACAGCCCGTTCCTGGAAAACGTAAACCTCAAGGGTGCGCGCGGCGTTCTGGTCAATATCTCTGCCAGCGAAGATACCTTCATGATGGATGAATTCTATGAAGTGATGAACACCATCAAGGAATTCACCGCAGACGACGCTTCGGTGTATTACGGCAACGTATTCGACAACTCGCTGGGCGACGACCTGCGCATCACTTTGGTTGCTACAGGCCTGGGTAATGCCAGCGGACAAAAAGCACGTCCTACACTTGCTGTCAGCAACGAATGGGCAAATGCTGTCGGTCGTACCGGAACGCATGATGAACCTATCGTATTTGGCGGTGCCGAAGAGAATGTACCTGCCGTGATGCAGAGCAATCGCCGTGCACAAGCGGATGTGATGCGTAGCAATGGCTACGATGAATCGGATATACCGGCATTTTTGCGTAAGCAAGCTGATTAAATTGCAGTAATCAGTACTGCGTTAATCTATAGCGAATCGCTCCTCTTCGCCCGCGTCCCGAACCAGCGCGGTTGCCGGAAGCGGGGCGGCGATTTGAATAAAATTGTGCTATGATTCACGCACTTATAGCAACTTCGATGGGATCGGTTAACAGTGCTTAAACAGCGCAGCCTTAAAAATATCATCCGCGCCACCGGCGTGGGTTTGCATACCGGCGACAAGGTGTATTTGACCTTGCGCCCGGCTGCGCCTGATACCGGCATCGTATTCCGTCGTGTCGATCTACCTGAACCCGTGACGATAAAAGCCGCTCCGGAGCATGTGCAAGATACCCGCCTGTCTTCTACCCTGGAAGTAGATGGCGTCAGAATAGGCACGGTAGAGCATCTGATGTCTGCCCTTGCCGGTTTAGGTATCGATAATGTCTATGTGGATCTCTCCGCCTCCGAGTTACCCATCATGGATGGTAGCGCAGGCCCTTTCGTGTTCCTGCTGCAATCGGCCGGCATCGTCGAACAGAATGCGTTGAAGAAATTCATCCGCATCAAAAAGACGGTAGAAGTGCAAGATGGCGACAAATGGGTGCGTTTTGAGCCATACGCAGGCTTCAAAATGGCATTCACCATAGACTTCTCTCATCCCGTTTTCGAGCATTCCAGCCAATCGGTGGTGATCGATTTCGCCGAAGACTCTTACATCAAGGAAGTCAGTCGCGCCCGTACTTTCGGCTTTATGCGCGAAGTGGAGGCCCTCAGGGCAATGGGTCTGGCACGGGGTGGCAGTTTGGATAACGCAGTGGTGGTAGACGAATATCGCATCCTCAACAGTGAAGGTCTGCGCTTTGAAGACGAGTTTGTAAGACACAAGGTGCTGGATGCGATTGGCGATCTGTATTTGCTGGGACACCCCCTCATTGGCTCATTCACTGCCCACAAATCGGGCCATGCGCTCAACAACCGCCTGTTGCGCGCGTTATTGGCAGATAGCAGCGCCTGGGAATATGCCACTTTCGCACATACCGAAGACGCACCGCGCGGCTTTCCCCAACTCTTCGCTCAACCAGCTTAACTCTGTGCCAAATTCTGTGTCCGTACAACTATGTTCGTGATGCGACTGTTACTGGGCTTAGGCGTCATCTCTATCGCTGTGGGTGTAGGCGTTTACTTTATCACCGGCGACCGCCGTTGGCTTCGATTCTCCTGGCAGCTATTCAAGTTCGGAGTGGTGCTAGGAGCCATTGCTGCCTTGGTTTTCATGGCCGGCCGCTTCATTCTTTAATTTTCTATTCGTCACCACTGGCGTGTATTCTTACCGCATGTCGAAAACGCTCTCATTTTATCTATTGGCCGGCCTGATTTTCCTCGCCGGCCAATGTCACGCTGACGACACCCTGATAGACGATGCCTACACGGCTTATAAAAACCGCGATGACAATGCACTGATCGGCTATACCGAAAAGATGCGGGGTCAGCCCCTTGCCGCATATCCTGAATATTGGCGTTTATTGCTTACGCTCGATCAAACCGACAGTGCAACCATAGATGCATTTCTGGCACGTTATAGCGACACGCCTTTCGCTGAAAAACTACGCCAGGAATGGCTGAAGAGCATAGGTAAACAGCAGAACTGGACTCTATATCTGGCGGAACTGCCCAAATTGACCGTGATGGACACCGCAAATAGCTGTTATGCGGCATTGGCACAGTCCGGTGATAAGGCGGTGCTGCAAAACACTAAGCCACTCTGGTTCAATGCCAATGACTTGCCATCCAATTGTGACGATCTATTCAATGTGATGCACGATAAAGGGGTCATCAAGGATAGCGACGTATGGGCAAGATTACGCCTTATATTTCAGGCGAACCACATGTCGGTTGCCAAATCTGCTGCCAGCTATTTATCCAAACCGCCCAACGCCGCCATACTCAAATTGTTCGACCGTGCGTACGAGGACCCGCAACGCATCCTGGAAAAGAAAACCATTACGACTCAAACCAGGCTGGGACGAGAATTGAATTTGTACGCTTTGGAACGAGTGGCACGTAGCCAACCCGACTTGGCTGCCGCCTATTGGGAAAAGATACATACCAATTTCAGTAAAGAAGATCAGCAGTACGCTTGGGGGCGTTTGGCTCTGCAGGCTGCGCGCAACCACAATGCACAAGCTTTGGCATGGTATAAGCAATCAAATGCTAGCTTGCTGGATAACGAGCAATTAGCTTGGAAGGCTCGTGCAGCATTACGTGCTGTCGACTGGGATGCACTTACCGTTGCGATTGCGGATATGCCTCCGGTATTGCAAGAAGATGCGACTTGGCGATATTGGAAAGCTCGCGCGTTAAAAGAAAGTGGCAACCAAGCAGCGGCGGATGCATTGCTGTTGCCACTTTCCAAAGAGCGCAATTTTTACGGTCAGTTGGCATTAGAAGAGATAGGAGAAGTGGTAAATGCGCCAGCGGTCCCTTATCACGCCAGCGAGGCGGATGTCAGCGAGATCGAAAAGCTACCCGCCATACAACGCGCATCGATATTGTACCGCCACGGACTGCGCTGGGAATCGCGTCAGGAATGGTTATGGGCGGTACGTAATATGGATGACAAACATCTGATCGCTGCGGCTGAATACGCGTCCCGCCAGGAATGGTACGATTTGGCCATCAATACCGCCGACAAAACACAAGTCATACACGATTTTGCTTTGCGATATCCCACGCCTTACCGCGATCAAATGAAAAATTATGCACGAGCGAACCAGTTGGACGAAGCCTGGGTTTATGGCCTAATACGCCAGGAGAGCCGTTTTATCACCGCGTCACGCTCCGGGGTGGGTGCTGCAGGATTGATGCAAGTGATGCCGGCGACCGCAAGATGGATCGCCAAAAAAATAGGATTCGGGCAATATCAACCCAATATGATCCACGAACTGGATACTAATATTCAGTTTGGCACCTTTTATTTACGCCATATACTAGAGGTAACCAACGGACAATCGGTGATGGCCACGGCCGCCTATAACGCAGGCCCAGGACGGGCCAAACGATGGGTGGATGACAAGCCGCTGGAAGGTGCAGTTTATATAGAAACCATTCCGTTTCTGGAAACGCGGGACTATGTGAAAAAGGTGATGAGTAACGCACAATATTATGCCCAAAGGCTGGGAACCCAGATGCAAACGATCAAGCAACGTTTAGGCACCGTCACCAGTGTGGCGAACATCGCAGGCGATGCAACCGACGTTGATGAAACCAAGGAATGAGGAGGCATTTATGCAGATAAAGCATGTTTGTGTTGTCGGCGGCTCCGGCTTTATAGGGCGTCATGTGGTACATCAGCTTGACGTTGCCGGGTATGAGGTCAAAGTGCTCACACGCCGTCGCGAATCGGCGAAACATCTGATCCTGTTGCCCAAAGTCGAGGTGGTGGAATGCGATCTGATGAACGATACCGCCTTGCATGATGCTCTGCGAGGCTGCGACGCCGTCATCAATTTGGTGGGGATTTTGCATCAAAGCCGCCGCGCTACCTTTGAACGTATACATGGTGAACTGCCGCGCCGCTTGGCATCCATGTGTAAAACCCTGGGCATCAAACGCCTTATTCAGGTGAGTGCGCTGCATGCCAGCAGCGCAGCTCCCAGTATTTACTTACGTTCCAAAGCATTGGGCGAAGCGGCACTCAAAACATCGCAATTGGAGTGGACTGTGTTCCGCCCGTCCGTAGTATTTGGCGAGGGGGACAACTTTCTTAATCTTTTTGCCAAAATGGCCAAGCTCTTGCCCGTCATTCCGCTGGCTGTACCCACTGCACGCTTTCAACCGGTGTGGGTTGAAGATCTGGCAAATGCGATTGTCGCGAGCGTGAACGATCTACACACTTACCACCAGACCTATGATATCTGCGGCCCCAGAATATATACCATGAAGCAATTGGTGGAATTTACTGCAAAATCCGTAGGGGCGAATCCCCGCATCATAGGGTTAAGCGACCGTCTTGCGTATTTGCAGGCATTGCTGATGGAGTTTCTGCCCGTGCAACTCATCAGCCGTGACAATCTGCTGTCCATGGAAATTGATAGCGTCAGCGTCAATCCATTTCCGGAATTGTTCGGGATCGCCCCATCCGCACTTGAAGCGATCGCACCCTATTATCTGACGGGCGCTACACCGCGTGCCGATTATCTGCGTTACCGGGTAACCGCAGGTAGATGAGAATCCGGCACGAATGAAAATTTATTGCGTCGGCGGTGCGGTACGTGACGAATTGCTGGGTCTGCCGGTAAAAGATCGCGACTGGGTCGTAGTGGGGGCCACGCCTGAGGAATTGGCAGCGCAGGGCTACAAACCGGTAGGCAAGGATTTCCCGGTTTTTTTACATCCCGAAACGCACGAAGAGTATGCGCTCGCACGCACCGAACGCAGTATCGCTCGCGGCTACAAGGGTTTTTCTGTATATGCCGCGCCCGACGTCACGCTGGAACAGGACCTCATCAGGCGCGACCTCACCATCAACGCTATTGCACGTGATGCACAAGGCCAGCTCATAGACCCTCATGGCGGCCAAGCTGACCTGAAAGCCAAATTGCTGCGCCATGTTAGCGATGCATTCATTGAAGATCCTGTGAGGATTTTGCGGATCGCCCGTTTTGCGGCGCGTTTCAGCGACTTCAGCGTTGCCGACGAGACCATGAAACTGATGCGGCAAATGGTAGATAGCGGTGAATTGGATGCGTTAGTGCCGGAACGTGTTTGGCAGGAGCTTGCCACCGGATTGATGGAAACCGCTCCTTCTCGCATGTTTGAAGTATTGCGTAACTGCGGCGCGCTACAAAAGATCCTGCCGGAAGTCGATAGCCTCTGGGGAGTACCGCAACCCGCACTGCATCATCCCGAGATCGACACCGGCGTGCATGTGATGATGGTTGTGGATTACGCTGCATCCAGGCGATACAACCTGCCTATACGCTTTGCCGCGCTTACGCACGATCTGGGAAAAGGCACGACTCCTGCCGATGCTCTACCACGCCATATCGGACATGAAGAACGTAGCGTCAATCTACTCAAACGTTTATGCCCGCGCCTGAAAGTACCCAATGACTGCCGGGATCTGGCGCTGATGGTTGCCAAACTCCACGGCAAAGTACACAGAGCGCTGGAAATGCGTCCTGAAACGTTGCTACAACTTATCCAGGATACCGACGCGATTCGCCAGCCTGGCCGATTCAATGATTTTCTGCTTGCCTGTGAATGTGATTCGCGCGGCAGATTAGGCATGGAAAGCAAACCTTATCCGCAGGCCGAACGTCTGCAACAAGTTCTAAAAAGTGCGCAATCCATCGATGCAGGTGCGATCGCGGGTCAATTCGACCATCCGGAGAAAATTCGGGAAGCTGTCTACCAAGCAAGGCTGGAAGCGGTTAAGATTAAATTGTCCAGCGCCTAGATTTCACCTTTAGTAACATCAAATTGTCATCATGCACCGATTCGGGTTACGATTAGCCCTTTATTGTCATTTAGCTTTCGAGTAAATTTTTGATGAATCCGACAGTTTTAACCGTAGCCGCCCGCATTCGCGAGCGTAGCGAAATCACCCGCCGCGCTTATTTAAAACGATTAGATGCCATGGCCTCCCGCGGCCCGGGTGTTGAACGCATGGGCTGTGCCAATGTGGCGCACTCGTTCGCTGCCATGCCTGCCAATGACAAATTGAGGGTAGTAGCAGAACGCGCACCTAATATAGGTATTATCACGGCCTATAACGACATGCTATCTGCGCACGCACCGTTTCAGGGCTATCCCGACCTGATCAAGACCGAAGCACGTAAACATGGAGCCACGGCACAAGTTGCCGGCGGTGTTCCGGCGATGTGCGACGGTATCACTCAAGGCATGCCAGGCATGGAACTCAGCCTGTTCAGCCGCGACGTGATCGCCATGGCCGCTGCAGTGGGTTTGAGCCATGACGTATTCGACGCAGTGCTGATGCTCGGTGTATGCGACAAGATCGTTCCCGGCCTGTTGATCGGCGCTCTGCATTTCGGCCATCTGCCCACCGTATTCGTACCTGCAGGCCCCATGACCACCGGCTTGTCCAATAGCGAGAAATCGCATATGCGCGTATTGGCGGCAGAAGGTAAGGTAGGCCGCACGGAATTATTGGAAACCGAATCCAAGGCTTATCACGGACAGGGAACCTGTACTTTTTACGGCACAGCCAATAGTAATCAGATGTTGCTTGAAGCGATGGGCTTGCATGTGCCGGGTACGGCATTCGTCAACCCCGGCAGCGAATTCCGCGCGGAACTCACGCGCGAAGCTGTGCGCAGCGTACTCGATATCACCAAAAACAAGGCATTCACCCCTATAGGCAGGCTTGTGGACGAGCGATGTATCATCAACGCCATGGTAGCTTTACTGGCTACCGGCGGCTCGACCAATCATCTTATCCATTGGGTTGCCGTGGCACGTGCCGCAGGCATAGATATCAACTGGGATGATTTCTGCACCTTGTCCGATGTCGTGCCGCTGATCGCCCGGGTCTACCCTAATGGCGAAGCCGATGTGAATGCCTTCCAGGAAGCTGGAGGCCCAGGTTATGTGATCCGCGAACTGCTGGATGCAGGTTTGATGTACGACGACGTACTCACCGTGCGTCCGGGCGGTATCCGTGAATACACCGGCATCCCGCGCTTCAGCGATCACAAGATCGTTTGGGATACCGTGGGCGCTTCCAAAGATGACAGCGTCGTCCGTCCTGTGCCTTCGCCTTTCAGTTCTAACGGCGGCATCAAGGTGTTACGAGGCAATCTGGGACGTAGTGTGATCAAGATCTCTGCAGTTCCGGAAGAACAACATATCGTAGAAGCGCCTGCCAGAGTGTTCGATTCGCAAGAATCACTGCTGGCCGCGTTCAGTGCAGGCGACCTGAACCAGAATGCAGTATGCGTAGTGCGCTGGCAGGGACCCCAAGCCAACGGTATGCCTGAGTTGCATAAATTGACGCCGCCTCTGAAAGCATTGCAAAGCAAAGGCTTCGATGTGGCGCTAGTGACCGATGGCCGTATGAGCGGCGCTTCAGGCAAGATTCCGGCAGCCATTCACGTGTCGCCGGAAGCTGCTGCCGGCGGACCCTTGGCGAAAGTACGCGATGGCGATGTGATCCGCCTGGATGCACTGACCGGAAGGTTGGAGGTATTAGTGAATGCCGATGAATGGGAATCCAGAGAAGTATTGGAAATGCCGCAATCATTGCGCGAGGCCAATGGTCTCGGCATGGGACGCGAGCTATTTGCCGGTATGCGCAATAATGCACTGACCGCCGAAGAGGGAGGTTGTACCTGGTTATGAGTGAACGTGAACGTTTTACTGCTATACAAATCATGCAAGACAAACCGGTGATCCCGGTGATCGTGTTGAACGATGTTGCTCATGCCGTGCCTATGGCACGTGCCCTGCTGGCAGGCGGCCTGCGCATGCTGGAGATCACCATGCGCACTTCTGCCGCTCTGGCCTGTATGCGTGCTATTACCAAAGATGTGCCGCAAGCGATCGTGGGTGCTGGTACTGTCCGTTGCGCTGCCGATGCCGAAGCTGCCGCTTCCGCCGGTGCGCGCTTCTTTGTCAGCCCTGGTTATACTAAAGATGTGGGCACTGCCTGTAAGGAAATGCGCCTGCCGTTATTGCCCGGTGTGGCAACCAGTAGCGAGATCATGATGGCGCAGGAAGACGGCTTGAAGCAATTGAAATTCTTCCCTGCCATGCAGGCTGGCGGTCTAGGTATGCTGAAAGCATGGTCCGGGCCATTCGCAGACATTCAGTTCTGCCCGACCGGTGGCGTCACGCTGGAAAATGCACCGCAACTGCTGGCATTACCGAACGTTGCTGTGGTCGGTGGAACCTGGCTCACACCGCAAGATGTGATGGAACGCGGTGATTGGGCAAGAATCACTGAAATGGCAAAAGAGGCCAGCTCACTTAGCCGATAAAGCTTTAAGCATAGTGAGCGGTCATTGGATCGATCACTATCCTATTCGAGGGGAGAAGTCATGGGGCCTACCGGCTTTGGGCATATCAATATGCGCGCTCCCCGCGCATTGCTCGATCAGCTTTATATCTTCTATACCACGGTCATAGGCCTGACTGAAGGTAGGCGACCGCCATTCAATAGATTCGGGTATTGGTTGTATCTGGGAAAGCACGACATTGTGCATCTCATAGAAGCCTCGCCCGAAGAGCAACGGGCGACGCATGTGGTCACAACCATCGACCACATCGCTTTTCTATGCGAGGGACTGGCTGAGTTTGAAAGTAAACTGAAGCAGCTGGGCATCTCCTACGACACTGCCCAAGTCCCTTTAACCGGACAATTACAATTGGTTATCAAGGACCCGGCAGGAAATAAGGTCGAACTGAATTTTCCGAATACAGGCGTCTAATAGCACCACTAGCTGACTAGTCTGCTAGTGGTGATGACCACCTTCGCCATGGATGTGTCCATGCGATATCTCTTCTTTGGTCGCAGGCCGGATACCGGTAATGGTACATTTGAATTTCATGCGCTCGCCTGCCCAAGGATGATTGCCGTCCACCATCACTTTGCCATCGGCAATTTCAGTCACGGTATAAAGCACCACGTCACCGGTAGGGTCTTCTCCTTCAAATTGCATCCCCACTTCCAGTTTGTCGGAAGGGAAAGCGCTAGCAGGCTCCATTTGCAACAATTCTTCATCATATTCGCCAAAAGCATCTTCAGGCTCTAGCGTCATATCGATAACGTCTCCAACCTTCTTCCCATGCAAGGCTTCCTCCACCTTGGGGAAAATACCGTCGTAACCACCATGAAGATAACTTACCGGCTTGTCGCTGGATTCCAGTAATTTCCCCTCACTGCTCTGCAGTTCATAGGTAATGGATACGACCGAGTTCATCGAGATTTGCATTACAGCTCCTTAATCAGTTGTAGTATTTCAGCCGCATGGCCTTTAGCCGTAATGCCGTAAAGGGCGTGGCGTAGCGTACCGCTTGCATCAATTATAAAAGTCGAACGGACTATGCCCATTTTACGCACACCTTCCTTTTCCTTTTCTTGCCATACGCCGTATTTCTCGCATACCCGGCCTTCAACATCGGCCAGTAAACCTACCGAAAGTCCGTGCTTGTCACGGAAAGCGGCATGGCTGATGCAATCATCACGTGAAATACCCAGAATTACAGTATTGAGCCGAGTGAACTCTTCTTCCATATCGGTAAACTCAATGCCTTCCAAGGTACATCCCGGCGTGTCATCCTTGGGATAAAAATACAGAACGATATTTTTACCTTTTAGGCTGGAGAGCTTGAACATCTCCATGTCAGCGTCCGGCAAAGAAAAATCAGGGGCATGTGAGCCAGCTTGCAGCATTGGGGTAGACCTTTGAAAAGTGCCCTTTCATTTTAAACTATTTCTCATAAACAGTCGCAAACGCTATCATGCTCTCCCATGAAACTTCCTCATTTGGGCGGACTGACCGCTGAACAATTCTTACGTGATTACTGGCAAAAGAAACCGCTGCTGATCCGTCAGGCATTTACCGGTTTCGACGGATTACTTACTCCGGATGAGTTGGCCGGATTAGCCTGTGAAGAAGATGTACAATCCAGACTGATTTTATTTAAACACGGCAAATGGCAGCTGGAATCGGGCCCATTCAATGAAACAAGTTTTGCCAAACTGCCGAAAAAAGATTGGACGCTGCTAGTGCAAGAAGTGAATCACTTTTTGCCGGAAGCTGCTTCCCTGCTGCAACAATTCAACTTTATACCTACTGCCAGACTGGACGACCTGATGGTCAGTTATGCTCCCGATGGCGGCGGCGTAGGCCCGCATTTCGACTCATACGATGTGTTCTTGCTACAGGGCCTGGGTAAGCGCCTGTGGCGTATCAGCGATCAACAACAACGACAGTTGGTGGAAGATGCTCCGCTACGTATCCTGCAGCATTTCGAATCGCAACAGGAATGGTTGCTGGAAGCAGGAGATATGTTGTACCTACCTCCACATTACGCGCACTGGGGCATTGCGGTCGGAGATTGCATGACGTATTCCATCGGCTTTCGTGCACCATCGGCACAGGAACTTGCCACGCAATTTTTAGCTCACTTGCAAGATACCGTTACGTTGGAGGGTTTTTATACCGACCCTGATCTTTCGATACAAACCCATCCGGCCGAAATTTCAGCGCAAATGGTCGCAAAAGCCCACGATATGCTAAAAAACGTGACTTGGGATAAAGCGGACTTAAGTCATTTTTTGGGGATTTATCTGACTGAGCCAAAAGCCCACGTCATTTTTACTATGCCGCGAAAAATGAGTAAAGAAAATTTCAGGTCTCAGCTAAACAAAAAATCTATTAAGTTAGCATTACAAAGCCAGATGCTATTTATGGATGACCGTATCTATATGAACGGGCTGGCCCTGCAACCTGAAACGGATGCATTAATTGATTTACAAAGTCTCGCAGATAACCGGATTTTGCATCCTTTAGACAAGTATAGTGAGCATCTGGCAGAATCACTATATCAGTGGTATCAAGCTGGTTTTTTGCAGTTTTAACGCTTAACCCGCAGATTCCAACAAACTAAATAAAAATAACTAGTATTTTTTTTGAATGATGTATAGAATCATGGCCTTCGGAAGACTCTTTAATTGAAGTGTTTCTTTTAAAGAGCCGATAACGATTTTTTGTAACTACTTGTTAAGGAAAAAAAATGATCCGCTCCGCTCTATTCGCTGCTATGTTAGCCCTTGCTCTGACCGCTTGCGGTCCAAAAGAAGAAGCTGCTGCTCCTGCTGCTGACGCTGCTGCACCAGCTGCTGCTCCAGCTCCTGCTGCACCTGACGCTGCTGCTCCAGCTCCTGCTGCACCTGACGCTGCTAAGCCAGCTGATGCTGCTCCAGCTGCCGCTCCTGATGCTGCTGCTCCAGCACCTGCTGACAAGAAGTAATTTAGTTTCAATTAGTAAGCAAAAAAGCCGACTTCGAGTCGGCTTTTTTGTTGCCTGAATTAAGGCCTGTCAAAGACCGATTAAGCTAAATCCATATCCTAGGCGCCTGGATTAATTTCACGCCAAGCAAACCCTGCCACTTGATCTGCAATGCCTATCCAGTCTTCCTCGCAATTCAGTATATGACTCAACGCTCGTCTGACCAGTGCAGGCGTATTGTTTTGCGCGCTCAAGTGCGCTCCCACAAGATGTTGCAGCTTGCTGTTATTCAATCGCGATAGCAAAGTTGCCGAGCTTGCATTATCCAAATGCCCGAATTTACTGCTGATACGCTGCTTAAGCGATCGCGGATAACTACTACCCAGCAACATATCGAGATCATGATTACATTCCAGCACCAATGCCTGGCAACCGGAAAGCATAAATTCGATGTGCGGTGTAGAGCTTCCCGCATCGGTCAGGACGCCTAACCGACCGGACCCATCGCCTAACACGAATTGCGTGGGTTCGCGTGCGTCGTGCGGTACAGGGTAAGGCTGTACTTGTAGATCACCTATGCTGAACAAGGTATGGCTATCGATGATACGGCTGTCCACGCCTGCAGGCATTCCGCCCAAAGCCTGAAAAGTGCCATGGGTAGCGAAAACAGGAATATGATATTTTGCAGCGAGACGGAAGGCACTCCCGGCATGATCATCATGCTCATGAGTGAGCATGATGCCCGCCAAGTCTTCGACTTCCAATTTGAGCCGAGCCAAGCGCGTAATCGTTTCTTTTAAGCCAAAACCGCAATCCAACAATAGCGTCGTATTGCCGGCCTGGACTGCCAGACAGTTACCGGCACTACCACTACCTAGAGAAGCGAAGCGCACGTGCTCAAGTCATTCCTATTTTAGTTGTTCGTACAACAAGTTCAAAATGCGGTTGGAGGTAGGCGAAAGGTTACGCGTACCATCAACATTCACCACAGTGATAGTGGTTTTGTCACCGCCACGACTCACGCTTACACGGTATTGCTGCGCCGTACTAGCCTCAGTTTTGCCATCGTCCTTACTCTTCCAGAATTTGAGCTTATCCACAAAACCATCGTCGCTGTCTTTAGACGTCGGTTTAGGTGTTGGCGCTGGTGCCGGTTTTGGTTTCGCTTTATCGTCGTCGTCTCTCCAGAAAGCTAGCTTATCCAGCCAGCCTTTCTTGTCTTCACTAGTGGTGTCGTCTTCCGCATCAAGATCGGAATAACGCACAAAGTACAGGCCTTTGGAACGGTCTTTATCTTCCACTAAAAAGCCGATGCGATCCAACGCCAGCCCAACACGACGCCAGCCACGATCAAACGGGTCGCTCACAGTCAAGGTGGCGTTACCTTGCGCATCCTTGGTGAGAGTGGCGCGCACCTCCTGTACGGGATTAGCGATGATGGTTTGCGCTTGCTTCTCTGCTATACCGAATTTCACCATCAAGCGTCTTAACAATTCAAGGTCGATATCCTCGTCATCCGAGGACTGGTTTTTTAATTCTTTATCTTTATATCCGTTATCTATCACCCCATAGCGTGTGACCACCCGTTCCTTACCATCATCCGGAATATTGGTGATGGAGTGGTGGGTCATGTAAATCTCGGTGACCGAATCGTCCGTGCCGCGATCCAGACGGGTACGGAATTTCTGCCTGTGGTTAAGCCCTTCCAGTTTATCCATCCAGCCCTGGAACTTGCTGAGGTAATTGCCGTTGTCGTCCTTGCCCAGCGAAGATGGGTCTTCCCAATCCGTCTCCATCACGCCTGTTTGCATATTTTCCACGCGCACAGCAAAACCCAAGTCGGTCCAGAAGTCCCGCACTACCGGCCAAGCCTTTTCTGGCGGGACCGGTACCACCAGCCAACGTTGCGAACCAGCACGTTCTATGCGTACACCTTCTACTGACGGTAACAGCTTTTCTTCATGAACTTCCTGCGTCTCTTGATTCTGGCTATAGCTGGAATAGGTAGTGCCGCCAGGAACCTGATAAGTGTCGTCTGCAGCAATGGAAGTCAGGTCGGGAGGCACTTCCAGAGGCCTGCCACGACCCGCGGCTTTGTAATCATCCCCTCCCGTGTCAAGAAAAGGAATAGAGTCGCAACCGGCGACCAGTAACGCGATCAGGATGATAAAAACAGATTTGGTATTGATCATTTTCAACTTTAGTCTCATAAAACTTTTATAAAATCCCTGCCTGCCGCATCGCATGGCGCAAGGCTTCGTGGTGGCGTTCAACCATCCAGCTCATGGGCAAACGTATGCCCGCTTGAATAAGCTTCATTTCATGCAATACCCATTTGACAGGGATTGGATTAGGTTCGATAAATAAATGCTGGTGCAAAGCAAATAGTGCTTGGTTCGCCTTTCTCGCTTCGACAAGATCATTTGCGAACGCAGCATCGCACATTTGACGCATCAGCTTTGGAGCGACGTTGGCGGTAACCGAGATCACCCCGTGCCCACCCAGCAATAATAGCGACAAACCCGTTCCATCATCCCCGCTATAGACAGCAAAACCGTTGGGCACTTGTAGCAGCAGATCAGTTCCGCGCTGTATTCCGCCCGTGGCATCTTTAATACCGACAATATTCGGAATTTTGGCCAATTCGCACACGGTATCGTTATGCAAATCGCAGCCGGTGCGGCCAGGTACGTTATATAAAATCTGTGGGATATCCACCGCCTCGGCGACCGCTTTGAAATGCTGGTACAGGCCTTGCTGGGTCGGCTTGTTGTAATAAGGAGTCACCAGCAAGCAGGCATCTGCCCCAATCGCTTTAGCATGTCCGGTCAATTCGATCGCTTCGCTGGTCGAATTCGCACCGGTACCTGCAATCACGGGGATGCGGCGGTTGGTATGCTCGACGGCGACTTGCATCAGAGCACAATGCTCCTCTACATTTACAGTAGGAGACTCGCCTGTGGTGCCGACGATGACGATACCGTTGGTACCTTGTTCGACATGCCAGTCTATCAATGCCCGCAGTGCATCAAGGTCAAGCGACCCATCCTCGAACATGGGCGTGACTATGGCAACCAGACTACCTTTTAACATCACAAATCTTCCACTGACAAAACCGCGTTATTCTACTCGAAAGTGGCTTATTTTGCTGATTTGCGACAGTGAGATGCCAACACTACGAGGGAATAATATAAAATAAAGAATTATGGGCGCTTGTCGTAAACTAATTACGTACCGATAGTATTTTTTGGCAGTCGAAGTATTCAGGATAAAAAGTAATGGCAATTTCAAGCACTCCAGTCAGTGATGGCATAGATGCCCAGTCTGCGTTACAGCGCAGAGCACCCGTGCCCGGCGTGCGTGGTGCGAGAAATGTCGGCCCCGGCGGCGAGGTCAGCTATGTATCCAACATCAGCACAACGGGTCTTGCCATGTTGGCATTGGACAACTTCCAGAGCAGCGCGGCGACTTTCAAAAACTCCAATGCTTATCGCACCGTACGTTATTTACAGGTGGTCGCTCAAGGCGTTGTAAGCTCACTCAATGGCTTACGCGACGTTCTGAGTCAGGCATCAGCACTGCGCAACAAGTACAGCGCCGGACTCGGACAAGCTTTGTCGGCCATTAATAACGCCCTCAGCGGTAGCTCGGTGAATTTATCTGCTCTGCAGCAGATGGGGGTAGAAAAAGGGAGCGATGGTCGTTTCAGCGTTAATACCAATCAAGTCATCAAGGCCTTCAATGAAGACGGTGCCAAAGCTTTTTCCACCATTACCGACTTTGCTTATAACGTAAGTACGGCGGCTGAACCCCCGGAGAAATTGCTTGGGAAGCAAACAGTAGGCCCGCAAAATTCGGGGGTTACCGTCGGCAGCGGCAATGAAGACGATGACGATACTGCAGTCATCAATGACGACCTGCAACAACGGTTAAGAGATGCATTTGCGGCATCCGTGGGCGGATATACCGCGAGCAAAGCCGTGAATCTTTATTCCACCGTGGAAGCTATTTAGCAACCTGAGCCGTTAATAGCTGCCGCAAATCAGCAAAATTCAACTCCCCGATCACCCGCCGTACCACATTCCCCTGCGCATCGATCACAAAACTGGAAGGCGTGACCTGCACTTCGCCGAACAAATGCGAGATTTTGCCGTCAATATCCAGCACGACCGGGAAAGGTAGCGCGTTCTTTTTGGCATAATTGATCACGTTATCAGGTGGGTCATAGGGCATGGCGACCGCTATTACCTCGAACCCTTTGTCATGATATTGGTGATAAGTGTCAGCTATCTGCGGCATTTCTTTCACGCAGCCTGGACAACTGGTCGCCCAGAAATTGATCAACACCATATGCCCTTTTAGATCGGCAAGCGCGACCCGCTTACCTTCCAAAGTAGAAAATACAGCCTGCGGGGCTCGATCCGGACTGGTGAGTGCAAACCATAATCCCGCTATTAATAACAGCGACAGGATGGGCAACCATAATTTTTTAAATGCTGTCATGAGCTGCCCAGTTTACCTTGCGGGCGTAAATTATTAAACCCGGAATTATTATCGCCCGCTGGTTTTAATCTTACTCACATTTCAACCCTACTCACAACATCGTTTATAAGGCTGCCGCAAAAGCTTATAATGTTCTCTTTGCTTTAGCCAAATACCCAATGACTGCCCGTTTGCGCGAAATACCCTATAACTACACCTCATTTTCTGACCGTGAAATCGTTATCCGCTTTCTGGGAATAGAAGCATGGGACGTGTTGAATGAGTTGCGCGGCGAGCGCAAAACGGGCCGCTCTGCGCGCATGCTATTCGAAGTGTTGGGTGATCTATGGGTCGTGTCGCGCAATCCATATCTGCAAGACGACCTGCTGGATAACCCCAAACGCCGTAAAGCATTGATAGAGGCGTTACACCACCGTATCCGTGCGATCGAAGACCGTAGCCAGCACAATGACAATGTCAATAAATTGATCGCGGCTGCGCAACTTGCCGTGCGCAATTTTGAAGAAGATTTCCAGCGTACGGAAAAATTACGCAAAAAAACCGTCAGCAAGCTCAGCCGCTTCACGCGCAAGGATAATATCCAGTTCGACGGCTTGGCTCGGGTTTCACACGTCACCGACGCCACCGACTGGCGCGTCGAATATCCATTCGTGGTGATCAACCCCGATACTGAAGCCGAGACCGCGATGCTGGTCAAAGCCTGTATAGAGCTGGAACTCACCATTATCCCGCGTGGGGGCGGCACTGGCTATACCGGCGGCGCCATCCCGCTGACGCCGTTTTCAGCCGTGATCAATACGGAAAAACTGGATGCGTTGGGCGGGGTCACTATGTCGAAACTACCGGAATTGACACAAGCGGTTCCGACCATACATTGCGGTGCTGGTGTAGTCACCCGCCGCGTGATGGAAGCTGCGTCTGAAGCGGGATTTGAATTCGCGGTCGACCCTACGTCGGCAGATGCTTCATGCATAGGCGGTAACGTCGCCATGAACGCGGGCGGCAAAAAAGCCGTGCTGTGGGGTACTGCCTTGGACAATCTACATTCATGGCGCATGGTCACGCCGGATGCTGAGTGGCTGCAAGTTACCCGCATAGGGCATAACCTGGGCAAGATCCACGATGTCGAGTCGGCGCGTTTCCGTATAGAGCGCTTCAAGGAAGACGGTAAAACCAAGATAAACGAAGAGATACTGGAAATCCCTGGCGCGCACTTCCGTACCGTGGGGCTGGGTAAGGATGTGACCGATAAATTCCTGGCCGGTCTACCGGGCATCCAGAAAGAAGGGTGTGATGGCCTGATCACGTCCGCCACTTTCATTCTGCATAAAATGCCCACGCACGTGCGTACTGTGTGTCTGGAATTTTTCGGCTCGGTGGGTCTGGCCGTACCGGCTATTGTGGAGATCAAGGATTATCTGGATCAGCATCCTACTGCATTATTGGCCGGGCTGGAGCATCTGGATGACCGCTACCTCAAAGCCGTGGGCTATGCCACCAAGGCTACCCGCACCGAACGCCCCAAAATGGTATTGATCGCCGACATTGCCAGCGACGACGAAGGCGATATCGGCCAAGCTGCTTCGCATATCGTGCGGTTGGCCAACGCACGCGGCGGCGAAGGTTTTATTGCGGTATCGGCAGAGACGCGCAAAAAATTCTGGCTGGATAGAGCGCGTACCGCAGCCATTGCCGCGCACACCAACGCCTTCAAGATCAATGAAGACGTGGTGATCCCTTTGCCGCGCCTGGGCGATTATTCGGATGGCGTGGAACGTATCAACATTGAGCTGTCGATCACCAATAAATTGCGCCTGCTCGATGAATTGGAAACCTTTTTACAAGGCGAATTGCCGCTGATCAAGGACGAAGAAACCGCCAACGACCCCGAGCTGCTTGCAACAAAGAAGGCAATGGCGCTGGGACATATCGCCAAGACACGATCGCACTGGCAACTGGTTCTGCAACAACTGGATTCGCCGCTGACTGTACTGAGCCATCTGACTGAAGAAGCATTAGCGCAGCTCGGTATCGGTGATTTCGCCAGCGTTTTCCGCGCCGTCCAAGAGCGCCAATTACGGATTTCATGGAAGCATGAAGTACGCAAAGTACTGCACCATATTTTCACCGGCCGTGAATACCAGAAGATCCTGGAACGTTGCGACGAGATACATAAAACCGTACTCAAGAGCCGGGTATTCATCGCGCTGCACATGCATGCCGGCGACGGCAATGTGCACACCAATATTCCGGTCAATTCGGATGATTATGAGATGCTGGCAGCAGCCAATGCAGCCGTTGCGCGCATCATGAAACTGGCTTCAGACCTGGGCGGCGTGATTTCCGGCGAACATGGCATCGGCATCACCAAAATGGAGTTTCTGGATCAGAAGATCATCGATACTTTTGCCGTGTATAAGAATAAAGTCGATCCCGAAGGCCGCTTCAATAAAGGCAAACTGATGGCGGGTTCCGGCCTGCACTCGGCATATACGCCTTCGTTCTCGCTGCTGGAAACGGAATCGCTGATCATGGAGCAATCGGAGATCGGCGAAATCGCCGACTCTATTAAAGACTGCCTGCGCTGCGGCAAGTGCAAACCGGTATGCACGACACATGTACCACGCGCCAATCTGCTGTATTCGCCGCGGAACAAGATACTCGGCACTTCGCTGCTGATCGAAGCTTTCTTGTACGAGGAACAGACGCGGCGCGGCATTTCCATCAAGCATTTCGACGAATTCAACGATGTTGCAGACCATTGCACGGTATGCCACAAGTGCCTGAACCCATGCCCGGTGGATATCGACTTCGGCGACGTCTCGATTGCCATGCGTAATTTCCTGCGCAAACAAGGCAAGAAGAATTTCAACCCCGGCACTGCAGTGGGGATGGCATTCCTCAACGCTAAGGATCCGGCGACTATCAAATTGTTGCGTCTGGGCATGATCCAGATCGGATATGCGGCACAAGGTTTGGCGTCCAGGATCGGACAACGGCTGCTGCCTATCATTAAGGCATTCAAGCGCCGTCCGCCTGCGACCGTAGGCAAACCGGCGGTCACGGCGCAGGTGATCCATTTTCTCAATCGCCCGATGCCGAAGAAAATGCCGAGCAAAACTTCGCGCGCCATGCTGGGTATCGAAGACGACACCATGATCCCTATCATCCGCAACCCGCAAAAAGCGGGAGAGGATGCCGATGCAGTGTTCTACTTCCCCGGCTGCGGTTCGGAGCGGCTGTTCAGCCAGGTAGGGCTGGCCACGCAAGCCATGCTCTACGAAGTAGGGGCGATCACGGTTTTGCCGCCGGGATATCTGTGCTGCGGCTATCCGCAAACCTCTGCCGGCAATCATGACAAGGGCAACCAGATCACTACCGAGAATCGGGTGATGTTCCACCGTATGGCTAACACCTTGAACTATTTGGACATCAAGACGGTAATCGTATCTTGCGGCACTTGCATGGATCAGTTATTGAAATATGAATTCGATAAGATTTTCCCAGGCTGCCGCTTGCTGGATATACACGAATACCTGTTGGAGAAAGACCAGAAACTGGAAACCGTGACAGGTACGCGCTACATGTATCATGAGCCGTGCCACAACCCGATGAAGACCTACTCCAGCATCAAAGTCGTCAACGAGTTGTTGGGTACCACCGATGTGGAGCTGAATGACCGCTGCTGCGGCGAATCCGGCACTTTTGCTGTGGCTCGCCCGGATATCGCCACGCAGGTGAAGATGCGCAAACAGGAAGAACTGGAGCGGGGACTGGCTAAACTCAATGCTGCTCCTGAGCAGAAGGTAAAGATACTCACTTCTTGTCCTTCGTGTCTGCAAGGCTTGGCGCGCTACGGCGACGATACCGGCATAGAAGCCGATTACATCGTGGTGGAAATGGCCAAGTACGTGCTGGGCGAAAACTGGTTGCAGGATTACGTGGCGAAAGCCAACAATGGCGGAATTGAGAAAGTGCTGCTATAACATTCTGATGATTCGTAAACTACTACAAAAAGTTTTCAAGCCGAAACAGAAAAGTCCTGCTCAACACTCCTCTGCTGCGCAAAGATTCAGCAAACGTACGCATGGCATCAATAAGCGTCATATCAGCCCTGCTGCGCTGAAAACGACCGAAGGTTTACAAAAAGCAGGTTTTGAAGCCTTCATCGTCGGCGGTGCGGTACGCGACCTGATGCTGGGCAAAGTACCCAAGGATTTC